>JAQBPE010000239.1 GCA_028287685.1 Cyanobacteria bacterium RYN_339 | reverse complement strand
ACAGCTCCGTGGGCTTCAACCTGGGCGGCAACTTCGGCTGGGACCAGATGTTCAACCAATACGTGGGCATCAGCCTGGGGGGCCACGCCATGAGCTACACCCTGGAAGACGCCGAAGCCGTTTCCGGCAGCGTACGCATCCGCCACAAGCGCGGTGACTACGAGGGCAACCTGGGCGTGCGCGGCCGCCTGCCACTGGGATCCGGCCTGGAGCTCTTCGCCCAGCCGGGCATCGCCCTGCGCATGGTGACGGTGGATACCACGGCCCAGCCGCTCGATGCCGACGGCGCCGACAAGGGCGACGCGCTGGCCGCCGACACCCTGGGCGAAAGTTACCTCACGTCCGGCTGGCTGGGCTACGGTGCCAACTTCCAGCTCGGCGTGGGCTACCACGTCTTCGGCCCCCTTTCGCTTGCCGGCCTGGGCGAGGTCAACTACCTCCTGGCCGGCAGCATGAACCAGGCCAGCGTCGCCTCGATCTTCCCGCTGCTCGGCATCCGCGCCGGTGCCGAAGCGCGGCTCGACTTCGGCTTCCTGGGCGCAACGCTCGGGTATAACTACACCACTTACTCGCATTCGGCGACGAACCAGAACTTGTCACAGAGCTGGACGGGGCCGTATGCCAAGCTCAACATCGTGTACTAGGGAGTGGACATGCGCACTTGGTTTGCACCCGCCGTCATGATCGGCGTCCTGGCCGCTCCCCTGATGAGCAGCTGCTTCTACAGCCCCATCGGCTCGAACACCTCACCCGTGCTCTATCCCTCGCCGGAAAACGGCAAGGTGGCGTTGCGGTACTTCCCGCCCAAGACGGGCGCCGCGAAGGCGACCTTCGTGGTCAAGGATCACCCCGAAGTCGTCATCCCGCCGGACGATGCGCCGGACGACGAGGACGGCCTGACGGCCCAGATCGACACCAGCAAGCTGACGCCCGGCGTCTACATCGTGGACGTCTCGCTGGACGACGAGGACCCGGCCTCCGGCCACATGACGCTCTTCGTGCCCGGCGTGTCCGGCGATGCGGCGAGCCCGGCGGCGTCGCCCGACACGACTGCTTCCGCCGACGCGACGGCGTCCAAGTAGCCGTGCCCAGCTTCCTGCCGCCCGCCGCGCGCAAGCGGGTGCTGGCGGCGCTGGGCGAGCGGTACGGCGGCCGTGGCTCCGGCCTCGACTACCGCAACCCGTTCGAGCTGCTGGTGGCGGTGATCCTGTCGGCCCAAAGCACCGACAAGATGGTGAACGTGGTCACGCGGCCGCTCTTCGACGCCCTGCCGGGCCCAGCGGAGATCGGCGCCCTGACGCCGGAGGCCCTGGTGCCCTGGATCGCCAAGATCGGCCTGACCAACACCAAGGCGAAGCACATCGTGGCGACCTGCCGGCTGCTGCTCGAGCACCACGGCGGCGAGGTCCCTTGCGACTACGAGGCGCTGGTCGCCTTACCCGGCGTGGGCCGCAAGACCGCCAACGTGGTGCTTAGCAACGCCTTTGCCGTGCCCGCGATCCCGGTGGACACCCATGTGTACCGCGTCTCCAACCGCCTGGGGCTGGCCGATCACGGAACGGTCGACGGCACGGAGCAGCAACTGATGAAGAACCTGCCCCGTGAGCTGTGGTCCGAAGCGCACCACTGGCTGATCTGGCACGGCCGGGAGATCTGCAAGGCGCCCTCGCCGAAGTGCGACGCTTGCTTCCTGACCGAGGCCTGCCACTACTATAATCGACGAGGCAAGTGGGCCTCCGCGGAGGCGGTGGCCGGGGAGCACCCGGTCGGCAAGGCCAAGGCGAAGGGACGCGCATGAGCGGACGGATGCTGCGGATCGTGGGGACGGGCCTGCTGCTGACGGCCGGCCTGGCCACGGCCGCGCGCGCGCAAAAGGCCGACGTGCCCTTGATGGCCGGCACCCCCTCCCCCCTGCCACCGGCGGCCGATGGCGCGCAGGTGCAGTTCCTGGTAGGTTCCCAGTCCTTGATCTTGCGCCTTCCGCCGGGCGAGGTGCCCAAGGTGCTGGAGCTGCGCCACCCCGCGCGCCAGGAAGTCGAGTTCGCCGGCACCTCCGTGGCGCCGGGCGGCGCGGCGTTCGCGACCGGGGTGGTCACGCGCTACGACGTGGTGCACGTGGGCAGCCGCTCCCGCGCGATCTTGTACTTGCGCGCACCGCTCAAGGTCCGCCCCACCATCCAATTCATGGCCGACCGGGTGGTGATCGCCGTGGTGCCCTCGATGGCGCCCGGACCCGACCAGGTGCTGCCTTCGCCTTCGCCCGTGACCTACTTATCGCCCAAGCCGCACTTCACGCCGGTGCCCACCACGCCGCCGGTGACGGGCCCCACGCCGCGCATTACGCCCGTGCCCGTGCCCAGCTTGAAGCTCCCCGTGCCCCGCGAGATCCCTCCTGTCAGCGCCGTGGCTACGGAGGTGCCGGCATGAGGCGCCTGAACGCCGCCTGCGTGGCGCTGGGCCTGGCCCTGGCGTTCGCCCTGGCTCCCGCCCCGGCCGTCGAGGCGCAGGTCGCCATGGCGGATTACCAGGCCGCGTCGCAGACCTTGTCGCTGCGCCTGCCCGCCGGCGTGGTGCCGACGATGATCGAGCTGGGAAACCCGCCGCGGCTGGTGCTCGACTTCCCGCTGGTCGGGTCCATGGCGCCGGCCAGCCAGGCCTTTGCCAACGGCCTGGTAGCCAAGTTCGAGCTGACGATGGTGGGACGGCGCGCGCGCGTCACGCTGACGTTGCGGCAGCAGCTGCGCGGCCAGTTCCGCGTCTCGTTCGAGGGCGACCGGATGCTGGTGGTGTTGACGCCGGTCGGTGGCTGGCGCCCGCCGGCGGCCACCCCGCGTCCTACGCCTTACGTGAAGCCGACGCCGTATCAGCCCCCTGTCGTGGCAACGCCCTACGTGGCGCCCTACATCCCGCCGTACACGCCGCCGGTGCTGCCCAAGCCGTATCTGGCGCCGGCCACGCCGGCACCGCGGATGGTGGCGCCGACGCCCTACCCCTGGTACCCGCCCGGCATGCCGACGCCGCGGCCGCATGCGGTGCCGATGGCCACCCAGGCTCCCAAGGCGCCCACGCCCACGCCGGTTGCGACCGCCAAGCCGACGAAGATCCCGACCCCCGCGCCGACCGAACAGCCGACCCCGGCGCCGACGCCGCTGCCGACCCCCGTCCCCACGATCGTCCCCACGCCCCAGCCTTCGATCCCGTTCGAGCCGCTGCCTTCCGTGGCCCCTTCGGTCGAGCCCGCCGCCGTCCCGGTCTTCGGCTCCGGCCTGGCGTTGGGCGGCGAGTTCCTGTTGAACGTGCGCGAGGTCTACCCGACCGGGAAGCTGCAAGGCAGCGTCGACAACGTGGTGGCCGGTGGCGTGTCCTACGACCAGCTGCTGACGCCGAACCTCGGCGCGAGCGTGCACTTCCGCGGCCTGAGCTACACCTTCGCGGATGACCAAGCCGCCCAGCGGGCGATCACGATCCAACACAAGCGCGACGACTACGAAGTCGACTTCGGCGTGCTGGGACGCCTGCCGCTGCCCTGGGGCTTCGAGCTGATGGGCCGGCCGGGCGTGCTGGTGCGCGTCGTGCGCGGCGCCACCTCCGGGGGCCCCACCAACGGGACGCTGGCGGACCTGCCGTCGGACGATTACCTCTCGACCGGCTGGGTTGGCCTGGGTGCCTCGTTGGGTGGCGGCCTGGGCTGGCGCGTGATCGGCCCGCTTTCGCTGGTCGGGACCGGCCAGCTGGGCTACCTGTATGGCGGCAAGATGGACAACCCCGGCTTGGCTTCGGTGCTGCCGATGTTGGGCTACCGCGCCGGCGGCGAAGTCAGGCTGGATTTAGGTCCTGTCGGGCTGGCGCTCGGGTACTCGCTGGGGCATTGGGGGCACGATGCCACCAACCAGCTGGACCAGGATTGGAGCGGGCCAACGGGGCGGTTGGGCTGGGTGTTCTAGCTCCGCAAGCAGCGTCGGTTCAGCTCCGCCATCGACACCATGATCCCCGTCGGTCGCCCGTGCGGGCACGTCAGCGGATGGCGGGTCTCCTTCAACCGCTCGATGATCTGCTCCATCTGCTCGTGGGTCAACACGTCCCCGGCCCGCACGGAGGCATGGCAGGCGATGGTGCGCCGTAGCGGGTCGTCGTCCGGCTGGCGCGAGACCACGCCCACGGCTTCCCCGCGTGAGAGCAGTTCGCGCACCGTGGCCTCGGCCTCGCGTAGCGGCAGCAGCGCGGGGATGGCGCGGACCGCCCAGGTGTCCGGCCCAAAGGGCTCGACCACGAAGCCCAGCTCCGCCAGGCGCGCCTGGAACTCTTCGGCCGCGGCCCGCTCCGTCACGTTCAACGTCAGCGCGATCGGCATCAGCAGTTCCTGGGACACCACATCGACGGGCCCCAGTTGTTCATAGAGCCAACGCTCGTGGGAGTTGTGCTGGTCTAACAGGAACAGGCCATCCGGGTGCTCGCACAGGATGTAGGTGCGGTGGAGCTGGGCGATCACGCGGAGGCCGTTGAGCTCGCGGGGCAGGCCTTGGGAGGCTTCATAGGCCGGTGCCGCCTCGCGAAAGAGCGATGGCGGCGCGTAGGCGGCCATGGCGGCGGCCGGGGCGAACACGGCGGGCCGGCTGGGGAAGGCCGACGGGGCATAGGCGACGTCGTCCACCGCGCCGTCGTAGACGGACAGCCCGTCCCGGGTGAAGGCACGCATCACCGCGTCCTTGATCAGCGAGAAGACGCGCTGGGTCTGGCCGAGGCGGACTTCCTTCTTGGCCGGGTGCACGTTGATGTCTACCATGCCGGGGTCGAGCTCCAGGAAGAGCAGGAAGGTGGGGTAACGGCCGGGGGGGATGTGCCCGCTAAATGATTCTTCCACCGCCCGCGCCAGCAACGGGTGCTTGACCCAGCGGTGGTTCACGAAGAACCACTGCTGCGACCGATCGCCGCGCACCCGGTCCGGCCGGCAAACCAACCCGTGCACGCGCCCGATCGGGGAACCGCCCTCCACCTCCGTCATGTCCAGCGCCAGGTCGTCGCCCAACAGCATCGCGGCCACTTCGCGCAGGGTGCCGGCGCCCACGGTCGACAGCACCTCGCGGTCGTTCACCAGCAGGCGGAAGTCCACGGCCGGGTGGCACAGGGCCAGGCCGGCCAGCACGTCGTTGATGTGGCCTTGCTCGGTGGCGGCGGCGCGCAGGAACTTCACGCGCGCCGGGGTGTTGAAGAACAGGTCGGCCACCTGGATGCTGGTGCCTTCCGGGCAGCCGGCCGGCTTCACGATCGGCTCGGCGCCCCCGTGGATCGTGATCTTGCTGCCGCGATCCCCGCCGCGCGGCCGGGTGACGCACTCGACGCGGGCGATCGCCGCGATGCTGGCGAGGGCCTCCCCGCGGAAGCCCATGGTAGCCAGGTTCCACAGCTCCTCGGCGTCCCGCAGCTTGCTGGTGGCGAAGCGCTCGAAGGCCAGGCGGGCGTCTTCCTCGTTCATGCCCTCGCCATCGTCCGTCACGCGCAGGTCGCGGCCGCCCTGGCCCACTTCCACGGTGATGCGGGTGGCGCCGGCGTCCAGGGCGTTCTCCACCAGCTCCTTCACGACGGACGCGGGCCGCTCGATCACCTCGCCGGCGGCGATCTGGTTGGCGACATGGATGGGCAGGCGCTGGATCTTGGACATGGTCCGTGATCGTAGCATAAGGCTTGCCCCGGGCGGATCCTCGGCCGTTCGTTTCAAGGCGGTTATTGCGTCCTTAACCCAGGCTTAGCGTCTGGATAAGAATTAAGCTGGCCTTAATATCCGATAAGGACACAGCGTCCCGTTCGAAAAGGAGCTCCTATGTCCAGGCTCGTTGCCCTCGGCTGCTTGTTCACCCTCCTGGCCGGTTGCGGCACCATGCCGACGACCGCGCAGCGCTTGGCGCCCTCGTCAATTGCCGCCCGTGCGCAGGCCCCTGTTGCCTGCGTTGCCCGCCTCGCGCCGGCCGCCACGACCGGGCTCACGGCCGCACTCACGGCGTCGTTTGTGCCTGCCGTGCCGACGGAGTTCCGCTACGTGGAGGCCGTGACCTTCTCGAACGGGCACATGGGCATCACCGGCTTCTGCACGCTGACCAAGGACGGGGTGGCGCGCAAGGTGATCTTCTGGACGACGTACGACCCGGCGACGGGGCAGTTGGATCCGGATGCGACGACGACGGACAATGCGGCCGAGTATGGGGCTTGCGGGGACGGTTAGCCCCCTCCGCCTGTCGGCACCTCCCCCGTAAAGGGAGAGGGAACTAGGCTACAGTGATGCCAGAGCCTTCGACCATGCGGCCGATTTCCCAGACCGTGACGCCCGCGGCTTCGAGATCGGCCTTCAGCGTGTCGGCCTCGTTGGTGGCGATCAGGAGGCCGCCCGAGGTCTGAGCGTCGGCGAGGACCAAGCGTTGGCCCCGATCGAGCGTCTCGGCGAAGGTCACGAACTGCTCGACATAGGCAAGGTTGCGCTCCGTGCCGCCCGGCGCCTCGTCGGCCCGCGCCAACGCCAGGGCCTCTTCGAAGATCGGCACGGCGGCGAACCTGATCTCCGCGCGCAGGTTGCTGCCGCGCGCCATCTCGTTCAGGTGGCCCAACAGGCCGAAGCCGGTGATGTCGGTGCAGGCATGGGCGCCGCGTCGGGCCAGCACCTCGCCAGCGAGCTTGTTCAGCTGCGCCATGCTGGCGATCGCCGCGCGCTCCCCCTCGGGGCTGATCAGCCCGCGCTTGATGCCGGTGGTCAACAGCCCCACGCCGATGCGCTTCGTCAGCAGCAGCCGGTCGCCCGCCTGCGCGCCCGCGTTGGTCAGGATGCGCTGGGGATGGATCGTGCCGGTCACGGCCATGCCGTACTTGGGCACCTCGTCCTCCACGGAATGGCCGCCTAGCACGGCCACGCCGGCTTCCGCGGCCTTGTCCGCCCCGCCGCGCAGGATCTCGGCGAGGACCTCGAGCGGCAAGGTCTTGGTGGGGAAGGCCAGGATGTTCAGCGCCGTCAGCGGCGTGCCACCCATCGCGTAGATGTCGGACAGCGCGTTGGCGGCGGCGATCGCCCCGAACGTATACGGGTCGTCCACCATGGGCGGGAAGAAGTCCACGGTCTGCACCAGCGCGAGCTCCGGCGTCAGCTGGAACACGCCGGCGTCGTCGTTGGTTTCGAAACCCACCAGCAGGCGGGGGTCAGCGCTGCGCTGGAGCCGGCCGAGCACCTGGGAAAGTTGGCCGGGGCCGACCTTGGCAGCGCAGCCCGCGCTCTTCGCCAAAGACGTGAGCCGAACGGCCTGCTCCTGGCTCACTAATGAGCGCCCTTGGGCTTCTTCAGCAGCAGCTTGTTCATGAAGCCTTCGGCGTCGATCGCGAAGCGTTCGTGGGTGCCGTCGCCGATCTTCTCGCGCTCGTCATGCACGGTGATCTTGAACTCGATCCGCCGGCCCTCGACCGCCACCACCACGGCCTCCGCGGAGACGTTGTGGCCGATCGGCGACGCCGCCAGGTGGCGGATGTGCATGCCCATGCCCACGGTGGTGCGGCCCAGCGGCATGTAGGCCTGGACGGCGGCGCAGGCGGCCTGCTCGGCCAGCGCGGCCATGGACGGCGTGGCGAAGATCGGCAGGGTGCCGCTGCCGACCGTCACGGCGGTGTTGTCCGATCCCACGACGGTGGCGGCGCTGCCGCGCACGCCCAACAGGTGATCCAGCTCGACCATCGGTCCCGCCCCTCCCAAAATTGAATTTCTTCACCTTATCTTAACATAGAAAAAGCCCCCCGCGGACGGGGGGCTGGCCGGGAAGGCTTACCAGTGGATGACTTCCACCTTGCTGGCGCTGCCGCGGTGGGTGTTGTAGGCGCCGGGGCCGGAGAAGTGGATGGCCGATTCCAGCGACGGCTGGCGGCGGGTGGCCGGCGCGGCGGCGGGGGCGGGGGCGGAGCCGTACACGACGCGCTGGGGGCGGGCGGCGTAGTTGGCGCGGGGGGCGACGTAGGCGGCGGCGACCGTGCGGGGAGCCGAGCGGTAGACGGGCTGCGGGGCAACCTGGGCGGCGGCGGGGGCGACGCTGCGGGCCACGGCGGCGGCTTCCGCGAAGGAACTGCGCGCGGTCGAGGCTTCGGCGGGGGGCTGCTGCGCGGGGCGGGGCTGGGAGTCCAGCATCGCGTCCGGCAGATCCACGAACTTCTTCTTGACCGGCTGGCCCTGCTTGATCGTGTCATCCACGACCTTGCGCTCCGACTGGGTGAGCGGGGTGTAAAGCGGGTGGGCGGCGGGCTTGCCAACCGGCGCCACCTTGAAGAACAGCTGGTAGCACAACACGCCGACGAAGAGCGCGAGGCCCAGCGAGACGGCCTTGGCGAACAGGGCGGTGGTGAAGCGGAACTCCGCGCGGGCGTCGGCGACCATTTGGCCGGCGTTCTGGCGGGCGGGGCGGCGCTTCTTGTTGATGGCGGCCAGGCCCTCGGGGGCGCGGTAGGCCAGCTTGTCGGGATCGTACTTCCAGTTGGACGTGGAACGACGGCGGGCCGGCTTGCGGGCGGGGGCCACCGAGGCGGCGGGCGCGTAGGGCTGGGCGATCGGCTCGTCCAGCGGGGGCAACGGGCGGGTCATCATCGAGGCGCGGGCCGGGGTGGCGGGCGCCGACGGGGCGGAGTAGGCAGCGACGGACGGACGGCCGACGCCCATCTGGCGGATGGCCAGGCGCAGGCGGGCGGTCGTGGAGGCCAGCTTCTGCTTCTTCTCGACGGCGCCGCGCAGGGCCCGGAGCTGGTGGACGGCGTTACGCTTGCCCATGCAGTCGGGGCAGAAGCCAAGATCGCCCTCGCAACCCGCGCAAACAGGAAGCTTGCAACCCTTGCAGGAGTTGGAGCCTTCGGTCTTCGGGTGGTAGTAGCAGTTGTACATCTTGACCCCTATGGCACAATATCCACCAGACGGATATCGGGGCCGGGACCTGTACACTGACTTAACATCAGACTATGCTTGGTTGAAGAGTTGGTAAACTGATCGGTTAGATCTTCAGGTCTACCAGCATTCCATGGATCTCCTGGAGCTTGGCCAGGACGTCGAGTTGTTTGGCTTGGCCGTCGATCATGAGCTGCGTGAGCTCGGCGAGCTTCTTGTCGATTTCTTTGATCAGCGTGAACGCGCGGTTGCGACGGTCCGTCCGCTTTTCCATGGTGGTCATCTGGGCCGAGGCTTCCTTGACGAACTTGCCCACCAGCGCGCGGTAGCGCTCCACTTCCGCGCGGATCGGGTGCTTCATCAGGCGCTTGCCCTGCTCGTCGATCTCGGCGAGGAAGGCCACCATGGTGTCCTGCGCCACCTTGTTCTGGGTGGTCTGCATGGCCGTGGCGAACTTCACGGTGGGCGCGGCCGGGGCGGCGCCGGGGCCCAGCGTGCTGGAGGACAGGTTGGGGGCCGCTTGGCCGTCAACGGGTTTAAGCATCACAGCTCCTGGGGGGCTTATGTAGTATATTCCCCAGCGCCGGGCATAATAAGGGGAGAGGACCGACCATGATCAAGCGTATCGCCTTCGCCGCCGCCGCCATCGCATCGATGGCCCTGTTGACCGCCTGCCGCGGCGGTCTGGGGAACTTGTTTGACGTGTACTGATTCTTACAAATCGTAAAGCGGCCTACCGGCCCGGCCCCCTCGTTCATAGTAGAATGAGGGGGCCGTATTATGTCTAAACCCTTGAACGAAAGCCTCCAACAGCGACTCGATTCCTTGCCGGCGGAGCCGGGCGTCTACCTCATGAAGAACGCCCTGGGCCAGATCCTCTACGTCGGGAAGGCCCTTGTGCTGCGCAACCGCGTGCGCAGCTACTTCCAGAGCGGCCGCGGCCTGTCGCCCAAGATTCGCGCCCTGGTCACCCAGATCGAGGACCTCGAGACCATCACCACCCGCAACGAGGTGGAGGCGCTGGTGCTCGAGAGCAACCTCATCAAGCACCACCGGCCGTACTACAACGCCCTGCTAAAAGACGACAAGCAGTACCCCTTCCTCAAGCTGGGCACCAACGAGCCCTTCCCGCGGCTCACGGTCGTGCGTCAGCGCCTGTCCGACGGCGCACGCTACTTCGGGCCCTACCCGGACGGCACGGGCATGCACCACGCCCTGCACCTGATCGAGCGGCTGTTCCCGTTGCGCAAGCGCAAGAACCCCCAGTTCCGCAACCGGCCCTGCCTCAACTTCCACCTGGGCAAGTGCCTGGGGCCATGCCAGGGCTTGGTGGAGCAGGCGGACTACGCCAAGATGGTGGAGGACGTGGCCGACTTCCTGGACGGGAAGCATGACCGCATCCTGACGCGCATCAAGAAGGAGATGGCCTCCGCCGCCGAAGAGCTGGATTTCGAGCGTGCGGCCAAGCTGCGCGATCAACTCCATTCGTTGGAAAGCTTCCGTCAGCGCCAAAAGGTGGTGGGCGACCCCGAAGACGACCAGGACGGCATCGGCATGGCCGTGGACGAGACGCGGGCCGTCTTCCAGGTCTTCCAGGTGCGCCAGGGCAAGGTGATCGGGCGCCTGGTCTTCACGCTGAAGGCGGAGGGCGAGGAGGTCACGGACCTGTTGGAACAGTTCGTGGTGCAATACTACGAGCGCACGGAGAACCTCCCCCGCGAGGTCTTGCTGCCCTACAAGATCGAGGGCGAGAGCGCCCTGGCGGGCTGGCTCTCCCAGCGCCGCGGCGGCAAGGTCGTCGTGGCGACGCCGCAGCGAGGCAGCAAGTTGGACCTGATCCGGTTGGTAAGCAAGAACGCGGAGCAGGAGCTCGGCCGCCTGAAGCTGGTCGACATGGCCGAGAGCCGCACGGCCGCGACCGGCGGGCCGGCGGAGCTGGCGCGCGCGCTCGGCCTCGCGGCAGTGCCGGAGCGGATCGAGGCCTTCGACATCTCGCACCTGGGCGGCACGGACATCGTGGCTTCGATGGTGGTCTTCATCAACGGCCGGCCGGCCAAGGACCAGTACCGCAAGTTCAAGCTCAAGACGGTGCTCGACAACGACGACTTCGCCAGCATGCGCGAGGTGCTGATGCGCCGCTACAACCGCAGCCGCGAGGGCGATTGGCCGTGGCCCGACCTCGTGATCATCGATGGCGGCAAGGGCCAGCTGAGTGCGGCGCTCGAGGGCATCGCGGCCACGGGCGCGGAGCCGGGACCGATCTTCGGGCTGGCCAAGCGCGAAGAGGAGATCTTCCTGCCCGGCGCGCGCGACGCCTTGCTACTGGAACGCACCTCGCCGGCGCTGCACCTGGTTCAACAAGTCCGCGACGAGGCCCACCGCTTCGCCGTCACCTTCCAGCGGCAACAGCGCGGCAAGCGCATGACGCTGTCCTTGTTGGACGAGGTGCCCGGCTTGGGCCCCGCCCGCCGCAAGAAGCTCATCGAGAAGTTCGGCTCCGTGGCGAAGCTGCGCGAGCTGGGTCAGGACGCCCTGGCCAAGGAATCCGGGTTGCCGCGCACGGTGGCCGCCGCCCTCTACCAAGCACTCCACGCAGCCTCATAGGAACCAAAGCCACATGAAGCGTCTCCTCGCGTCCCTGACCCTTGCCGCGCTGCTGGCCACCAGCTACCAGCCGCCGGCCGTCGCCGTCACGGCGGCCCAGCTGCGCGCCCAGCAGGCCAAGCTGCAGAAGCAGCAGCAGAACCTGAACACGCGCCTGCAGGGGCAGCGGGCCCGCGCCCAGGCGCTGCGCCAGAAGGAGGTCCACGCCGTCGCCGAGCTGACGACCCTCCAGCAGAAGCTGGAGCAGACCTCCACAGAGCTGCAGGACAGCCAGTACCGCCTTCAACGGGCGGAAGTGAAGCTGACGGTCACGCAATCGAAGCTCTCGCAGGCCAAGAAGGAGTTCGACGTCCAGCAGCACGCCGCCGGCGGCCGCCTGCGCGCCATCTACAAGAACCAGGCGCTGGACGGCTGGGAGGCCCTGCTGACGGCCCCCGACATGGCCACGTTCCTGACGCGCTACCACTTCTTCAAGCGCATCAGCGACCACGACGCGCAGCTGCTGGACACGTTGGACCGCCAGGCCCAGGCGATCCACCACCAGCAGCGCCAGTACGCCCAGCAGCGCCAGACGATCGCCCGCATCACGGAGGTGATCGGCTCGCAGAAGATCCAGTTGGCCGACATGACGGGCACCCAGCAGAACCTGGTGGGCAAGATCAAGACGGAGCGCCAGGCCGCGGAGCAGGTCGTGTCCCAGCTGGAGGCCGACAACGGGCAGATCGAATCGATGATCCGCCGCATGATCGCCCAGCGCCGCGCGATCGAAGAAGCCGCGCGGGCGCGCAACCCCCGCTACAGCCGCCCGCCGCTCGGCACGGGCCGCTTCAGCATGCCCGTGGCGAACGCCATCGTGACCTCGCCCTTCGGCGGCCGCATGCACCCGATCCTCCACCGCGTGATCGAGCACCATGGCCTCGACCTGGCCGTGGGCGCCGGCACGCCCATCTACGCCCCGGATAGCGGCGAGGTGATCTACGCCGGCTGGTACGGCGGCTACGGCAAGGTCGTCATCATCGACCACGGCGGCGACCTGACCACGCTGTACGGCCACACCTCCAGCTACGTGGTGGACGCAGGCCAGCGGGTCAAGAAGGGCCAGATCATCGCCTACGTGGGTTCCACCGGCATGAGCACCGGCCCCCACCTGCACTTCGAGGTGCGCAAGAACGGCACGCCGGTCAACCCCTACATCTACCTGCATTAAATCTTTCGAGGGGCGGGCGCCGTATCCATCATGAGCGGAGCGCCGATTTGGTCAGCTTGGCTGTGGCCACTCTCCATCCGGGGGAGTATCCTGAATCGGACCCGACGCCGGGTATATTCTCCACGTGGTTCCGGAGAGAGGAAAATCCCCTTCATGAAAGATAAAGTAGCCAATTACGCGCTCGTGGGCGCCTTGATGGTCGGCTCGTTCGGCCTCGGCGTCGGCGTCAGTCCGCTCAAGGTCAAGGCGGAGACCACCAGCTTCTCGACCTTCCTGCAGGTTTACGACCTCCTGAAGAACGAATACGTGGAATCCAAGGTCAAGGACACGGACCTTGTGTACGGCGCCATCCGCGGCATGTTGTCTTCGCTGGATGACCCCTACACCCGCTTCATGGACCCCAAGGCCTTCCAAGGCATGCAAGACGAGCGCTCCGGCAGCTTCGGCGGCATCGGCATCCAGATCGGCATCAAGGACAAGCAGCTGACGGTGATCGCGCCGATCGAGGACACCCCGGCGTACAAGGCGGGCCTGAAGGCGGGCGATCGTATCATCGCCATCGACGGCAAGCAGACCAAGGACATGGCCGAGGCCGAGGCCGTCAACCTGATCCGCGGCCCCAAGGGCTCTGCGGTCAAGCTGACCATCAAGCATGACGGCGCCGCCAACTCGCGCGTGGTCGCCATCACCCGCGACAACATCGTCACCAAGGCCGTGAAGGCCGAGCCCATGAAGGACGCCCCGGAGATCGGCTACATCCGCCTCTCTACCTTCATGAGTAACGACGGCTCGGCGGAGTTCAAGGCCGCGCTGAAGAAGCTCGAGAAGTCGAAGGGCCTGATCATCGACCTGCGCGGCAACCCGGGCGGCCTGCTGCCCAACGCCATCGAGATCGGCTCGATGTTCATCAAGGAAGGCCCGATCGTCCAGCTGGTCAACCGCGACGGCGAGAAGCAATACCTCAAGGCCACCGGCAACGTGATCGTGCGGGCCGACGAGCCCGTGGTGGTCCTGGTGGACGGCGGCAGCGCCAGCGCCTCGGAGATCCTCTCGGGCGCCCTCAAGGACACCCACCGCGCCACGCTGATCGGCACGAAGACGTTCGGCAAGGGCCTGGTCCAGACGGTCCACGCCCTGTCCGACGGCTCCGGCGTCGCGATCACCACGCAGAAGTACCTGACGGCCGGCGGCCACGACATCCACAAGAAGGGCGTCGAGCCGGACATCAAGGTGGAGCTGCCCAAGGTGGACATCGACAAGAACGGCGTGCCCAACCCGCAACAGCTGAAGGCCTTCAAGGACACCCAGCTGGAGCGCGCAAAGTCCGTCGTGAAGGACATGATCGCCAAGGTCAAAAACGGCTAAGCTCAACATAACCCAGGGGGCCTTCGGGCCCCTTTTACTTTTGGTGCGGATCGACACCGGGCAAGGGTCGTTTGGGCGGGTATAATCCCGCTATGCGCAGCCTTCCTACCCTCGCCCTGCTTGTCGCCACCGCCGTTCCCGCCCTTGCGGCCCCCGCCTGGGCCCAGGAGAGCACCGGCACCGTCGTGTGGGTGCGCGGCTCCCTGCGCGGGGCGATCTCCCCGTCGTCCACCTGGACGCCGATCAGCGGCGACACCGCCGTGAAGGCCGGCGACACGCTCAAGACCGGCGAAGACTCCGCCGCGGAAGTCGTGCTGCCCTCCGGCGCACGCGTGACCCTCGGCGCCAACACGATCGTGCGCCTGGTGGATCTGGAGGGCCTGGCCCCCCGCGTCATGACGGGGCGCGTGCACCTGTACGCCTCGCCCCAGGGCGAGACCCACCTGGCGGCGGGCACCTTCCACCTGACGGGGACGGACGCCGAGGCCGTGGTGGAGCGCAACAACGGCAACTGGCGCGTGGCCGTCTTGGCCGGCGCCTTCCATGTGGTCGACGCCGCCCGCGAGCCCATGGACGTCGATGCCGGCAAGCTCGTCGAGTTCGCCAACGGCGGCGCCCAGGTGGCCACGCTCGGCCGCAGCCAGCTCGACGATCTCCAGCAGGGCTTCCAACAGGGCGGCAACGAGCCGCCCCAACGCCCGACGGGCTCCAACCCCCCGGTGGCTTCGGGTGGCAACGGCAACCGCCTGGTCGCGACCACGCTGTCGGCCCTGCTGCCCGGCGCCGGCCAGCTTTACGCGGGCGAGCTGCCGCGCGGCCTGTTGTACCTGGGCCTCAACTCCGCCCTGGTGGGCACGATGTTCTACGGCCGCTTCTACGGCCAGACCACCTTGTTCACGGGCGCCGCGGCCGGCCTCGGCGCGCTCAACCTGATTGCCCCCATCGACGCCTACCTGACCACGCCGCAGGCCCCCGCTCGCTAGTCCGCCTGGAAGGGATGTGCATGAGGGCAGCTGTCGCTTGCCTGTGCCTGCTGGTCTTGACGGGCTGCGCCTCACCGCGCGTGCCTGGCCTGGCCTTTGTGATGCCCGCCATCGAGGAGCCCGGCCCGGCTCCCGTGGCCACGGAGCCGCCTGCACGTGACCTGACGACTGCCGTGCGCGACGGTGCCGTCCGGATCTTCGGCTCTGCCCGGTTATCCCAGGGACTCCCTGCTGCCAACGTCGGCACCGACGGGAGTGTGGGGGGCTCGCCCGTGACCGTGACGGACGTGATGACGGGGCGTCGCGTGGGCCTCGGCACCACCTTCTACGACGGCAGCTTCTACGTCGACGTGCCGGTGGCGCAGGGCCAGCGCGCCGTGCTGGTCACCTTGGACCTGGTGGATCGCCGCAGCAGCGACCGCCGCACCTCGCTCGCGGCCCCCGCCCTGCTCAAGGCCGGCGAGGGCGAGCACCAGCTGCATGTGAGCCTGGGCACGACGGTGCTGGCGGCCTTCCTGAGCGACGTGGCCGCCTTGCAGGCCGGGCGCGAGCTGTCCGATACGCCGTTGGTCTCGCCGGTGGGCGGCAGCCGGGAGCTGGGCGCCTTGATCGCCTCCTTCAAGGCCGACGACCAGGTCAAGTTCGAGGGGTTGGTCGCGAGCGCGCCGGAACTGGCCAACCCGGCCTCCGTCGAGGAGCTGGGCGCGGGGTTGCGGCGCTACGGGGACAAGCTGCGCGCTTCTGCGAAGAAGAAGGCGCTATAATCACAGGGTGAAACGCTGGATCGTCCCTGTTACCTCCGTGGCCGCCATCATCGGCGCCCTGATCTCCGTGCAGTACCGCTCGCAGGCCGAGAGCCACAAGTTCGGCCCGAGCCGCCGCGTCGAAGACCTGGTGGTGCTGCTCAAGGGCATGGAGAAATCCAACAAGCAGCTCTCCGACCAGGTGATCGAGCTGCAGGAGCGCCTCTCCAAGAGCCGCCCGCCGGCGGACCTCAAGCACGAGCCGACGGCCGGCACCTACCCGGCCGTGGTCGGGCCCGGCCTGTTGGTCACGGTCACGGAGACGGCGGCGCAGAACAAGCTGGAGGACGGCACCTCCGCCGTCGTGCACGCGGAAGACCTCCTGAAGATCGTCAACGAGCTGCGCTCCGGCGGCGCGGAGGCCATCTCGCTGAACGGCCGGCGCCTGCTGGAGACCTCCGAAATCGTCACGGCCGGTCAGCACATCATGGTGAACAAGGCCCCGGTGGTGGCGCCCTACACGCTGCAGGCCATCGGCCCGGCCGACGACATGAAAAACACGCTGGCCCTGCGCGGCGGCGTGGTCGAGTACCTTCAGTTCTACGGCATCGAGGTCAAGACCAAGCCGGAGGAGGCGCTCGAGCTGCCGGCCGCCAAGGAGATGGGCGGCTTCAAGTTCGCCAAGCCCGCTCCGCCGGACCAGGCCAAGACGAATACGTAGTACACTGGGATTATGTATATCCTGGGAATCGATCCGGGCACGGCCACGATCGGCTTCGGCTGCATCGAGGTGATCGGCCAGCAAGCCGCCACCGCCGTCTCCTACGGCATCATCCAGACTGACAAGCGCATGGACATGCCCAACCGCCTGTTGGTGTTGCACACCGACATGACGGAGCTGCTGACGGACCTCAAGCCGGACGTGATGGCCGTGGAAGAGCTGTTCTTCCTCAAGAACGTGAACACCGCCTTGCCCGTGGCCCAGGCCCGCGGCGTGATCCTGTTGGCCGCCGCCCAGGCCGGCGTGCCGGTGGTCGGCTATACGCCGGCCCAGGTGAAGCTCACGGTCACGGGTTCCGGCCGGGCGGAGAAAATCGAGGTGCAGGAAGGCGTGCGCGATTTGCTCGACCTGGCCACCATCCCAAGGCCCGATGACGCGGCCGACGCACTGGGCATCGCCTTGACGCATTGGCAGGTATTGGCGGGGCGGGGCGAACTGCCCCGGGCGGTGGCCGGATGATCGCCTCGTTGCGCGGCGAGCTGGCCCACGTGGGCAAAGACACGGCGGTGGTGGACGTCAACGGCGTGGGGTACCAGGTGCTGTTGTCCCAGCGGCACCTCAACGAGCTGCCCCCGGTCGGAGAACCGGTGCGGCTGCACACCCACCTCGTGCACCGCGAGGACGCCATGATCCTGATCGGCTTCCCCAGCCTGGAAGAACGCGAGCTGTTCCTCCTGCTGACGGGCGTTTCGAGCGTGGGCGCCAAGACCGCGCTCGGCGTGTTGTCCGCGCTCACCGTGCCCGACGTGGTGGCGGCGGTCGTGGGCAACGATCCCCGCGCGCTGGCTCGGGCGCCCGGCGTGGGCAAGAAGACGGCCGAGCGCATCGTGCTGGAGCTGCGCGAGAAGCTGCGCGAGTGGGAACCCAGCCGCGAGGCCTTGCCGACCGGCACGCGACGCGTCGCGGCGGCCTTGCCGTCGGCCGAGGCCAGCGAGACGGAGTTGGCGCTGTATGCGCTGGGCTACACCGAGGACGAGGTCTACGAGGCCCTGAAGGCGGTGGGCGAAATGGGCAGCGTGGAAGACACGCTGCGCCGGGCGCTGGCCTACCTTTCCAAGTTCTAAATCACAAACCCCCCGACCAATTGGCCGGGGGACTTGTTTTTGGAGGAGGAGGAAGTTGGATGTTGGTGGAAAACTTGTTCTGCTTCCTTCGTTCCCGCAGCCTGGCGGGGACGTACGAGGCAGGCAGGGGTAATTTCGCATTAGGGAACCTCGGCTTGCCTGCCGTCGTCCAAGCCGTTACCGCCCCCAACCACGCCACAGGAGCCGATCGATGCCCATCACGCTGCGCCATGCCCTCTGCCTGACCTTGGCCCTCGGCTCGTCGGGTTGCGCTCTCGCGTCTGCGCCCACGTCGTCGTCGGTCGGGCATGGCTTCGGTGGTGGCAGCATCTCCGCGCCGGTGGGCAGCACGACCGGCTCCACGGCAACCGGCTCCACCACGACCACGCCGTCGGACCCCGGCGGCAGCGGCACGACCCCGAAGCCCGCCCCCGCCTCCAGCGCGGCGCCCACCACGCCGACCACGACCAACCCGGCCGCCGCCATCGGCCTGGGCACCTTCTTCGACACCTACAACTTCAACTTCCCGATCCCGCAAGGCCAGGCGCTGGGCACCGTCGCCAACACCAGCCAGAAGCTGCTGAGCACGAAGGGCGGGCACGTCTACCTCCAGATCGGCCTGCAGACCGTCGACAAGGCGCCCACCACGCGCCAGGCCCTGAACGTCAGCTTCGTCTTCGACCACAGCGGTTCGATGTACGGTGACAAGATCGACTACACGCGCGTGGCCGCGGAGCACTTCATCGACGAGCTGGGCGCCCAGGACCTCTTCAGCCTGGTGGCCTTCGACAGCCAGGTCTCCACCCCCATCGCCCCGGCGTTCGCGGTCGACAAGGAGGCCATGAAGCTGCGCGTGGAAGGCCTGCAGCCCGGCAGCGCCACCAACATCGACGGCGGCCTCGACGCCGGCTACAAGGCCGTGCGCAGCAATTACAAGGTCGACAAGATCAACCGCGTGGTGCTGATGACGGACGGCGAGGCCAACGTGGGCATCACCGACCCGGACGCCCTGGCCGCGCGGGCCGCCGCCCAGGCCGCGGATGGCGTGACCACCTCCGCCATCGGCGTGGGGCTGGACTTCAACGAGGCCTTCCTCAAGCAGGTGGCCGACGCCGGCAAGGGCTCGTTCTACTACGCCAACACGCGCGAGGCCGCGCTGAACGCCTTCGTGGGCGAGGTCCAGGCCTTGCAGCGGATCGTGGCGAAGGGCGTGAAGCTGGATATCCAGCTGGCCGACGGCGTGAAGTTGGTCCAGGTATATGGCCACACGGCCAAGACGTCCGGGCAAAGCCTGAACGTGGACTCCAACGACCTGATCACGGCCCAGAGCAAGGTGATCCTGCTGGAGCTGGACGTGCCGGCCGGGGCGCTGGGCGCGACGCAGGCGCTGGCGAGCGTGGCCGTGGACTTCGATGACGTGCCGTTCGGCGGGCACAAGCAGGCCCTGGCGGCCGCGGCCGTGACGTACTCCGACGATGCGGCGGCGATCGCCGCGGCCAGGGACGGCAAGATCGCGAGCTCCGTGATCGTGCTGCAGACCGCCAGCCAGCTGATCCGCGCGGCCCAGTTGCTGGACAACGGCCAGGAGGCCCAGGCCAAGGACGAGCTCGCCAAGCAGTACGAGATCGTGGTCGCCAAGGGCGAAGAGCTGGCCGACGCCGACCTCAAGAACGAGGCCGCCGACATCAAGCAGTACCTGGATCGCATCGGCAAGGAGGCCGCCGGCGGCCTCGCCAAGGAGATCCTGTTCGACGCCGTGCAGCAGCAGCAGGGCAAGAAGAAGGTCGTAAAAAGTTAGCCTGTTATCGTCACCCTGTGACCAAGGTGACTGTCCAGATAATATTCGTTATCTTTCCATTGGCGGTCGCCCGTGTTCGCGCAGCCAATTGTTTGCTTGGCGGCGACTTTCCTCCGCGGAGTCTGCGATTCCACCTGGATGGTGCATGGCCGTCCACAGCAGTCTCTCCGCAGCTTCTTGCTCTCCTGGCGGGGCGCTTTCCCGAGCTAAGTAGAGCCACTTGGTCCCTTCGACGGGGTCACCATCGGCCCATTCGCTGAAGCAATGCGTCGCCCCAAGTAAACCTTGGGCCTTGTAGTAACCGTTCTCGGCAGATTTTCGAAGCCATTCGCGAAAATGCGGTGAGCTTTGCGGGAATCCCTGGCCCCAGCCATACATCAGTGCCACCTTGTATTGCGACACCGGGTCGCCGGCTTCGGCCTTCCGCGCAATGGCGCTGGCGTTCTCTATGTCGGCGGCCGCCACATTTTCAAAGTTGCCAAGCATGGCGAACGCCCAAGAGGGCCACGCGAAGAGTATCGTGGCGAAGAGGGTCGCCAGTAGGTGCTTGAACGGGACGCGCGTGGCAGCTCCCTTGTCCATCGCGGATAACCTACTTCTTCCTGGCAACAGCTGACCGGGTTCGCTCTGCGGCGGCGCGCTCCTTCTTTGGGTCCGGTGCTGGGCGCGCGGCCGGCGGAACAAGACGTTCCGCCAACAACATCCCCGGCCCTTCGGCTTCGACGTGGCCCGCGGTGCCACCTGCACCGGGGACCAAGGAAATTTGCACCTGCCCCCCCAGCAAGGTCCATAACTTGAAAATCTGGTCCCATGAAAGGCTACTGGAAGTGCCCGTCAGCGCCCGGGCCAGGTTCGGCTGCGGAACGTCCATGAGCTTGGCCGCCTCCCGTTGGCTTAGGCCCTGCGCCTCGATCGCATCGCGCAGCGCACGGCGAGCGAGATTCTTGGCCAGGCGCACATCGGACTCGGGAAGCCCCAGCGCTTCGAAGACGTTGTCATAGGGACCGTCTACCTGAATTGCCTCATCGCTCATGGCGTTTTCCCTCCGAACTTCTGAGCATGGTGGACTTCCGCGTCCTTGAGCCGCTTGGAAACCAGCTCGATATCCTGCTTGGATGTCTTGACTCCCTGCGTAGATTTCTTCTGGAAGCAGTGGAGGACATAAACTGCCTCCGCGAAGCGGACGATGTAGACGGCGCGATAGGCATTGCCGTCGAATCGCTCTACCAGTTCATAAACGCCTGCGCCCTCTCCCTTCCAGTGCTTGGAGCTGGCCGGAGTATCACCCCATTGGACGTCGTCTAGAGCGCTGCCGAACTCATCTTGGACGTCAGCGGGCATCTCGCGCAAATCGGCACGCGAGGATCCCACGAAATAACATGGTTTGCGATCTTGCCGCTTCGGATCGTCAGCTGGACTCACCGTTAATTGATACCAAATAAGGTATCAATTTGCAAGTGAAATCGGGGCCCGGGATCGTGCATCTCGGGAAGCTATATGCTACTTGCGCTCCGGCAGGTGCAGCGTCAGGCCGAGGGCGAGCTTTTCACCCACGCCGGGGTTGAGCTTGGCGATTTCGCGCCAGCGCGAGGCCTTGCCCAGGTAGCGCTGCGCCAGCTTCGACAGCGTATCGCCGCGCTGCACCACGTAGGTGTCCGGGGCGCTGGCGGGCTTGACCTTGCCGCCCACTTCGGGCGCCGGCTGGTCCGTCTGGCCGTCCTGGCGGACGTTGGCGGACACGATGCTGTGCTTGAAGACCTCCGCGGGCAGGGTCTCTTCCTGGCCCCAGGGGTTGATGAAGCTGACCTTGTCGTCCTTCACGCCCGTGACCAGGATGGCGTGGAAGCCAACACCGCCCACGGTCGGGCGCAGGGTGTAGATGACCGTCGCATAGACGGGGTCTTCCGGCGTGGCGTGGGCCGCCAGCTGGGCCAGCAGGGCGTCCTGGCTCTTGGCGTCGATGGCGCGGTTGTCTTCCAGCAGCAACAACAGGTCGCGCGGCGATTCGATGTTGTCGTCCAGCCCGCGCATGGTCTCGGCCCCGAGCGCGGTGTTGTAGGTGACGCCCAGCGTCTGGTAGGTGGGCTTGCCTTCCGTCACAGCGGACAGCAGCGCGGCGGCGCCGGGGCCGTCCAGGCCGGAAGGCGACTGCTGGTGGGTGCTGGGGTCCACGTCGACGTCGTCGGCGTTCACGTAGTCGGCCCCGCCGTTGGCGAACTCCATGAGCGCGGGCTGCAGCAGGCGGCTGGGGATGGAGCGGCCGCCGTCGTTGTCGCTGGCCCAATCGGCCTCGCGCTGAATCGTGGCGCCGCCGGGCAGCTTGGCCTGGCCGGAGGGCGAGGCGAGCCCGCGCAGCAGGCCGACGTAGACCAGCGGCTGGCGCAGGGCGATCAGGATCTGGACGGAGGTGGGCGCGCAGGTGCCGCGCGACTTCTGGGAGATGGCGACGGGGTCGTCGATCTCGATCAGGGCCTGGCTGACCAGCTCGCGCTGGTCGATCTTGTTGGCCAGGCGGTCGGTGGAGAGGCCCTGGAGGGCTTCGAGCAGTTGGGGCGTCAGCTTGCCCTTCACGAGCAGGCTGTGCAGCGCCACCTGGCCGGCGGCGTTCGCCACGCGGGCAAGGTCCAGCACCCTGGCCTGGTCGGCGGCGGACAGCTTGCCGAAGGCTGGCGTGGACTGGGCGGCGGGGAAGTACTTGGCCAGGAACGGGACGCGGCGCAGCAAGTTGCCCATGAAGGACGCCTTGCCGGTGTAGCCTTCCAGCCAGGCGCGGGCCTGGGTGGACTGGTCGCCGGTCGGGTAGCTGGAAGAATCTTGCGGGTTGCGGCCCACCACGGGGCGCGGGGTGTCGGGCAGGCCGTTGATGTAGGGCAGCGCGGCCAGCCGGTCGACGGCGCGCTGGAGGGTGCCCTCCGCCACGCTGGCGTCCTGCTTGCTGTCCTTCAAGGCCTGGACGTTCCGGCGCATGATCTCGATCTGGGCCTTCACCTTGTTGGGGTCGCGCGTCTCCAGCGCGGCCGCCAGGGCGCGGTCGATCTCGCCCTTCGGGTCGTCGGAGCCCGCACGCGCAACACGGACGAACTTCGGCACCACGCTCGTGGGCTGGAAATTGGTCGATGCTGGCGACATCGGGGTGGGCTCCTCGCGATCGGATAACGGCTTCTTGACGACTTATCCGCGCGGAGCCCCGGCAGCTGACGTGCCGGGGATTAAAGTTACGCTAGAGTTGGGTTATGGGTTGGTTTAACGTGCCATCTGATCCCGCAGCTTGGGACCCTGTTCCTTCCAGAACGCGTCGACATCGAAGTGGTACGCCATGTGCCACCAGAAGCGCGTCCAGCCGCTGACGGCGCGGGGCAGCTCGTTGAACTCCTTGTCCACGTCGGCCACTTCCTTGCGGGCCGCTTCCAGGGCCGGGCCGGCCGCGTCGGCGCGCTGCTTGAGGGCGGACATCTTGGCGTCGTAGCCGCGCTGCTCCGTATCCAGCTTGCCTTGCAGGCCGCCGACCTCGCGGTCGAAGGTGGCCTGGGCCTCGTTCAGGCGCTTCGCGACGGCGTCCACGCGGGCGTGCGCCGCGGCCACGTCGGGGCTGGAGGTGGGCGCCTGCGTCTCGCGCTCCTGCTTGGCCTGGGCCAGCATGCGCTGACGATCGGCGGTCTTCTTGTCGCGATCGCCGGTCCAGGTGGGCACGTCCTTCGTGAGCTGGCCCTTCTCCGCGATGAAGCCCTTCTCGGCCGCCACGGCGTCCGCGCTGGTCTTCACGGCGTCCGCGAGGCGCGCCTTCTGGCCCTGGAGGGCGTCCCACAGCGCCGCGATCTGGTCGGCCTCGTTCTTGGCCTTGTCGAAGGGCGACTGGGCGTTGGCGACGCGGTCGCGCTCGTGCTGGAGGTGGTCGGGCGACGCCTGCTTGGAGCGCTCCGTGTCCGCGGCCGCGCGGGCCTGGTCGGCCTCGCGCTGGCGATCGCCGATGCTGGCCCGCAGCGTGGGCTCGTCGGCCTTGAGGCGGGCCAGCTCGGCGCCCAGCGTGACGAGCTGGCGGTCGGCGTCGTTGCGTTCGTTGGCAGCCTGGTTCTTGCGGTTGTCGTGATCGGCCAACTGGCCGGCCAGGCCCTGCAGGCGGCGCAGCTCCGCTTCCTCGCGGTCGAGGGTGTCGCGCAAGCCCTGGTAGTGAGTGCGGGCGGTCTCCACGCCGTTGGCGGGCAGGTTGGCCAGCTCCGAGCGACGGCGCGAGATCTCCGCGTCCAGGTTATCGGGGTTGGCGCCGTCGGCGGCCATGCGGCTGGCCAGGTCGCGCACGCGTTGGTCGGCGGTGTTGTACTGGCCCACGGCGTCGTCGTAAGCGGACTTGGCGGCGGCCAAGGTGGCGGCGATGCCCGACTCGCTCTGGGCCAGGTTGGCCTTCTCGCGGTCCAGGTTGGCCTGGGCGGAGCTCTCCGAGGACTGGGCGCTGGAGAGGGCCGACGAGGCGCCGGAAAGGGCGGAGCGCTGGGAGGACTTGGTGGAGATCACGCTGTCGAGCGAGTCCGGCGAGGCGCCGTAGCTGGACATCTGGCTGGCGACGGAGCGCTGGCGAGACTGGGCGTCGGACAGGGTGCGCACGGCGTCGTCGTAGGCGGCCTTGGCGGAGGTGATGCGCGAGGCCACGCCCGACATCCCGTCGAGCTTGCGTTGCTCGGCATCGAGCTCCGACTGGGCGCTGGAGAGGGCCGACGGCGCGCTCGACAGGCTGGCGTGCTCCGACTGCTTGGCGGAGAGGACGCTGGCAAGCGAGTCCGGCGAGGCGCCGTACTGCGACATGCGGCTGCCGATGGCGCGGCACTTGGCGTCGGCGTCGTTGTACTTCGAGACCTCGTCGTCGTAAGCGGCCTTGGCGGAGGTGATCTTGGCGCC
The DNA here is from genome assembly GCA_028287685.1 of Cyanobacteria bacterium RYN_339. Lineage (GTDB taxonomy): Bacteria > Cyanobacteriota > Sericytochromatia > S15B-MN24 > JAQBPE01 > JAQBPE01. Next base: position 38,289 of record JAQBPE010000239.1, on the reverse strand, counting down.
GTCGCCGGAAGCCATGGCGTCGTTCAGCGCGGTCTTCTTGCGCGTGACCTGACCCTTGTAGGCGGAGCGCGAGTTGTCGGCGCTGTCGTACTCGCTCTTCAGGCCCTCGAGCGCGGAGATGGCGGCGTCCACGGCTTGGAGCTTCGTGACGGCCGAGCGGGCGGTGTCCACCTTGCGGCGGGCGTCGGCCACGCGCTGCTGCTGGGTGTTGACCTCGGCGGAGCCCTGGCTGGCCTGGTCGAGGGCGGCCTTCTTGTCCGTCACGGCCGAGCGGGCGCCGTCGGCGGCGCGGGTGGCGTCGGCGTAGCTGGACTTCAGGCCGGTCAGGGCCTTGACGGCGGTGTCGAGGCTCTCGTACTGGCGCACGTCGGCCTGGGCCTTGGAGACGGCCTGGTGGGCGGCGTCCAGCTTGGACTGGGCGTCGCGGACGTGGGCGCGCTGGGGCTCCAGCGCGGCGGAAGCGGCCTGGGCGGTGTCGAGGGTCTGCTTCTTGGTGGTGACCTGGCCCTTCAGGCCGTTGCGGGTGGAGACGGCGGCGCTGTACTCGCCGGAAGCGGCCGTCAGGCGCGAAATCTGGCCTTGCAAGGTGCTGCGGCGGTTCTCGTCGGCCTGGGCCTTGCCCAAGGCCTGGTTGGCGGTTTCGGCGTCCTGGCGGGCGCGGCGGACGCGGCTGTCTTGGTTGGACACGCGATCCGGCGAGGCCTGCGAGCGCAGGCGGTCGGCCTGATCGGCTTCGTCGCGGGCGGTGGCGGCGGCGCGGTCGCGGCGGCTGGTCTCGCTGACGAGCTGGCCAACGACGATGGCCTGGCGGGCCTGGGAGGTCTGCAGGCGGCCCTGGAGGTCGGAGAGGCCACCGGCCAACTGGCTGGCGCGCTCGTCCAGGTCGGCCTGGTGCTGGCGGTCCTGCTCCTGCAGGCGGGCCAGGTCGCCCTTGGCGGCCTCCAGGTCGCGGCTGGCGGCGTTCAGGGCGGATTGCAGGGCGGCGCGGCGCTCCTCGATGCTGCTGTTGGAGTTGAACGACGCCTCCAGGCGCTTGATCTGGGCCTCGGCGTCGGCTTTGGTTGCCAGGGCGGTCTGCTGGCGGGCCTTGGCGTCCGCGGCCAGGCCGTCGAGGCTGCCCAGGCGGGTCTGGCCGGCCGCGATCTTGCCTTCCAGGTCCTTGATCGCCTCGGCGGTGCGGGTGGCCTCGGCCTCCAACTGGGCGGCATGCGGCTTGCCGGGGTAGAGCGCCACGTCGAGCGCCGTGTTGGCTTCGTCGCGGTCGTGCTTGGCCTGGTCGATCGGGCCCTGGTACAGCGCCTTGGCGTGGTCGAGGTCGGCGCGGGCGGCCTCCAGCGGGCGGCGGTAGTCGGCCTCGGCCGTCGCCGACATCGCCTGGACCTGCTCGAGCTCGGTCTGGGCTGCCTGCACGTCGGCCTGGGCCATGCGCTTGTAGCCGGCGAACTTGATCACATAGTTCTTGTAGTCTTCCGGGTTGTGGAACTTCGGCCGCTCGCGGTCCATCTGGGCCAACGCGTTCAGCGCCAGCTTGGTCGGCTTGGGGCTCAAGCCCTTGAGCACCGGCGCCGGAACGTTCGCCACCGGCACGGTGCGGGCGACGGACGGGGTCTTGGCGACGGGACGGATGGTGGACATGGAACCTCCAAGGCGGGTGGCTGGTGGTTTCTTATCGCTCCGTTGACGCGCAAATGTCTTAAGGCATGATTAACGTCGCGTAAAAGCAAGTTGAAGACTATCAAGGTCACTGCGGCGGTGTGAGCGCCACCGCATGCAACAGAACGTCGGCATGGCAATCTTGTGCTTGCCCGCCTGCTAAAGAGGAGCCCCGCCATGAACCGACTGCTCACCCTCGTAATGGTCGCCGCCCTTGCTGGTTGTGCGGGGGCTCCCGGCCAACCCATGAGCGCCGGCGTGCGCGCGGGCGGCGCCCAGGACATCGGCTTCGCCCGTGCCCAGATCACCAACGGCACCGTGCCCCAGCCGGAGTCCTTCTTGGTGGAGGGGCTCTACGCGGAGCACGACCTGCCCGTGGCCGACGCGCCCGCCGGCAAGACGCTGTCCGTCGCGCTGGGCGTGGGCAAGGCGCCCTTGCTGCCGGCCGGCACGCCCGCGACCTTCATCCAGGTGGGGATGAGCTCCGGTATCCCGCTGGAGCAGCTCAAGCGCCCGAAGCTCCAGTTGGTGGTTGTGGCGGACCGCAGCGGCTCGATGCAGGGCGCCAAGATCCAGGCCCTGCGCGCGGCCCTGACCAAGCTGGTGGACCAGCTGACGCCGGACGACCAGCTGGCCGTGATCCAGTTCGACACGTCGGTGGACGAGCTGCACGGCCTGTCCAACGTGACGGACAAGGCGGAGTTCAAGGCCGCCGTCGGTCGCATCAAGGACGCGGGCGGCACGGACATCGGGGCCGGCCTGCGCCGGGGCTTCTCGATGTTGGAGGCGGCGCCGGCGGCGGAGGGCGTGGAGAAGCGCGTCATCCTGCTCACGGACGCCGATCCGAACGAAGGCAACATGACGACCGCCAGCTTCAACGAGCTGGTAGGCCAGTACGCGGCCAAGCACATCGGCCTGACGGCCTTCGGCGTGGGCTTGGACTTCCAGCCGGCGATCGCCGAGGCCATCGGCCACCAGGAAGGCGGCAACTACGTCTACCTGGAGTCCCCGGCCAAGCTCGAGAAGGTCTTCGACCAGGACTTCGACTACCTCATGAGCCCGGCCGCCTACGACGTGGACCTGGCCGTGACGCCCGCCAAGGGCTGGAAGGTGGCCGAGGCCTTCGGCGCCAAGCTGGACCCCGCCAAGGCGGACGGCTACCACCTGAACGTGAAGACGCTCTTCTTCAGCAAGGGCCGCGGCGCGATCGTGCTGCGTCTGGAGCCCACCGGCACGCCGGCCGCCGGCGAGCAGGCGATCGCGGAGGGCCACCTCACCTACATCGAGCGCGACCATGTGACGCACCGCGACGACGTGATCAGCGCCAAGGCCACGGGCGACTTGCCCACCGGTAAGACGCGCTACTTCTCGCCGGAGCCCGTGCGCAAGGCCGTGGCGCTGACCAACATGTACCTGGGCATGAAGGAGGCCACGCGCCTGTTCCACGCCGGCAAGGCCGCCGAAGGCATCAAGGTGCTGGCCGCCGCCAAGGTCGAGCTGGAAGACGCCCGCACGGCCTTGAAGGCGGAGGATCTGGCGACGGAGATCACCTTGCTGGATAAGCTCTCCGCCGATATGAGCCGATAGACAATTCGCGCGCCTCCATTTAAGCTGTAGCGCTGCTTTTGGAGGCAACCGAACCCATGGATCAGACCAAATTCCCCTCGGAGGGCCCGATCGGTATCGGCCTGCTCGGCTGCGGCACCGTGGGCTCCGGCGTGGTGAAGCTGTTGCTGTCGCACGCGGAAGACTACGCCCACCGGATCGGCCGGCCGCTGGCCCTGCGCAAGGTGGCCGTGCGTGACGCCGCCCGCGGCCGCGAGGGGCTGGATCTGGCCCACCACCTCACCACCGACCACCACGCGGTCACGCGTGACCCCGCCACCCAGATCGTGGTCGAGCTGATGGGCGGCGTGGACCCGGCCAAGCGGCTGATCCTGGACGCGATCGCCCACGGCAAGCACATCGTCACCGCCAACAAGGAGGTGATCGCGCGCCACGGGGACGAGATCTACGCCGCGGCCCGCGAGGCCGGCGTGGCCGTGTTCATCGAGGGCACGGTGGGCGGCGGCATCCCCATCATCATGCCGCTGAAGGCCAGCCTGGCCGCCAACCGCATCCGTCAGATCGCGGGCATCATCAACGGCACCACCAACTACATCCTCACCATGATGAGCCAGCACGGCCAGGGCCTGGACGAGGCCCTGCTGGAGGCCCAGCGCCTGGGCTACGCGGAGGCCGACCCCACGGCGGACGTGGAGGCCTACGACGCGGCCTTCAAGATCGCGATCCTCGCCTCCACCTTCTTCTCGCACCGCGTGCGCATCGAGGACGTCTACCGCGAGGGCATCACGCACCTGACGGCGGCGGACATCCAGTACGCGCGCGAGCTCGGCTACGTGATCAAGCTGCTGGGCGTGGCGCGCCGCGAGGAGGGCCACCTGCAAGTGCGGGTGCACCCCACCATGGTGCCGCGCACCCACCCGCTGGCGCATATCAACGGCGTCATGAACGCCATCGCCGTCCAGGGCGACGCCGTGGGCGAGGTGATGTTCAGCGGCCCGGGCGCCGGCATGATGCCGACCGCCAGCGCCGTGCTGGGCGACGTGCTCAACATCGCCGCCAACCTGGAGGCGCCGAACCCCCTGATCACGTGCAGCCACGAGGGCGCCGGCGACGTGGCCCCCATCGACGAGCTGGAGACCCAGTTCTACATCCGCCTGATCGCCCACGACAAGCCGGGCGTGATCGGCACGATCGGCCAGAGCTGCGGCCAGTTCGGCATCTCGATCCTGTCGATGGTGCAGAAGGGCGAACAGCACGGGCTCGCGGAGATCGTGCTCGTCACGCACCGCGTGAAGGAGAAGCATATGCGCGCCGCGCTGGCCGACATGGCCGACCACCCGACCATCCAGTCGATCGCGAGCGTCATCCGCGTGGAGGGCCTCAAGTGAGCTGGCCCGGCCTGATCGAGCAGTACCGCTCCCACCTCCCCGTCACCGCCGCCACGCCGGTGATCACGCTGCTGGAAGGCAACACGCCGCTGGTGCCCTCCGTGCGCCTGCACGCGCGCCTGGGCCAGGGCATCCAGCTCTACTTCAAGGTGGAGGGCGCCAACCCCACGGGCTCCTTCAAGGATCGCGGCATGACGATGGCCGTGACCAAGGCGGTCGAGGCCGGCTCCAAGGCCGTGATTTGCGCCTCGACGGGCAACACCTCGGCCTCGATGGCCGCGTACGCCGCCCGCGCCGGCATCGACTGCTACATGCTGGTCCCCCATGGCTACGTGGCGCTGGGCAAGCTGGCCCAGGGCCTCCACTACGGCGCGAAGGTGATCAGCATCGAGGGGAACTTCGACCAGGCCTTGACCATCGTGCGCGAGCTGTCGGAGGCCTACCCCATCACGCTGGTGAACTCCGTGAACCCGTTCCGCATCGAGGGCCAGAAGACCGCCGCGTTCGAGGTGGTGGACCAACTGGGGGCGGCGCCCGACGTGCTGGCCATCCCCGTCGGCAACGCCGGCAACATCACGGCCTACTGGAAGGGCTTCAAGGAGTACGGCAAGGGCAGGCCCAAGATGCTCGGGTTCCAGGCCGAAGGGGCCGCGCCGATCGTCTATGACCGGGTCTTCGAGAAGCCGGACACCGTGGCGACGGCCATCCGCATCGGCAACCCCGCCAGCTGGCAGCAAGCCAAGGACGCCCTGCAAGAGTCCGGCGGCGCCATCGCGGCGGTGACGGACGCGGAGATCCTGGAGGCCTACGAGCTGCTGGCCCGCGAGGAAGGCATCTTCTGCGAGCCGGCCTCGGCGGCCAGCGTGGCGGGCGTGCTGAAGCGCGCCAAGACGGAGGCCTTCGCCCCGGGCACGCGTCTGGTCTGCGTGCTGACGGGCAACGGCCTCAAGGATCCGGAAACCGCCATCAGCCGGATCGCCGACAAGCCGGGCGCCACGCCGGCCGATACGGCGGCGATCGCCAAGTTATTGGGCTTCTGACGTTTCCAAAAACTTCAGGGTTTCGTTGTCGATCGACAGCGCGTTGACCGTGCGGCAGATGAAGGTGTAATAGCCGGCCAGCACGGTCAACTCGACGATCTCCTCCGTCGAGAAGGTCGCCTCAAGCTCCTTGAAGGTGGCGTCGTCCACCTCGCTGGTGCTGACCTGGGTGGCGTAGCGCATGGCCAGCTTGTCCGAGGCCGGGAAGGAGCTGGTATCGAGCGGCGTGTCGCGCTCGCCGATCGCGTCGCTCATCAGCGCGCGCGAAAGCGCTTGCTTGTGGGCGGCGTAGACGTAGTCGCAGTGGTGCAGGCGGGCGATCTGGAGGATCACCCACTCCTTGAGGCGGCGCTCCAACGTGCCGGCCTCCAGCATGGCGCCGGACAGCTCGACCAGCGGGGCCAGAAGGTCTGGGGCGTGGCCCATCGTCTTGAAGAAGTTGTTGGGCTCGATCAAGAGCGCCGTCCGCAGCCGCGTGTAGACTTCGCGGACTTGGGGCTGCGCCTTATCGGGCTCGATGGGCGGGATCCTTGCCATGCTGAGGTGCCTCCTGTCGGCTGCGCCCCTCCGCTAGGGGCATAGAGAAGCGGAACGTGGCCCCCTGGCCGGGCTTGCTGGCGACCTCGATCTGGCCGCCCATCGCCTCCACCAGGCCCTTGACGATCGCCAGGCCGAGGCCGGTGCCGCCGTAGTTCCGGGTGCGTGTGCCGTCGACCTGGTAGAAGCGCTCGAAGATGCGCTGCTGCGCCGCCGTGGGAATGCCGATGCCCGTGTCCTGGACCTCCGTGACCAACCGGCGGCCCTCCACGCGCACCGCCAGGTGCACGGAGCCTTTGGTGGGGGTGAACTTCTGGGCGTTGCTCAGGAGGTTCCGCAACACCTGGTGCACCCGGTCCGGGTCCGCGAAGGGCCGCGGCAGCTCCGCCGGGACGTCCAGCACGAAGCAGAGGCCCTTCTCCTGCATGATGGGATCGAACTCCATGGCGATCTGGGCCACGAGGCTGCGGTAGTCGAAGCGCTCCGGCTGGATGCGCAGGTGGCCGCGCTCCATCTTGGACTGATCGAGCAGGTCGTCGACCAGGTGGATCAAGCGCTCCGCGCCCTCCAAGATCTTGTCCACGGCATCCTGCGCGGCGGGCGAGAGGTCGCCGTACGCGCCATCGCCCAACAGCGAGCCGAAGCCCGTGATGAAGTTGATGGGCGTGCGCAGCTCGTGGCTGATCGTGTCCAGGAACGACGCCTTCAGGTTGTCGAGCTGCTGCAGCTCCTCGACCATGGTGACCAGCTCGGCGTTGGCCTGGCGCAATTGGGCCGTGCGCTGCTCGACCACGCGTTCCAGGGCGGAGTGCGACTCCTCCAGGCGGAAGTGCAGCGAGACCAGCTCCTCGTGCTGCGCCTGCATGCTCTTGAGCATGCGGGCGTTGGCGATCGCCACGCTCAGTTGGCTCAAGACCACGCTCAGGAAGGTGGCCTCCTGGCTGGTCCACTGCCGGACGTGGTCGCATTGGTGGACGCAGATCATGCCCAGGATCTTGCCCTGGTACATCAGGCGCCCGGCCATCGCGCTCATGACCTGCATGTACTCGTAGACCTTGCGCGGCCCCTCCTTGAGCTTGGGGTTGCTCAAGGGGTCCAGCACGGCCAGCGGCGGGGGCATGGCGACGATGTCCATCACCACCTCGTCCGTTTGCTCGGACGGCAGCTCGCCGCCCAGCGTGGGCACGATCTCGTCGCTGCGGCGGTACTCGTGGTCGACCTTGCCGAAGATGGTGGTGTCCGTGCTCTTGAGGGCCAGGTGCACGCGGTCGGCCTTGAGGATGCGGCCCATCTCGTCACATACGCCTTGCAGCAGCGTGTCGATGTCGGTGGTGGCGCAAACGGCCTCGTTGATGCGCTGCAGCGCCGTGATCAGGTCGACCTCGACCGGCAACGGGTCCATGGCCTTGAGGGGTTGCCAGACGACGGGCTGCCAGACGACCTTCACGGCGGGGCGGGGCTTGCGGTTCACCATGATGCGGCCTCCTCGTAGCGCCGCAGGGCCTCGAACCGGCCCGCCATCGGCGGCGCCAGGTCGGGGTCGATGGCGACGTCCACCACGGCAGGGCCCCCGCACGCCAGGGCGGCGGCCAGGACCTCGTCGAGCCGGGCGGGGTCATCGACGCGGAAGCCACGGGCGCCCAGGCCCTCGGCCACGCGCGCGCAGTCCACCGGCGACAACTCCGTGTTGGGGACGGCGGCGCCGTAGCGCCCCTTCGACCCCTGGTAGACCATGTTCAGGCGGGCGTCGTTGAGCACGACCCAGACCACCGGCAGGCCGTACTGCACGGCGGTTGCCACCTCCATGCCGGCCATCTGGAAGCAGCCGTCGCCCACCAACGCCACCACGCGGTCGTTGGGCCGGGCCAGCTGGGCGCCCACGGCGGCGGCCACGCCCCAGCCCATCGCGGCCAGGTGCATCGAGGCGAAGTAGGTGCCGCGCCGGCGCACCGGGTAGTAGCGCACGCTCCAGGGCGCGGAATTGCCGGTATCCACGAAGAGCATGTCGTTTGGGCCGAGGGCGGCGCGCACGGCTTCCGTCACCCGGCGTGGCGAGACCTTGCCCGGGCCGTCCGCCAGGGCCCCGTCGTCGTAGCGCGGGGTTTCCGCCTTGAAGGCCGCCAGGTCCTCGTTGGGCGTGCGCGCCGGCACCAGCGGCAGAAGCGCCGCCAGGAAGGCGCCAGCGTCGGCGATCACCGGGACGGTGGGGGTGTAGGCGCGGCCCACGGCGTGGGTGTCGCGCGTGCAGTGGATCAGCGCCTGCGTGCCCTGGAAGACCGGGTCGTATACGTTGGTCGAGATCTCGCGCAAGCTGGTGCCCACGGCCAGCACGACGCTGGGCCGGCGCGTGGCGAGCCAGCGCTCGGCCCAGTGCGATGCACCGAAGCCTTGCGGGCCCAAGGCGAGGGGGTGATCCTCGTTGATCACCCCCCTGCCATGGATCGTGGTGATCACCGGGGCCTGCAGGCGCTCGGCGAGGGCCACCAGGGCCTCATCGCAACCCAGCGCGCCGCGGCCGGCCAGGATCAGGATGTCGTGGGTGCCGTCCAGCCAGCCCGCGGCCTCGGCGAGCGCGGTGGGGTCCGGCGGCAGGGCCAGCGCCAGGGGCCGGTACGGCGGCAGCTCCGGCGCCGGGCGCTCCAGCATGTCGGCCGGAAAGCTCAGGTTGACCGGGCCACCCTCTTGCAAGGCGGTCAAGGCCAGGCGCATGACGGGGCCCAGCTGGCTGGCGTGGCTCAGTTGCGCGTTGTAGCGCGTGATCGGCGCGAACACGGCCGGCGTGACGCCCGTGTGGTCGTCGCCCAGCTCCTGGAATGCCCCGCGGCAGGCGAAGTGGCGCGGCGGCGCGCCGGTCAGACAGAGCACCGGGGTGCCGTCAGCATAGGCATTGGCAACGGCCGTGACCATGTTGGCCGCGCCGGGCCCGGCGGTGCCGATCACGACGGCGGGGGCGCCCCCGGCACGGGCAAAGCCGTCGGCCATGAAGACCGCACCTTGCTCGTGGCGCGCCAGGATCGGCGTGATGCCGCTGCCCGGCAACTCGTGAAACAGGCCCTGGACGTGTCGCCCGGGGATCCCGAAGGCATGGGTGAAGCCACAACCGGCCAACCCGCCGATTACCCGCGCGGCCAGGGTCGGCTGCGAAGCTTCCTTACCCTGTGACGCTGGTAAGAGGCCGGTCGAGCGGGTTACAACCTTCAAGACGTGGGTCATATGCTCACTCTAGCACCGTTAGCAACTGTATGTAAAGATAAATGTATGTGTACGTAGCTTTACAAACGGGTTGCGGGCAAGCGTTCTGTAACGCCCTCCGTAGTTATATCGGATCCATGTTTCGCCAACTTTACACAGACTGTTAAATAATATGAAGACGCTTGGTTGCTGCGGAGCCGGACGGCAACCAGCGTGCGGCGATCCCGTCGGCGATACGCTGCGACGCGCCTGGGGCGCCCATCCGTTCCCGGCCGTTCGCTGCGATTAGCTCCAAACGGGGCTTATCGGCAAGCAAGGAGCGGATCTCGGCCATGACGGTCGCCGCGTCGGCCGGCAGGCACCTGATCGAGGGGCCGAGCAGGCGGGTTTGCGCTTCGGCGAACGCCGCCGTGAATTGCGGCCCCGCGCCCGCCACGGAGATCACCGGCTTGCCGAGGCCCACCAGCTGCTCCGTGGCCGTGCCGGCCATGGCGACGGCCACGTCGCATGCGTGGGCGACGTCGGCGAAGCCGCCTGGGATGACATGCACGCCGGGCGCCTGGAAGGCCTCTAGCGGGAGGTCGGGGGCGATCGCTGCCAGCACCCGGCCCTCGACCAGCGAAGCCAGGAGCTGGAAGTTCCGCACGGCCTCGTCGGGCCGGCTGCCTGGCACCAGCGCGATGATCGGGTGGCCGCTCCCCGGCAGCGACAACCCGCGCGGCTCCAGGCCGTCCATCATGGGGTTGCCCAGGTCGTAGGCGTCGACGCCGGCTTTCAGGAGGTTCGCCGCCGTCACCGCGTCGCGCGCGAAGACCCCGGCGCAGCGCGGGTGGCGCATGAGCAGCCGCTCGTGCCAGAGGTGGCTGCCGGGGCGGCCGAGGGTGTAGTAGTCGGACTTGGCGCAGCCGACGAACACGAACGGCGCCCGTGAGAGCCAGGCGAAGCCCAGCACCACCACGTCGCCGATGGCGACGACGCCGTCCCACCGGCCATGCCGCACGGCCGCGATCTGCGCCCGCGTGAGCCCGATCAGGCCGTGCTGCATGTCGCCGGCCAGGGCGGCGGGGCGGCCGTAGACGAAGCCGCCGCTGGGCATGGCCTGGGTGGGTCCCACGATCGGCAGCCCCAGCTTGCGGTAGCTGTGCCCTTCGCCGACGATCGGCAGGGCGTCCAGCGTGAAGCCGCGCGCCTGGAGGGCGGGGGCCAGGGCCGCGCCGATGGCGTCTTCGCCGTGGCCGTTGGACAAGAGGAGCAAGCGCACGGGAATAAGGATACGCAGGAGGACCGCCCATGACCACCCCCGTCACCGCCTTCCTGCGCGTTCGCATGGGCGAGCACGACGCCCACTACGCCGGCGGCCTGGTCGCCGGCGCCAAGATGATGGAGCTGTTCGGCGACGTCGCCACGGAGCTGCTGATCCGCCTGGATGGCGATGAGGGCCTGTTCGTGGCCTACGACAACGTGGAGTTCAAGGCCCCCGTCTACGCCGGAGACTACCTGGAGGCCCGCGGCGAGATCACCAAGGTGGGCAACTCCAGCCGCGCCATGACCTTCGAGGTCCACAAGGTGATCCAGCTTTGTAAGCGCGAGGGCCTGGCCGTCTCCGCGGCGGAGGTGCTGGCCGAGCCCGTGCTGGTCTGCCGGGCCACCGGGACCTGCGTGACGCCCAAGGCCCAGCAGCGGCTATGAGGGCGCGGCACGAGCACGAAGAGTGCGTCGAGACGGTCGTGGTCCGGCGGCGTAGGAGCTGGTTCTACGACATGCTGGAGTGGCTCTGGTTCCTGGAGGTGCTGTCGGACCTGGGCAGCCTGCTGGTGAGCGTGTTGAGTATTTTCGGTTAACGGAGATCCGCGAGCTGCGAGAATTCCAGCCGGAGGTTCTCGGGTTCCCAGACCGCGCAGACGGGCGGGTAGATGTCGAACTTCAGCTGGGCCGTGCAGCCCACGTTGATGATGTAGCGATCGCCTTGCACCAGCTCGTGGACCCAGGTGCCGGTGTCGGCCGGGTGGTCGGAGCACCAGACGGTCTTGCCTTGCGGCCAGTGGTGGATGCGCGTGCGGTGCGTGTGGCCGGCGATCATGATCGGGCAGGGCAGGCGGTCGAAGGCCTCGGCCAGGCGTTCCGGGTGCCGCAAAATGGCGAACGGGTTGCCCGGCGAGGCATGCGTGAAGTAGACCGGGTCTTCCTGGATGGCCATCGGCAGCGTCGCCAGGTAGGCCTTGTTCTCGGCCGACAGCGCCGCGCGGGCGGCCAGCGTGTTGGCGCGCGAGTCCGTGCTGAAGAAGTGCAGGGAATCGAGCGCGTGGTCGTCGATGGTGGCGCCGATGTCGTGGTTGCCCTGCACCACCGGGATCTCCGGGTGGTTGCGGAAGTAATCGACCACCGCGTTAGGATCCGGCCCGTGCACGACCAGGTCGCCGAGGCAAACCACGCGATCCACGCGCAGCGCCTCCAGGCGGTCCAGCACGCGCCGCATGGTGTCGATGTCGCCATGGATATCGGTCAGGATTCCGATCCGCACGCCCCCATCCTACCCGCCAGGGGGCCCCTGCGCTAGGGCTTCAGGTAATAGACGTTGGGCGCGGCAGAGGTGAAGCCCAGGGTGCCCCCGGCGTACGAGTAGCCGCTGGTGATGGTCTTGGCGTCGTTGATCATGACCACGTGGGGGCTGCCGGCGGCGTCGTAGCCGGCCGCGGCGTAGAGGGGGATGTACTCGACGTTCTGCGAGATGTTCGAGCCGACCCGGCGCTCCGTGTCCACACGCATGAACGTGCCGGCCTGGTTGTTGTTCGTCAGCATGGTCGGGGCTGCCCAGCCGCTGGCCGTGGAGCGCGCCAGGAACATCTCGGCCGCCGCCTGCGGATCCTTCAGGTCCTTGGCGCCCACCAGCGCCACCATGGTGCTGCCCGGGCCCGGGTAGGCCTCGAAGTTCAACACCTTGCCGCCCGCTTCCTTGGTTTGGTAGATCACCACCGGCGCGGCCTTGCCATCCATCAGGCGATCCTGAACTTGCGGATGGTCCGCGCGCTGGTCCCAGTAGATCATGTGGTCCTGGCCCTGGGCGTCGGGCAGCAGCACCGGCGGGCTGTTGCGGAAGAGGTTGTTCTTCTCCGTCACGCTGTCCAGGCTGCCCAGGTTCTGCTCGTGGCCGTCGTTCCAGTAGACCAGGATCGGCTTGTAGGGATCTTCCTTGGGGGACTTCTGCGCCACGAAGTGGGTGTGGCCGGCAGCGTCCACGAAGCCCCGCAGGCTGTCGTAGACGTCGTTCTTGGGCGCGGCGCCGCCCGCGGCGGCCTGGCCGGTGATCAGCAGGGTGGCCTGGCCCACCGTGCCCGCGGAGACCGGGGCCTCGAAGACCTCCGCCTTGCCGGAGTTTGCCAGCGGGCCGCCCGCGGAAATGGGATACTTCGAGCCCTCGTTCCAGACCAGGTGCAGCTGGCCGGCTGGGTCCACGGAGGCGAACCACGCGAAGGTGTTGTCGGCCTTGCCAATGGACTGCAGCTTGCCCCAGCCGCCGCCCGCAAGCGTGCGGTAGACCAGCGAACCGGCATTCGAGGAGCTGGCCGTGTCCGCCGTGACGTTGTCCTTGGTCAGGGCCTTCCAGAGGGCGAAGATCGTGCCCTGACCGTCCTGGATCAGCCGCATGTAGCCGGCTTCGCGCCCGATGGGGTCCCCAGCCGTGAGGATTTCCGGCTCCGACCAACTGGCGCCGCCGTCCTTGGAGCTGCGGTAGTAGACGCCCAGGCTGTCGTTTAGCTTCTTCTTGTCGCCATAGATGACGTGGATGGTCTTGTCGGCGCCCACCACCACGTCGGCGAACGAGGCGTTGTTGTACTGCGAGAGCTTGTTGGAAGCGCTGGCCGTGCCGGGAGCACCGGCCTGGCCCGGCACACCGGCCTGGCCTGGCGCACCGGCCTGGCCCGGCACACTGGTCTGCCCCGGCGCACCGGCCAGGCCCGGCACGGCCACGTTGCAAGACGCCAGGGCGACGGGTAAGCACGCAAGAACGAGCGAGCGGATGAGGGGCTTCATGGGACCTCCAACTCTTACAAGGGCGCCGAATTATACCTCGGTTGCTTTGACCGGCGCCCGGCCTGGATAGGATAATGAAAGCGGAACCAGCCCCTATCCGCCCTCCGGGCAGTTGAACCCATGGACAAAAAAACCCTCCAAGTCCTGGAGTGGCCCCAGGTCGTCTCCTTGCTTTCCGATCAGGCCACCAACGCGATGGGCCGTGACCGCTGCCTCGCCGTGGAAATTTCCACGCGCCTCGACGAGGTCTCCGCCGCCCTGCGCTACACCACGGAGTGCAAGGACTTGCTGCGCGTCACCGGCAGCCTGCCGCTGGGCGGCATCCTGGACCTGCGCGCGGCGCTCAAGCGGGCCAGCCAGGGCATCACGCTGCAAAGCGAGGAGCTGCTGGCCATCGCCAACACCGTGAAGGCCGGCAAGCGGCTGAAGGAGTACCTGGCGGAGCGCGCCGAAGACTTCCCCGCCCTGGCCGAGCTGGCGGAGCCGATCGCCGGCCTGGGCGAGCTGGCCCATGCCATTGCCATCAGCTTCGACGCCTCGGGCGAGCTGTCCGATTCTGCCAGCCCGGAGCTGGCGCGCTTGCGCCACAAGATCCGCGACGCCCAGGCCAAGGTGCGCCAGACGCTCCAGCGCATCATCGGCGGCCAGGGCAGTGCCCTCCAAGAGGGGATCGTCACGATGCGCGGCGATCGCTACGTCCTGCCCGTGCGAGCGGACGCCAAGGGCTCGATCCCCGGCATCGTGCATGACCAATCCAGCACGGGCGTGACGCTCTACGTGGAGCCAATGGCCGTGGTGGAGCTGAACAACGCCCTGCGCCAGGCCCAGCTGGCCGAACGCGACGAAATCGAGCGGATCCTGGCGGCCCTGACGGAGAAGGTGCGGGCCCAGCTCGATCCGCTCTTGTGGAACTGCGAGGCCTACGCGGAAATCGATTTCACGCATGCCAAGGCGCGCCTGAGCCAGATCCTGGAAGGCACCGCGCCGCGCCTGAACCGGGACGGCGATACCCGCCTGTTCAAGGCCCGCCACCCCATGCTGGCGGTGCGGCCGGACACCAAGGTCGTGCCCATCGACATCGCCGTGGGCCAGCCCTACACCGTTCTGCTCATCACGGGCCCCAACACCGGCGGCAAGACCGTGGCGCTCAAGACCTTGGGGCTGGTGACGCTCATGACGCAGGCCGGCCTGCACCCGCCGGTCGACCAGGGCAGCCAGGTGGGCGTCGTCGAGGAGATCTTCGCGGACATCGGCGACGAGCAAAGCCTCAGCCAGAACCTCTCCACCTTCTCCGGGCACATGACCAACATCATCCGCATCCTGGCGGAGGCCGACCGGCGCACGCTGGTTTTGCTAGACGAGCTGGGCGCGGGCACGGACCCGGCCGAAGGCGCCGCCCTGGGCCGCGCGATCGTGGAGACGCTGCTGGAGCGCGGGTCGCGCCTGGTCGCGACCACCCACTATGGCGAGCTCAAGATGATGCGCTACCAGCACGCCGGCATCCAGAACGCCGCCGTGGAGTTCGATTTGGAAACGCTTTCGCCCACCTACCGCCTGTTGATGGGCGTGAGTGGCCAGTCTAACGCGGTGGCGATCGCCCAGCGCCTGGGCCTCACCCAGCCGCTGATCGACCGGGCGCGGGAGCTGCTGGAGAGCCGCGCCACGGAGACGGCCGAGGTGATGGCCCAGGTCGAGCAGGATAGGCACAGCGCGGCGGAGATCCTCCACCGGGCGGAGAAGGCCCGGGCGCGCGCCGACGCCATGAAGGACGAATACGAAACGAAGCTCGCGAAGTGGCACGACGAGCGCCGCGAGCTCGAAGCCAAGGCCAAGGAGAAGGTGGAGCAGCAGGTGCGCTCCGCCAAGGGCGAGATCGCGGCCATCATCCGCGAGCTGCAGGGCGTGAAGACCGCGCCCGCGGCCCAGCATGCCAACGAGCGTCTGACGAAGTTCACCAAGCCCAAGAAGGAGCGCAACGCGGAGCCGCCGCCGCGCCAAGAGGAATTGGCCGTGGGCAAGACCGTCTTCCTGCCCAAGCTGGGCCAGCCCGGCAAGGTCATGAGCCTGCCCGACCGAGACGGCAACCTGGGCGTGCAGGTGGGCATCCTGACCGTCACCGTGAACCGCCGGGACCTGACGCTTAAGAGCGGCGCCCAGCTGGTGGACAAGGCCCAACCGCAGCTGCGCCGGACCGGCACGATCGTAATGCCATCGGTCTTGCCGGGCTTGTCGTGCGACTTGCGGGGCCTGATGGTCCACGAGGCCCTGGGCGAGGCCGACCAGTACCTGGACCAGGCCTATGGCGCCCAGTTCAAGACGGCCATGCTGATCCACGGAGCCGGGACGGGCGCGCTGCGCAACGCCCTGCGCGAATGGCTAAAGGTAAACCCCGTCGTCGCCTCGTTCCGGCCGGGGGAGGCCGTAGAAGGCGGCGACGGGGTGACCGTCGTGACGCTGGCTTAGCGCTACTTGCTGGCAGCGATCAGGGCCGTGACCTTGGCCTTCAGGTCGTCGCTGGCGTAGGCGTCGAAGGCCGCGGCCGCTTCCGTCTGGTTGGCGGGAGCCGGCGTGCGGGCCACCTTCTCGAGGTCGGTGTTGGCCAGCGCGACCAGCGCCGCAACCGCCGTGCCGTCCACCTTGGCGGCCGAGGCGCCGCCGGCCAGGATCTTGCTGGCGACGGTGTTCATCGCCACGTCGAAGTTGAAGGCGGTGCCGATGGCGTTCGTGGCGATGCCCGTCAGGGTGATCGTGGTGTTGTTCGAGAACGTGACGGTGGCGGTGCCCGTGTAGGTCACGCCTTGCGGGCATTCGACCGTGAACTTACCGACGTTGGCGGTGTAGGCGGTGAAGCTCTTGCCGCCGCCCGTCAGGACCACCTTGGCGCCGTCCACACCCTTCTCGTCGGAGCGGACCAGCAGCCCGAAGCCGGGGGCGAAGGTGCCGCCGGAGTTGCCGACCACGTTGCCACCACCCTGGGCGACGATGTTGCCGCCGCCCTGGGCGACGATGGCGACCTGGTCGTTGGGCAGGTAGACGGTGCCGTTCAGCTTGCCGGTCAGGCTGCTGACGGCGCTGACGGCACTGGCGAGCTTGTCCGGCGAACACGCCGTCAGCGCGGCGAAGGCGGAAACTGCGACCATGGCGGTCAGCAACGGCTTATGCATGCTTATGTAATCTCCTTTGATCATCGGGTGTGATCCATGGTGTACCAGACGGGCGGCAGGGCCAGCAAGTTCCGCCATCACCGCCATGGTACAATCCCCGCCCAGAGACCCACTTTCAACGAACAAGGAGCTTTGGCAGATATGGAAAGAACCTTCCTGGCCGTCAAGCCGGACGGCGTGCAGCGTGGCCTGGTGGCGGAAATCATCCGTCGCTTCGAGGAGAAGGGCTACAAGCTCGTCGGCCTGAAGCTGATGCAGGTGAGCCGCGAGACCGCCGAGAACCATTACGGCGAGCACGCGGGCAAGGGCTTCTTCGAAGGCCTGGTCGGCTTCATCACCTCCGGCCCGATCGTCGCGATGGCCTGGGAAGGCCCGAACGTCATCCTGACGGCCCGCAAGATGATGGGCGCCACCAACCCTGCCAACGCCGAGCCCGGTACCATCCGTGGCGACTTCGCGACCGACATCGGCCGCAACGTGATCCACGGGTCGGATGCCCCCGAGAGCGCCGCGCGCGAGCTGGGCATCTTCTTCAAGCCCGAAGAGCTGGTGGGCTGGGAGCGCACCAACGAGAAGTGGATCAAAGAGTAACCAAGTCCTGACCTTGGAGCCCGGGATCGCGCCAGCGGTCCCGGGCTTCGTGGTAAATGCGGTGCTTCACGCCGGCGAAGGCCGCGCCCAGCAGACGCTGGAAGCCGGTCAGCCCCATGATGCGTGTGGCGGCCGCCTCGTCCGCCAGGAAGGCCTGCGCGAAGGCCCGCGCGACCTCCGGGCACTCCAGGCCGATCGTCACCTCGCGGCTGCGGTCCAGCGCGCGGTAGGTGTAGTTGGCGGAGCCCACCAGCAGGAAGCGGTCGTCGATCATGGCGACCTTGGCATGCAGGTTCTGGCCCGGCCGGGAAGGCTTGAACCAGCTCACGGCCACGCCGCCTGCCGTCAGGCGGTCCACCGCGTGCCAGTTGGGGATGCCATGGAACGGCAGCTTCTCGAGCTCCGGCACGTGGTGGCCCCAGTTCAAGGGGTCCAGGACCACGCGCACGTCCACGCCGCGGGCCCGGGCCTCGACCAGGGTGTCGATGATGTGGTCGTCGTCGAGGAACAGCACCTCCACCCAGACCTTCTCGCGCGCCGTCACCACGTGGCGGGTGATCAGCTCGCGGATGGTGCGGCGCTCCGGGCCGGTTTCCGCGATCTCGACGACGGCCTGGCCCGCCTGCTCGCCGTCCTCGTGGCGGATCGGGGAGGACGGCGGCCCGGAGAGCTGCCAGTCCGCGTCCATCAAGGCGCCCAGGTGCGCGGCGGCGGGGCCTTCAAGGCGCACCATGTAGTCATGGTTGCAGCTGCCGTGGTCGTAGAAGTTCATGCCGCCGGTGAAGGCCACCCGGCCATCAATCAGCACCAGCTTGGCATGGTTGATCAGGCCCAGGTTGGCGAGCGGCGTTGGGCCGTTCGGCATGCGCTTGAGGTCGAAGTCCCGCCATTCGATGCCGGCGTCGTCCATCTCCCGGATCACGCGGTTGATTTGGTCGCGGATCGAGCCGGCGTGACCGTGGGCGGGATCGAGCAGGACGCGCACCCGCACGCCGGCCTCGTGGCGGGCGCGGATGGCCCGCATCAGGCGCATGCCCACCTCGCCGCCGAACTGGAAGACCTCCAGCTGGATCGTGTGCCGGGCCTCCAGCAGCGCGGCTTCCAGCGCGTCGAAGATCGCGTCGCCGTCCACCAACAGGCGCGCCGCGTTGCCCGTGACGCGCTCCGGGAGCAGGCTTACCAGGTCTTGGCCGGGGCGGTCGGTCGAAGGTAGCAGCATCGGTCCATTTTAACCCCAAACTCTCTCCAGCTTGACGCTTCCCCGCCTGGTTTGTTATGGCTTCGTGATGCCTGTCCGCCTGCTCCTTACCCTGATGCTGCTGGCCCTCGCCGGGGGGCCGGCCTGGGCGCAAGATGCGGACGTGGAGGTGCCGGCCGGCGCCGCGACGCCGGGCCCCATGGCCGGCACGATCGAGCCCATCTACGAGACGGCCACCGTGAAGACCGTCGCCCCCGGCGCCACGCCCGCCGACAAGCACATCACGATCGAGCTTACGGGCGGCGCGCACCCCGGCACGACGGTGGAGGTGCTGCAACACCTGAGCGGCCAGGCGGGCTTCGACCTGCCCGTGGTGCCCGGCGACGAGATCGTGGTGGCGGAGCTGCCGGACCCCTTGGGGGTGCAGGCCCAATACCAGATCGCCGACTACCAGCGCGCCAAGCCCACCGGGGCGCTGCTCGCGTTCGTGGCGCTGCTGCTGCTGTTGATCGGCGGCCTGCGTGGCCTGAAGACGCTGGGCGTGCTGGCGCTTACCGGCGTCGCGGTGGTGGGCGTGCTGCTGCCGCTGACCGTCAAGGGCGTCAGCCCGCTGCCGGTGGCCGTCGGGCTGGCGGCGGCGATCGCCCTCGTCACCACCCTGCTCACCAGCGGCCCCGGCCGCAAGAGCTGGGCCGCCGTGGCCGGCACCACTGCGGGCGCGGCGATCGCCGCCCTGGTGGGCGTCGCCGCCGCCCACTTCACCCGCCTGTCCGGCGTCGCCAGCGAAGAAGCCGTGGGAGCCCAGGCGGTGGCCCATGGCACGATCGACTTCACGGGCCTGCTGGTGGCCGGCATGGTCGTGGGCGCGCTGGGCGTGATGCTGGACATGGCCCTCTCGATCTCCTCCGCCGTCGACGAGCTGGCGGAGGCCAACCCCGGGCTCGAGCGCGGCTTGCTGCTGCAGGCCGGCCTGCAAGTAGGCCGCGACCTGCTCTCCACCAGCTCCAACACGCTGTTCCTGGCCTACCTGGGCAGCTTCCTGCCCGTGCTCCTGGCCCTGGGGTCGTCCGGCCTGGCCGGCCCGCGGCTCTGGCACCAGGAGACCCTGGCCGCGGAAGCGGCGACGCTCGCGATCGGGTTGGTGGGCTTGCTGGCCGCGCTGCCGCTGACGGCGCTGATCGCCACCTGGCTGCAGCCGGCGCGCCGGTGACCAGCCTTCTCAACGCCTTCCTCGGCATCGGCGCCGTCTCCTTCGCCTGCCTGGTCGTGTTGCTGGTGGCCCTCAGGGTCAACGTGCGCTACTGCCTACACGCCGCCGGCCGCATGGACGACCCGGATTTCCTGCCCACGCTGGAGGGGCTGACGAACAGCTCCAGCCGCCGGATCCACGCCTTCGAGTTGTTGACCGAGACGGCGGGGATTTATGCGGCCATGGTCGCGGCGATCGCCGCCGCCCAGCGCACCGTCACGCTGGAGACCTACCTCTTCTGGAGCGGCCAGGTGGCGGACACCTTCGTGGAGGCGCTGTGCGACCGCGCGCGGGCCGGGGTAGCGGTCAAGCTGCTCTTCGACGCGGACGGCAGCCGGCACCTCTCGCGCGCGACGGTCAAGCAGCTGCGCGCGGCCGGCTGCGAGCTGCGCTTCTTCCGGCCGTTCCGCTGGCGCCAGCCCGTGCAGTACAACCACCGCACCCACCGCAAGCTGCTGGTGATCGACGGGGTGGTCGGCTTCACCGGCGGCATCGGCGTGGCCGACATGTGGCTGGGGCCGCCGCCCTGGCTGGAGGTGATGGCCCGGCTGGAGGGCGGCGTGGTGGGCATCCTCCAGGGGGCCTTCTTCCAGAACTGGGTGATCGCAGGCGGCGCGCTCGATCTGGGGCCGCGCTACTTCCCGGTGATCCAGGACGACCTCGCCAAGCCGCTGGGGATGGTCACGAACAGCGCGCCGATCTGGGGCGACTCGATGGTGCGGCTGCTGTACTACGCGGCGATCTGCTCCTCCCAGCGGCAGCTGTGGCTGATGAGCCCGTACTTCTTGCCGGGTGAGGACACGATCGAGGCGCTCTGCGAACGCGCCCGGGCCGGCGTGGACGTTCGGCTGGTGGTGCCGGGGCCGGCGCGCGACAAGTCGCTGCCGTACTTTGCCAGCCGGCGCCTGTACGGCGACCTGTTGGAAGCAGGGGTGCAGATCTACGAATACCAGCCGGCCATGCTGCATGCCAAGGCGATGGTGGTGGACGGGCGCTGGTGTACCTTCGGCTCGACCAACTTCGACCCGCGCAGCTTCTTCCTCAACAGCGAGTTGAACGTCTCTGTGACGGATCCCCAGGTGGCGGCGGCCTTCTTGGCCTTCTTCGAGGGCGCCCTGGCCCGGAGCGAGCGGGTGACGCTGGCGGCCTGGCGGACGCGACCCCTCCACGACCGCCTGATCGGCGCGTTGGGCATGGTGATCCGCGATCAGCTCTAGGCCCGCTTCATCGAATTTCAACCCAAGTTTAACCGTCCCCTAACCAGCAACCCGAAAGATTGGCGAACGCTCCCGGCATAACGACTTAACAGCATCGTTATTTCTGGAGGACGCCCCATGAAGCTTCGCCACCTTTCGCCCGCCGCCCTGGCGCTCATGTTCGCCTTGTCGGCCTGCGGCGCGCACCCCACAGGCGTTACCGCCGTGAAGCGGGGCGCGGTGTTGGCGGAGAGCAAGGGCGTGCTGCAAGCCAAGGGCGTGGCCGGTCCCCCGGAGATCGTGGCGGCCACCGAGGCCGACAAGCCCCTCTCCGTGAAGGGCTCGCACGAGATCGACAAGTTTAGCTTCAAGGGCACCACCTACCACCTCCTGAGCGTGGACAGCGCCGGCATCCTGGGCAACGTCCTGGGCTCGCTGCGCGCCACCGCCGGCGTCCGGATGGCCGACGCCAACGCCATGACCTACGCGCTGGACGCGGAGCTGCCCAACGACGAGTTCTACCCGATGCAGTACGGGCTGGCCCAGAAGAACGTGGCCGAGGCCTGGAAGATCACGATGGGCGATCCCAACCTGATCGTGGGCGTCGTCGACACGGGCATCGACTACAACCACCCCGACCTCAAGGACAAGGTCATCAAGGGCACCGACTTCACGTTCCGGCCGGGCTGGATCTTCCACCGCAAGGACGTGAACGGCCCGATGGACGACAACCAGCACGGCACGCACTGCGCCGGCATCATCGGCGCCACCGCCAACAACGAGACCGGCATCGCGGGCGTTGCCCCCAACGTCAAGCTGATGGCCGTGAAGAGCCTGGACGCGGCCGGCCGCGGCACCGAATACGACGTCATGAAGGGCGTCGCGTACGCCGTCACCAACGGCGCCAAGATCGTCAGCCTGAGCCTGGGCGGCACGGGCACCACCAGCGTCGAGCGCAAGTTCTACGAGGCCGCCGTACAGTCGGGCTGCCTGGTCGTGGCCGCCGCCGGCAACAACGGCGACGCCCTGGGCTTCCCCGCCTCCTACCCCGGCGTGCTCTCCGTGGGCGCCTCGGATTCCGGCGGCGCGCTCGCCAAGTTCTCCAACCACGACGCCAGCATGGGCGTGACGGCGCCCGGCGTGGGCATCCTGTCCACCGTGCCGGGCAACAGCTACGAGAAGATGAGCGGCACCTCGATGGCCGCGCCCTTCGTGGCCGGCGTGGCCGCGCTCGTCTGGAGCGCGCACCCCGACTGGACCGCGCAAGAGGTCATGGACCGCATCGAGTCGACGGCGGACGACAAGGGCGCGCCCGGCATCGACGCGCAGTTCGGCCACGGCGAGGTCAACCTGCTTGCCGCGTTGCAGGATTCGCGCCGCTAAGCTCGCTCAACAACCCTTCCGCTTCGCGCGGCGTCTTTACCCGCAGCATTTCCAGCTGTGGGTAAGGTGGCGTCTGGAAGTACCCGTCGAACTCCGTCTTGCGGCGGTGGTACGAGGTCCAGGCCCACAGCAGGATCGAGTCCTTGCTCAGGAACGACATGCGCAGGCTCTCGCGGTTGCCGTTGCAGCACGTTTCGCGCCGTAACCAGCGCCGCAGCGTGCGCACGAAGACGCGGCGCATGACCAGCGGCCGGCTGTAGTCCAGCCAGACCAGGTGCGTTGCCCGCGGCCAGTGGATGTCGCGCAAATGGGCGTAGTTGCCCGCAACCACCCAGGCCGGGGCGGCGATCGCCGCCTGCAGCCGCTCGATCATCACCTCGTCCGGCGCCTCGATCCAGCCCGGCTCCCAGTGCAGGTCGTCCAGGTCGACGTAGGGACAGCCCCGCGCTTCCGCCAGGTGCTTCGCGAAGGTGCTCTTGCCGGCACCCGAGGTGCCCAAAATGATCACGCGCATACTTGTATTTCTTTCCCCGTCCAGGTATTATTAAGATGGAGTTAAGGTTTGGAGAAGAAGCTATGCGCGTGAAGTACCTGGTCCCCCTGGCGCTGGCCCTGGCCGCATGTGGCCATCCGGTGACGCCGGTCCAGCGGCCTGTTGCCGCGCCGGTAGCAGCCGTTGCCCAGCGCATGTCCCCGGAGGACGCGCTCAAGAAGGCCAACGACAAGGCCGCCAAGTGGAACGCCGATGCGCGCCTGGTAGGCGTGGCCTGGGGCGTCGCCAAGCTGGAGCTGGCGAGCGTGGTCTACCACCTCTACTTCTCGCCCAAGGCCGACAAGCTGTTCGAGGTCCAGAGCAAGCTGGTGAGCTTCTGGCAGGACACCAAGGAAATCACGGACCCGCACTTCTGCAAGCCGGCGCGCTATCTGGACACGCTGGGCGTTTACCAAGTAACCGCTCACCAGGCCCTCGCCACGGCCAAGACCTTCCTGCCCGACGGCAACCAGCACCCGATCGCGCTGCTGGTCGAGGCCAAGCCCACGCGCTTCTTGCCCGCCATGTGGGGCTGCAAGGCCGACCAGCTCAAGATCTTGATCGACGCCCAGAACGGCAAGGTCCTGGCCCACACCACGCGCGACCTGCCGCCCCTGCCGTTTGGCGAGGATTCGCCCTTTTAGGCTATGATAACGGCCACTTAGTAGGAGGCCGTTCATGACCCAAGCCACGTTGTCCAAAGTCGTCCAACTGGACCATCCCCTGGTGCTGCATGCCCTCGCGGAGATGCGCCACAAGGATACGCCCACGCCGCGCTTCCGGGCCCGCGTTCGCGAGCTGGCCAAGTTCCTGATCTACGAAGCCACGCGTGACCTCCAGACCGAGGCCATCACGATCCCCACCCCGATGGCGAACGCGGAATGCCGCACGCTGGGCGATCGCCCCCTGATCGTGGCGCCGATCCTGCGCGCCGGGCTGGCGATGATGGAGAGCGCCTCGGAGCTGCTGCCGGAGGCCCAGGTCCGCCACATCGGGCTCTACCGCGACGAGGAGACGCTCAAGCCGGTCGAGTACTACCTCAAGCTGCCGGACCAGCTGCGCGAGGACGCCACCGTGCTGATCCTGGATCCGATGCTCGCCACCGGCGGCTCGGCCACCGCGACGATCGACGCCTTCAAGAAGCGCGGCGCCCGCAACATCAAGTTCCTGTGCCTGATCGCGGCGCCGGAAGGCATCAAGAACGTGCACACCCACCACCCGGACGTGCCGATCTTCACCGTCTCCGTGGATTCCCACCTCAACGAGATCGGCTACATCGTGCCCGGCCTCGGCGACGCGGGCGATCGCGCCTTCGGAACGGTAAACCCCTAACAGGGACCTTCTCCCGCACCGGGGAGAAGGGGGCAACCTGGTTAGCGCGTGCGCGTGGCCTGTCGCACGGTCGCGGCGGTGCCGTCCGTGCCCATGTCGTCGCCGCCCGAGCGGCCTTGCAGGAAGCGCGGCAGGAACTCCGCGAGCGACATCTCGCGCTTCTTGCCGTAACCGTCGAGGATGGAAACAGTGCCGGCGCCAAGGTCGACGCCTTGCAGCATCACCATGTGGCTGCCCTCGGACGTCTGCATCGGCACCATCAGGCCCGCGCCGCCCTGGCCGACGAAGTCGGCCAACAAGCTGCCGGCTTCCCCGGGGTTGGTGGGGTCGGCGCCCGGGCCGTCGCGGTCGGCCAGGCGCGCGGAGAACCAGGAGCCGTCCAGGGTGTTCAGGCCCAAGACGGCGGAGTTGAGGTCCAGCGCCTCCTGGTAGTGCAGGCCATGGCCCGTGAGCCGGCCCTCTCCGTCGAAGGAGGCGTCGCGCGCCGCGTCGAAGGTGCTGCCGCCGTTGCCGAGCTCCGAAAGCGCGGCCTGCATGACCATGTTCATGCGCGTCTCGGCGTCGCCGCCGTTGGCCGCGATCCAGGCGGCGTTCTCGGGGTTGACGCTGGCGACCTGCCCCGAGCGCACGGCGCCGCTGCCGGTCTGCATCAGGCTCATGCCCAGGTGGAAGTAGCCGGCCGGGTTGGTCTCGGCCAGGATCTTCTGGGTGGTGGCGGCCACGCACGTGTGGTTGAAGGCCTGGTCGATGTGGTCGTCCGGGTTGGCGAGCTGCTGGAGTAGCGTCGCGGCGGTCTCGGCCGTGCGGGCGTCCGGCGAGGCAAGCGCGGCGGCGATTTCGCCGCGCAGGCTGGGGTCGGCGATACGGTCCAGGTCCGGGTGGGCGCCGGTGTCGATGGGCGGGGCCGGGACGGGCGCGGCCGGTTCGGGCAGCGCGGCGGCCGGGGGCGCGGGATCCGGCGGCACGTAGGCCTGGGGCGCTGGTTCCGGGGCATAAGTTACCGGCTCCGGGGCGGCGTAAGCCTGGGGCGCGGGCTCGGTCGCCTGCCACGGGAGGTCGCCGTAGCTAAGCTCTGCCGGCTGCCGCAGATCGATGACGGGCGCCTGGAAGCTGTCCTGGGGCAACGCCGGCGGCTCGTAGAGCACCGCCACCGCTTCCGGGGGCGCGGGCTCCGGCGGTGCCGCTGGCGCTTCCAGGGCACCCATGCCCATGATCACGTCCGTGAAATCGATGAAGTACCCGTCCGACATCCAGCACCTCCCTCAACCCTTGCTTGATCACTTGTACCCAAAACGTAACGTCGAACCGAGAGGTCCCCATGCGCGCTGAAGTCCTTTGCATCGGCACGGAGCTGCTGATTGGCCAGGTGGTCAACACCAACGCCACCTACCTGGCCAAGGAGCTCGCGGCCATCGGCGTGGACCTGTTATGGGTCACGACGGTGGGCGACAACCCGGCGCGCATGGACGCGGCGATCGCCACCGCCCTGGACCGGGCCGACCTGGTCCTCGTCACGGGCGGCCTGGGCCCGACGGCCGATGATCTCACGGTCGAGGCGGTGGCGCGGGTGCTGGGCGAGCCGATGGCCGAGCGACCGGAGGTGCGCGCGCACATCGAGGGCTGGTTCCGCGAGCGCAACCGCCCGCTGGCGCCCTCCAACTACAAGCAGACGCTCTTCCCGACCTCCGCGGAGCTGATCCCGAACCCGACCGGCACCGCCTACGGCCTGCGCGTGCGCAAGGGGCACAGCCAGCTGATGGCGTTCCCCGGCGTGCCGATGGAGCTGCGCGCGATGTGGACCAGCTGGGCCCGGCCCCAGATCGAGCGCGAGTCCGGCTCGACGCTGCGCTCCGTGCTGCTGCGCTACGTGGGCATCGGCGAGGCCCTGCTCGCCGAGCGGGTGGCCCACCTGCTGGAAGGTTCCAACCCCACGGTGGCCCCGTACGCGGGCGACTGGGAGGTGCACCTGCGTGTCAGCGCCAAGGCCGCCACCGCCGCCGAGGCCGACGCCTTGATGGCGCCGGTGCTGGCCGAGCTCCGGGCCATCCAGCCCTACTACTACGGCAGCGACGACGTGACGCTGGCCGCGGCCGTGGGCCAGCTGCTGCGCGCCCGCGGCGAGACCGTTGCCACGGCGGAGTCCTGCACGTCCGGCTTGCTCGCCAGCCGCTTCACGGATGTGCCCAAGAGCAGCGACTACATGCGCGGCGGCGTGGTCGCCTACGCCACCGACGTGAAGCAAGACTTGCTGGGCCTCAGCGAAGACGTGCTGGCGCATGGCGTCGTCAGCGAACCCGTGGCCAGCGCCCTGGCGCAGGCGGCGCGGCGCGTGCTGAAGAGCGACTGGGGCGTAGGCATCACCGGCTGGGCCGGCAGCGCGCCGACGCCGGAGGATTCCGGGCTGGTGTGGATCGCCGTGGCGGGTCCTGCGGGCGCCGCCGCCGTGGCGGAGCTGCAGCGGTTCGGCGGCGCCATCCCGCGCGAGACGGTCAAGTACCGCGCCACCCAGACCGCCCTGGCGCTGCTGCGCCGCCAGTTGATGACGTGACGCCCGTGCGTCCGCATGTAGTCCCTTAACAGCATAGGAGCCTGGCGGGCCGTTGGCAGCGCGTGGTAAGGTACGCAAGCTGCCCGCCACGCCCGTCGAGGATGCCCATGTCCACCCCCACGCCCATCGGGACGTTCTCCCTGGTCCTGCACAGCCACTTGCCGTATTACCGCAAGGCCGGCATGTGGCCCTTCGGCGAGGAGAACCTGTACGAGGCGATGGCGGAGACCTACATCCCGCTGTTGAACGCCTTCGAAGACCTGCGCGAGGAGGGCATCGCGGCCAAGGTCACGATCGGCGTCACGCCCGTGTTGGCAGAGCAGCTGGCCGATGATCACCTCAAGCAGGGCTTCGAGGAGTACATGGCGGCCTTCATCGCGCGCATCGAGCTGGACCGCTTCCGCTACAGCGACGCGGGCATGCTGGAAAGCACCGCCTGGGACAAGGGCGAGCGCATCGCCACGGCCAAGGCCGCCTACGCCGAGCGCGTGGCCGCCGCCCAGGCCGTGGAAGACGCCAAGACCGCGCCGCCCGCCCGCCCGGCCTGGGCCCGCAAGCCCGAGCCCGACGAGGTCCAGAGCGAGCTGATGGCCTCCAAGCCCAAGGCGGTCGACGACGAAGAAGTGGCCGTCGCCGAGAAGCCCGCTTCGACCAAGCCGTCCCCCGCCGCCCAGGCCGTGGCCGTCGCCCCTGCCGTATCGCTGCCCGCCGACGAGCCCGTCGAGACCGTGGCCGCACCGGAACCCGAGGCTGAAGGCGACGAGCAGCTGCTGACGGAGCTCGCCGCGATCGAGGAGGAGTTCTCCAAGCCCCGGCCGGTCGACGCCCGCCGCGAGCTCGCGGAGTACTACTACGCGTGGTACACCGGCCGCCTGGCGGACTTCCGGGACCGCTACCGCCGCGATTTGCTGGGCGCCTTGAAGGCCTTGCAGGATGACGGCTGCATCGAAATCATCACCAGCGCCGCCACCCACGGCTTCAGCCCGTTGCTGAGCCGCGATTCCAGCCTGAGCGGCCAGTACAAGGTGGGCGTCGAGACCTACAAGAAGCATTTCGGCCGCCAGCCCAAGGGCGTGTGGCTGCCGGAGTGCGCCTACCGGCCCGCCATCGAAGGCGAGAACGAGTACCGGCCGCCCATCGACCAGTTCCTCAAGGAGAACGGCCTGGAGTACTTCTTCACGGAGAGCCACGCCGTGCAGGGCGGCAAGACCGCCGGTTACCGCCGCATGATCGGCCCCTACGGCACGATCGAGTACATCCCCATGCCCGAGCGCCCGCAGACGGGCCTCTCCACCTTCCAGGGCTACTGGCTGCCGGAGAACCCCGTCGCCGTGTTCGCGCGCAACGAGGCCGCCGGCATGCAGGTGTGGGCCGTGGACGGCTACCCTGGCGACGGCTGGTACCGCGAGTTCCACAAGCGCGACAGCAACAGCGGCATGCAGTACTGGCGCGTGACGGGCAAGAACTGGGACCTGGCCGACAAGGATTTCTACAACCCCCAGATGGCGCTGCAGCGCGTCCACGAGAACAGCGAGCATTACGTCGGCCTGGTTTTCGACCAACTCAAGGCCTACCAGGACGCCAACGACAAGCCCGGCCACGTCGTCGTCACCTTCGACACGGAGCTGTTCGGCCACTGGTGGTTCGAGGGCGTGGAGTGGATCAAGCAGATGATCCGCACCATGTCCCAGGGCAGCGGCATCAAGCGCGTGACGATCGGCGAGATCATGGCGGAAGACCCGCCGGAGCTGGCCTACCAGCTCCCGGAAAGCTCCTGGGGCGCCGGCGGCCACTTCCACGTCTGGATGAACCCGCAAGTCGAGTTCATGTGGCCCATCGTCCACCGCTGCGAGCAGCGCATGGAGGAGCTGGTGCGCTTCGTGCCCACCCCGCGCAACGAGCTGGAGGGCCGCGCCCTGGCCCAGGCCGCCCGCGAGCTGCTGCTGCTGCAAGGCAGCGATTGGCCCTTCCTCGTGACCACCGGCCAGGCCAAGACCTACGCCATCGACCGCTTCAACGAGCACGTCGAGCGCTTCGACACGCTGGCCGACGGCGTGCTGGGCGGCGCGCTGACGGAGGCCAAGGTGGCCGCGATCGAGGCCATCGACAACGCCTTCGCCTGGATCGACTACCACGACTTCAAGGACCGGCAAGAGCGCGCTAGCGTCACGAAGTGATATATTGGGGGCCGTCGTGAACCCCCAACCCCCGAGGCCCCCCGTCGCATGCTGCTTGCCGACCAAGACAAGATCCATCTTGCCCTTGGGCTGCACAACCACCAGCCCGTCGGCAACTGGGATCGCGTCATCGAAGACAGCTACCAGCACTCGTACATGCCGTTCATCGATGTGCTGGAGCGCCACCCGGCCATCCACCTGTCGATCCATTACGCGGGCCACCTGCTGGCCTGGCTGGCGCAGCACCACCCGGAGTTCCTGAAACGTCTGCAAGCCCTGGTGGCCCGCGGGCAGCTGGAGCTGATCACGGGCGGCTACTTCGAGCCCATCCTCGCCACCATCCCGGACGACGACAAGGTCGGCCAAATCCGCTACCTGTCGGAAACCGTGCGCAACGCGACGGGCTACGAGCCCGTGGGCATGTGGCTCTCCGGCCGGGTCTGGGAGCCTCACCTGGCCAAGCCGATCGCGGAGGCGGGCGTGAAGTACGCCGTGGTGGATGACACCCATTTCAAGGCGGCGGGCCTCCGTGGCGCGGAGCTGCTGGGCTACTACCAGACGGAGGAACAGGGCCACGTGGTCTCGATGTTCCCGATCAACCGCCAGTTGCGCGCGATGATCCCCTTCCAGCCGCCCGAGCGCGTGATCGAGCTGCTGCGTCAGCACGCCACCTCCGACGGCCAGCGCCTCATGCTCTACTTCGACGACGGCGAGAAGTTCGGCGGTTGGCCGGACACCTACCAGTCCGTCTACCTGGACGGCTGGCTGGAGCGCTTCTTCGTGTTGCTGGAGGAGAACCGGGACTGGATCCTGTGCTCTACCATCAACGAGTACCGCGAGGCCGTGAAGCCCTGGGGCCGCATCTACCTGCCCACCGCCAGTTACACGGAGATGCAGGAATGGGCCCTGCCGCCCGACCAGGCCGCCCTCTTCGAGGAGGCCCGCCAGACCGTGGACCCGCGCTTCCAGGACTTCCTGCGCGGCGGCTACTGGCGCCACTTCCTGATCAAGTACCCGGAGGCCAACAACCTCCACAAGAAGATGCTGCGTGTCTCCGACCAGGTGAAGGCCACGGCCGCGGTGGCGGCGCCGGTGCTCGTCGGCGAGACGTCCAGCTTGCCCGCAGACCTCATCGGCCGCGCCCGCGAGGCCCTCTGGCGCGGCCAGAGCAACGATCCGTATTGGCACGGCGTCTTCGGCGGCATCTACCTCAACCACCTGCGCGGCGCCAACTACTCCGCGCTGCTCGAGGCCGAGGTGCTGTGCGATGAGCTGCGGCACCACGGACAGCCGTTCTGCGAGCTCGAGATCACGGACTTCGACCGCGACGGCAGCGTGGAGGCGCTGGTCTCCACCCAAGACCAGAACCTGTACTTCCAGCCCGGCTACGGCGGCGCGCTGTTCGAGCACGACTTCAAGGCCCGCCACTACAACCTCTTGGATACGCTGGCACGCCGGCCGGAGGCGTACCACGCCGCCATCCGCAAGACGGGCAGCAAGGAGCGCGGCCTCGACAAGCTGTTGCACTACGACTGGTACCGGCGCCTCTCCTTGCTGGATCACTTCTTCCACCCGGACACCAGCCTGGAAACGCTCCACAACATGAGCTACGGCGAGCAGGGCGACTTCATCAACCAGCCCTACGAGCTCTCGACGCGCGAGACCGACGAGGGCGTGGTAATCCAGCTGACGCGGGACGGCCACGTGTGGGTGGGCCCGGAGTTCTGGCCCATCCGCGTGGCAAAGGAGATCCTGGTGCCCCGCACGGGCGCCGGCTTCACGGCCACCTACACCGTCACGAACCTGTGGGACCGGCCGCTCGAGGCCTGGTTCGGCGTCGAGCTGAACGTCAACGTGCGCGCGGGCAGCGGCCAGGAGCGCGCCTTCTACAGCGCCGCCGGCCGCCAGATCGAGCCGTCGGGCCTGGGCGCCATGGCCCACGACGAGAGCATCCGCGAGATCGGCGTGCGCGACGAGACCCTCGGCCTCGCCGTCCACATGAGCTGGAGCGAGGAGGCCAACCTCTGGCGCTTCCCGGTGGAAACCGTTTCGAGGTCGGAGAGCGGGTACGAGCGCGTGTACCAGAGCTCCGTCCTGGTCCCGAACTGGCGGTTGGCCCTGGCGCAGGGCGGCCAATGGCGTTGCATGATGAAACAGCAGGTGATCGAGCTATGATGTCCCCCTTCCGCTTCGTCCCGCTGGTGGCGGTAGCCGTGTTGCTGGCCGCGCCCGCTCGGGCCCAGGCGCCCACCGTCGAGCAGGTCCTCAAGGCCAGCCTCGACCAAAGCCTCGCGGCTTTCAATACCGGCGACTTCGAGGGCTACCTGCACGACTTCGCGCCGCAGCTCGACTACAACGGCCTGAGGGTGGACCGCGCCCGGCTGGTGGACATCAACAAGGAGCTGCGCGACTCGTTCAAGAACCTCTCGATGAAGTACGAGCGCATCCGCGTGAACACGATCTCCCCGGACGAGGCGGCGGCCACCACCGTCACGGAGTTCTCCGGCAGCACCACCAACTACGACAACTCCGGGCTGGCCGCCACCTACCGCGAGACCGGGCAGGTCACGGCGCTGTACAAGCGGGCGGGCGAACGCTGGACCACCGGCCTGCTCGACGTGGCCTGGAATGACAGCTACATCGACATCGGCCAGAACTTCGGCGCGATCGGCTTCTCCACCTTGCCCACGCTGGGCGGCACCAAGCAGCCGTACCGCTTCCGCCTGTTCGTGGGCGAGGACGAGCGCCCCGGCTTCGGTGTGGCGTATGCCTACACCACCGCGCCGCTCAAGAACGTGATCGAGAAGGCCGGCGCGGAAGAGGTCTTCAAGCAGCTCCAGTTCAAGCCCGTGCCCACCGAGGGCGTCGAGGCCGAGTTCCACGGGCCGGACACGCCGGGCACCTACGCCCACGTGCTGGTGATCAACAAGTACTGGAAGGCCGGCAACAACGAGTCGATCGTGGGGCAAAAGATCTACACCCGGCTGATGCGGGTGGAGTGAAGACGCATGCACACGGATTTCCCGCGGGAAGTGAACCTCACGATCCCCATGATCCCCGACATGGAGGTGGCGGCCATCCAGACCGCGGAGGCCGTGCTGCGCTTCATGGAGTTCAACAACGACCAGATCGATGAGGTCAAGCACGCGCTGGTGGAGGGCTGCATCAACGCCTTCGAGCACAGCAAAAGCGGCGAGGGCAAGGTCTACATCCGCTTCGTGATGAACGCGGAAGAGCTGCTGGTGGTGATCCAGGATTTCGGGGTGGGCTTCACCCCGGAAGACGTCCCCAAGCCGGAGCTTACGACCAAGATCGGCGGCGACCACAAGCGCGGCTGGGGCCTGATGATGATGGAGAGCCTGATGGACTCCGTGACCATCACCACCGGCCCGACCGGCACCCAGATCAGCATGTCGAAGAAGCGGAGCTAGCCATGATCAACCAGTTCGTGATCACCACCCAGCGTGACGCCCAGGGCCGCTTCGCCGTCATCCACACCGACGGCTACATCAACAACCTCGCCGGCGAGCGCATCGGCGAGGAAGCCAACACGCTGCTGGCCGAGGGCTTCCGCCGGATCGTGATCAACATGGCGAAGAGCACGGTGATCAACTCCATCGGCATCTCGATCCTGATCGAGGTGATCGAGAAGATGCAGGAGATCGATGGCACGCTGGCCTTCTGCAACCTGACCAAGACCATCGCCAAGACCTTCACGATCATGGGCCTGGCGCAGTACGCGTTGATCTACGACAACGAACAAGAGGCCGTCCGCGGCGTGCTTGAATAGCGCGATGGAACCCGGACCGGACCAGACCCTCGAGCGCCTGCTCTACATCCTCTCCGCCCTCGGCGAGATGGCCGAGCAGATGACCACCAACCCCAACCCCACCTCCAGCATCCGCGCGATCATGCGCATGGCCAAGGGCGCGTTCGGCATCGGCAAGGGCGCGCTCTTCCTCTACCGGCCGGAGGACCAGGTGCTCGAGCTGGTGGCGGAAGGCACGGTGGAGGAGCGCCAGCCCGGGCCATTGGCCGTGCCCACGGAGGCACGGCGTTACTTCCTGGCGGAGGGCGGCTTCCCGATCGCGGAGTGGGACGAGCCCCACGCCGCCTTGCAGGAGTTCCTCACGGCCAACGCCGAGGCCCTGACGGGCCTGCCGCATGCGATCTGGCTGCCGCTGGCCGTGAACCGGCACTTCCTGGGGCTGTTGATGCTGGGCGAGAAGCTCTCGAAGGAGCCGCTGACCCAGACGGAGCTCGACATCCTGATCCTGATCGGGCGCCAGTTCGCCGTCGCGTTGCACAACTTCAGCCTCAACGTGGACCTCAAGACCGCCAACATGCAGCTGGGCCTGAAGGTCAGGCAGCTCGAGCAGCTTTACGACATCAGCCGGGACATCAGCTCCACGCTGGATCGCACCAAGATCACGCGCGAGGTGATCGTCCGGGCGATCGAGCTGCTGGATGCGCGCAAGGGCATGTTGTTGACGCTGAGCGAGGGCGGCAACCGCCTGGACCCCGCGGCGTCCTTCGGCTTCGCCGAGTCCCCGAGCGCGCCCATGTGGGGCGCCCGCGAGGGCTGGCTGGGCAGCGTCCTGACGGAGGGGACGCCGCTGCTGGTGGAAGGCGGGATCCCGACCGACCTGGACGCGAGCAGCTGCATCGCCGTGCCCGTGGCCTACCAGGACCGCGTCTTCGGCGTGCTGGCCGTGTTCGATAAGGAAGATCGGGCCGGCGTGGCGGCCTTCGCCCAGGAAGACGTGCCGCTGCTGGTGAACTTGGCCAGCCAGGCCGCAACCGCGATCGAGAACGCGCGGCTCTACGAGCTCGCCACGGTCGACGGGCTCACGAAGCTGTTCATCCGCCGGCACTTCGAGCAGCGCCTGACGGAGGAGCTGCGCCGCGCGGCGCGCTACGACACCAAGGTGTCGCTGATGCTGATGGACATCGATCACTTCAAGAAGTTCAACGACAGCTTCGGCCACGCCACCGGCGACGAGGTGCTCAAGCTGGTGGCCCGCACGATCAAGGCCAGCATCCGCGAGGACCTGGACATCCCCGCCCGCTTCGGCGGCGAGGAATTGCTGGTCTTGATGCCGGAAACCGACGCCGACGGCGCCTGGATCATGGCGGAGCGCGTGCGCGAGGCGATCGAGGGCGCCGTCCTGGCCGGTCCACATGGCGAGATCTTGCACGTCACCGTGAGCGTCGGCGTCGCCACTTGGCCAGTGCACGCCGGCGACGAAGACAGCCTGCTGGAAGCCGCTGACAAGGCGCTTTACCGGTCTAAACAAGCGGGTCGTAACCGATCAACCATGTGGGAAGACAGCCCCGTCGCGTGACCCGGGCTGGGGTGGGCTGGCCAGTGCGTCGCGCAGGCCAGGGGCCCGGATGCAAGGAACGAAGAGCGAGCATACCTGGAAGGTATGTGAGTGATGAGTGACGCCGCAGCCGGGCCACTGGACAAGTGACGCGCGGCCGGACCGCCCCAGCCTGGGTCTGTTTGCCAGGTTTATTAAATTAGGGTAAAGTAGGCGTTTAATCGACGCACTACATGTCGCATCTTACGTTTTCGCAGTCGCAAGGAGTAGGACCACAAACCCATGCCCATCATTGACTTGATCGTGATGCTTAGCCCGGTGGCGGCTATCATCACACTGATCTTCGCCGGAACGCTGGCGCTCGGCATCTTGAAGCTGCCGGACGGCAACGACTCGATGCGCGAGATCGCCGCCGCCATCCAGGAAGGCGCCAGCGCCTACCTGAACAAGCAGTACACGTACGTCGCCATTGTCGGCGTCATCGTCTTCATCGTCCTGGTGTTCGGCCTGGGCATGATGTCCGCCATTGGCTTCGCCATCGGCGCGTTCTTCTCCGCCGCCGCCGGTTACGTCGGCATGAACATCTCCGTTCGTGCCAACGTCCGTACCGCCGCCGCCGCCGAGAAGGGCCTGTCCGCCGCGCTGGACGTTGCCTTCAAGGGCGGCGCGGTCACCGGCCTGGCCGTGGCCGGCTTGGGCCTGTTGGGCGTTTCCGCCTTCTACGCTGCCACCCGCGACGTCAACGCGATTGTCGGCATGGGCTTCGGCGCCTCCTTGATCTCGCTGTTCGCCCGCGTGGGCGGCGGCATCTTCACCAAGGCCGCCGACGTCGGCGCCGACTTGGTGGGTAAGGTCGAAGCCGGCATCCCCGAGGATGACCCGCGCAACCCTGCCGTCATCGCGGACAACGTCGGCGACAACGTCGGCGACTGCGCCGGCATGGGTGCCGACCTGTTCGAGACCTACGTCGTAACCCTGATCGCGGCCATGCTGCTGGGCCACCTGTTCTTCGCGGGCCAGCCCACCTACGTGATCTACCCGATCGGTCTGGGCGGCATCGCCCTGATCGCCTCGATCATCGGCACGCTGAGCGTCAAGCTGGGCGCCGACGGCAAGATCATGGCCGCGCTCTACAGGGGCACGATCGTGACCGCCGTGGTCGCCTTCGTCTTCTTCGTGTGGCTGACCTACGTGCTGTTCCCGGCCAACCCGTGGCAGTACGGCTCCGCCGCCGTCATCGGCCTGGCCGTCATGGGCCTGATCACCTGGATCACGGAGTACTACACCGCCACCGAGTTCAAGCCGGTCCAGGAAGTCGCCAAGGCTTCCGAGACGGGCGCCGCCACCAACATCATCGCCGGCCTGGCGGTGGGCATGGAGTCCACCCTGGCCCCGGTCATCGTGATCGTGGGCGCGATCATCCTGTCGTTCGCCATGGCGGGCGGCTTCAGCGGCCACTACAACGAAGGCCTGTACGCGGTCGCCATCGCGGCCGTCTCGATGCTCTCCACGGCCGGCATGGTCGTTGCCATCGACTCCTTCGGCCCCATCACGGATAACGCGGGCGGCATCGCCGAGATGAGCAACCTGCCCCACGAGATCCGCACCATCACCGACGCGTTGGACGCGGTCGGCAACACCACCAAGGCCGTCACCAAGGGCTACGCCATCGGCTCGGCCGGTCTGGCCGCCCTGGCCCTGTTCGCTTCCTACACCCAGGACGTGCACAAGGTGCAGGTCGAGGCCTTCCTTGCCGCGCAGCACGCCGGCAAGATCGCCGCGTCGGCCGTTCCCCCGGAGTTCATGCAGTTCGACCTGAGCGACCCGTCGGTCCTGGCCGGCCTGCTGCTCGGCGGCGTGCTGCCGTTCTACTTCTCCGCCATCTTCATGACCGCCGTGTCCAAGGCGGCTCAGTCGGTCATCACGGAAGTCCGTCGCCAGTTCCGCGACCTGGGCATCCTCGAAGGCCGGAACAAGCCGGAGTACGGCACCTGCGTCGCGATCGTGACCCAGGCCGCGCTCAAGGAGATGATCCTGCCCGGCGTGCTCGCCGTCGTGATCCCGGTCGCCGTCGGCTTGATCCTCGGGCCCCTGGTCCTGGGCGGCATGCTGGTGGGCGTCATCGTCACCGGTCTGTGCCTCGCGCTGATGATGACGGTTGGCGGCGCGGCGTGGGACAACGCCAAGAAGCTGATCGAGATCTCCGGCCAGAAGGGCACCCCCACCCACGCGGCCGCCGTCGTCGGCGACACCGTTGGTGACCCGTTCAAGGACACCGCCGGCCCGGCGCTGAACCCGATGATCAAGATCTTGAACATCGTGGCGCTGCTGCTGGTTCCCAGCATGATGGCCTTGCACCCGGACGTGCGGGCGACCACCCCGGCGAGCTCGCACGGTGCGGCCCCCAACGTGATGGCCTCCACCATCCCGACGCCGGATTCCACGGGCAACCCGGGCGGCAACGCGCCCAGCGTCACGCCGAGCCAGGCGGCCGGCATGGCGGCGAGCGCGATGCCTACCTCGGCGACGTCCGCGACCCCCGCGGGCAACAAGCCGGTGGGCATCCCGATGCCCGGCGCCTCCACCGCGCCTGCGTCGGCTGCTCCCTCGTCGGCTCCTTCGGCGGCGGCTTCGTCGGCGGCGGCTTCGGCCGCCCCCAAGGCGAGCGCCACCCCGTAGCGCCCACCGGGGGCGCAAGCCCCCGGTAACTCTCATAGGAGAACCCCAGTGAACGCAAGCGACCTGCTGCATTTGCTGGGGTTCTCCTTCTTGTTCCTGGGGATCGGCGCGGCGCTCTACTTCTACCTCCCGATCCCCAAGCGCCAGGCGCCCCAAGTGGTGGCGCCGCGCCGCTCCGTGGCGCAGTGGGTGCTGGCGGCCGACGCCGCCGAGCTGTATCCCCCCGGCCATGCGCGGCGCGTGGCGGACCTGGCGGCGCGCCTGGCGGAGGCGATCGCCCTGCCGGAAGCGTTGCGGCCGCGGTTGGAGCAGGCCTGCCTGCTGCACGATCTCGGCATGGTCGACGTGCCGCCGGCCCTGGTGGCCCGCCCCGGCTTCCTCACCCAGGCGGAGCTGTTCCAGATATGGGACCATCCGGCCGACGGCGCGGCGCGCGCGGGAGAAGCCGCCGCAGACCCTGGCGTGGGCCAGTGGGTGCGCTGGCACCACGAGCGCTGGGACGGCCTGGGCTACCCCGACGGCCTGGCCGGCAGCCAAATCCCGCTACCGGCGCGCATCCTGCGCCTCGCGGACACCGCGGAGGCCATGCTGCAGCCGCGGCCTTACCGCCCGGGCTTCGGCGGCGACGAGGTGATCGCGGAGATCAACCGGCTGGCCGGCGTCGCCTTCGATCCCGAGCTGGCGCGCATTTTTGTGGATTATGTTCTGCCGCGCTACCTGGAAGAGCAAGCAGGCGCGCGGCCTCGCGTTTAGACATCGGGACGAAACAACACCCACATGCCGTGTCGACGTCGAAGTTGGCACGGCAACTTAGTTTTAAGTCCATATGACGGCAATGTTACAATGTAAATTTCTGTTGCGCAGGCGCCACGCGCTGTGCTATAAAAGGTGCGTCAGCGACGACGGAGGGTGTAGATGCCGGTAGCCAGCCAGGGTCATGTGCGTCGGGCCGTCACGTTGGCGGAGTGGGTTACCCCGACGGGCGTGGTGTTGGCGGCGGGCGGCGACCTCGACGCGATGGGCTGCCGGGCCGTCGAACAGGCGCTCAGGCGGCTGTTGGCCAGTTGGCCGGGCCTGTTCCTCACGCTCGACCTCGAAGGCGTGAAGGCGATCGACCAGGATGCGGCCGAAGCGCTGGTCCTGGGCGTGGTGGCGCTGCGCGCCGGCGAGGCGCGTCTGAGCATCTCCGCGAAGGGCGGTCCCTGCCGCAACCTGATCGCGCGCATGGGCGTGGACGCGGCGACGCCGGTCCGCTGGCTGGGGGTCACGGCATGATCATCGGCCAGGTCTTGCTCGACGGCGTAGCGTATTCCTGCCACCGTTACCCGGAAGGCCGGTACAGCGTGGCCCGCGTGAAGGAGCTGCTGGCGGAGCTGACGGCTTTGGAAAGCTTGCACGAGCTGGGCAAGGTGGACATCCTCGTCCACAGCCAGCGCGGCCTCGAGCGCCTGAAAGCGGCGCTCTGGGGGACCTAACGCAAAGGGCGCCGGTGTCCCGGCGCCCTGCGG
>JAQBPE010000234.1 GCA_028287685.1 Cyanobacteria bacterium RYN_339 | reverse complement strand
GGTCTTGGCTGTAATCTTTGCGCTGCTCGAATTTGGGCCGATTACATCACCCGAGGTCAGCCTGACTTCAACTGGTTGTAAGCCGTAGTCGCACCCGGATAGAACTTCTGGAAGCAGGCCCACGTGCCGGGGTTCAAGGCGGGGTTCAGGGCCTCGATGCCGTGGAAGACGTCCGCCTCCGTGCGGTAGGCGTCCGCCCAGCCGGTCGGGACATGCTGCCCCTGGAACTTGCCGTATGCCGCCCCGGTCAGCACGACCGGGGCGCCCGGGCACCCTGCCAGCAAGCCCGTCATCACCCCAAGGACAAGCAAGCGAACAAGCATCGCTTGCATCATACCCGCTACAAGGCGAAGCGCGAGAACAAAGCCACGTTCCATCCGTTGAACGCGAAGCCCGGAATCGTGGTGGTGGAGTTGATCAAGATCACCTCGCCCTCGAGCGCCCACCAGTCGAAGAGGTGGTAGTCCGTCTCCGCCGTCAGCTGGTTCCGCCACTCGATTTGCCCGATCGTATCGAAGAGCCGCAGTTGCGAGCGGGCGCCCACGGAGTTGGTCCAGCGGTCCGTGGTCAGGTTGCGGTACGTCACGTAGAGCGAGTGGCCCTGGTAGCTGGTCTCGCGCACAGCGGCGCGCAGCACGTCGAACTGGTAGCCGTGGAAGACCAGCTGCGAGCTGGAGATGGGCAGGTACTGCACCATCCCCCCGAACACGTCGTTGTCCTGCCGGCTCACGCCGCCCGCGGAGTCCGCTTGCTTGTACAGCAGTTGGTAGCCGCCATAGCCGAAGAGCGACTGCACGACGCGGCGGCTGGCGAGGGCGGTGCCGATGAGGTAGGTGGAGTTGAAGTCCGGGTTGTAGAGGTAGCGCTGGTTCAGCGCCTGCAACCGAAACAGCGCGGAGTTGTCCGCGTCGGCAGCAGGGAAGTACGAGAACTCCACGCTGTTGCGCCACGTCAAGTCCGGGTTGCCGGCGGCCCGTTGCTCGAGGTTGTTCGTGCCCTCGACACTGGAGTCATACTCGACGGCCCAGTTCTTGGCAGCTTCCGCCGGGCCTGCCGCGCCGATCACCAGCCCGGCGGTCAGCGCCAGGAGGCTCGGAAGTCGACGGGGCGGGCAAGGCAAGGCGGCGATCATCCCCGGGTCACGGTCGTCGGGCGGGTGGGGGGACATCGTAGAAGCATGGGGGGGGCATGTCAAGCAGGTTTGCCGCCTCGCGGCCCGCGCGGTAGAATTGGGGGGACCCGCCGAGGAACCCTGTGACCCACCCACCCGTGCTGCCCGCCCTGAGCTTCGTCCCCGTCGAGAACCCCGACTGGGATCACGCCCGCAACCGCCGCCTGGCGCTCCGGGCGCTCCACGCGGAGTGGACGGCCAGCAGCCTCACGGAGCAGCTCCCGGACGGCTTCTGGGCCCCCAAGGCCGACTTCTCGTACGAGGGCCTGTTGGCCCTCACGAACCGCGAGAACTGGAAGTTCCTTGATCGGGTCAGCTTCCAGGTGCGCGTGGCCGACGAGCCGCAGGCGCTGGAGGCGCGCGAGGTGGTGGCGACGCCCGAGCGCGTGGCGTACCGCTACGGCTGCGCGGGCGGCGAGCTCGAGGTGACGTACGCCCTGGTCGACGAAGTGCCGGGGGCCGGCAGCTCGCTGGCGCTGGACTTCAGCTGGCGGGCCAAGCCCACGGCCGCGGCCACGCTGCACGTGAAGCCCGTGCTGGACGTGCGCCACATGTACTTCGCGTCGGACCCGGCGCGCCACCGCGTGAACCCGGTGGACGACCGCCACCTGACGGTGGTCAACAACAACCGCTGGCTGGGTTTGGCGGCCGACCGCGCCTTCGCCTTCCAGCCCGGCCGCGAGCAGCGCGACCTGGTCTACCCGCTCGGCAAGGGCGAGCGCGCGGGCAAGGACGGCGTGGTGCGCTTCCGCCCCGAGACCTACAAGGGCTTCGTGCCGGGCGAGCTGCGCTGGGCCTTCGAGGCGCCCGTGCGGCTCGACTTCCTGCCCGGCGAAGGCGAGGCCGCCGTGCTGGCGGCCCTGGAAACGTTGGGCCCGGAGCGCGCGGCGTTGCTGGCCAAGCAAGACGAGCGCCTGGCCGGTTACCACGAGACCTTCAAGCGCCTCGACGCCGCGGTGGTGCAACGCATCTACGTGATGGCGGAGAAGTTCGCCATGCCCGTCGGCGAGACCCGCCTGCCCGCCGCCGGCGGCTGGTGGTTCCGCACGCCCTGGTTCCGCAACGTCTTCGAGGGCTACTTACACAACCACCGCACCCTGGCCCGCCTGGGCAAGGCCGCGGAAATCGGCGAGAGCATCCGGCTGGCCTTGCGCTACCAGGAGCCGGGCACGGGCCGCCTGCCCAACCGCCTGCCCGAGCTCACCGCCGACCACGAGCGCTGGGAGCGCACGGGCAGCTTGCCGGCCGACTACTATGTGGCCTCCGACGCCACCACCTTGCTCTTCACCCTGGTCGACGAGACCCTGCCGCTGCTGGAGGCCGACGAGGCCCTGATGGTGGACGTCTGGAAGGGCTTCAAGGACGCCTTCGCCTCCTTCAAGAGCAGCCGCCTGACGCAGCGCAACGGGCGCCCGGTCTTGCTGGAGAACGGCCTGCTGCTGGTGGTGCCGTCGC
Source organism: Cyanobacteria bacterium RYN_339 (assembly GCA_028287685.1). Taxonomy (GTDB): domain Bacteria; phylum Cyanobacteriota; class Sericytochromatia; order S15B-MN24; family JAQBPE01; genus JAQBPE01. Next base: position 19,788 of record JAQBPE010000234.1, on the reverse strand, counting down.
ATTCCTGGATCAACGGCAAGCGCGTGGTCTGGGCCGAGGGCATGACCGTGACGGACCTGCCCATCCGCTGCCCGGTGAACTGGCAGTTGCAAGACGTGCTGCACTTCCGCGACAGCCACTACGCCTGGGAGCAGTACCAATACCCCACCTACTACCTGCCGGAGATCAACGCCCAGTGGCTGCGCATGCTGGACGTGGGCCAGGTGTTGGCGCGCCGCTTCAACGACGCGGAGCTGGCGGAAGAGCTCAAGCAGATCGCCGGGCTCGCCAAGGACGCCTACAAGGGCATCTTCTGGAACCCGCACGCCAACTTCCTCTACAACCTCATCACGCTGGACCGCCGCATCGACGGCACGCCCACGGCGCCGGCCGTTGAAGCCGCGGCCCTGTTGGGCGAGAAGGTCTTCACCCGCCTGGAGCTGGAGCAAATCTGGCAGATGGCGCGCAACCGCTTGATCGTGAAGCGGGAACACGAGGGGGCCATGCTGCCGTTCGGGTTGATCGTGAAGGACAGCCCGGAGCGCATCTTCTACGACAACCAGCAGTACCACGAGGCCGTGGTGTGGCCACGCGAGACGCCGTACCTGATCCGGCTGCTGCGCACCCTGGGCCAGGAAGCCACGATCCAGGAGCTGTTGAAGACCAACCTCGCCCACCAACAGGACGAGGCCGTGGTCTTCTACGAGAACGAGATGCTGGCGCTTGCCGAAGGCGTGAACCCCAGCCCGGAGGAGGCCACCCAGGCCAACCCCGTGCCGGTGAAGAACCCCATGCAGTGGTGGAGCCAGTGGTGCGACGCCTACCTGGTCGACGAGCGCTAGCGGCCCTTACTTAAGGGCTGCCAGGTCGGCGCTGGTGGCACGAAGCAGGTTGTTGTAGCGGGCGCGCTTGATGAAGCGGCCGTCGCCCTTCTTGCCCTTGTAGGTGTTGTTCTCGATGATCACCTTGCCGCGCGAGATGGTCACGTCGGGGTAGCCCACCACCTCGAAGCCCTCGTAGGTGCTGAAGTCCACCTTCATGTGGTGCGTGTGCGGGTTCTTGACGCTGATCGTTTCCTTGCGGTTGGGGTCGAAGATCACGATGTCCGCGTCGGAGCCGACGGCGATGGTGCCCTTCTTGGGGAACATGCCGAACGTCTTCGCGGCGTTGGTGCTGGTCAGCTCCACGAACTTGTTGAGGCTGATGCGCTTGCCGCCCACGCCGCCGTTGTAGATCAGCGCCATGCGGTTCTCCACGCCCGGCGCGCCGTTGGGGATCTTGGTGAAGTCTTCGCGCCCCAGCTCCTTTTGGCCGGTGAAGCAGAACGGGCAGTGATCGGTGGCGATCGTCTGGAGGTCACCCAGCTGCAAGCCCCGCCACAGCGACTCCTGGTTCCACTTCTCGCGCAGGGCCGGCGTCATGACGTACTTGGCGCCTTCGAAGTCCGGGCGCTCGTAGAAGCTCTGGTCGAGGAACAGGTACTGTGGGCAGGTCTCCGCGAAGGCGTGGACGCCGCGGTCGCGGCCGCGGCGGACCTCTTCGAGGGCGTCATGGCTGGAGAGGTGCACGATGTAGACCGGGACGTTGGCGACCTCGGCGATCGCCAGGGCGCGGTTCACGCCCTCGGCTTCCATGCGCGTGGGCCGCGTCAGGGCGTGCCACTTGGGCTCGGTCTTGCCCTCCGCGATGGCACGCTTGATGATCTCGTCGATCACGATGCCGTTCTCGGCGTGCATGCAGATCATCGTGCCGTCGTCGCCGGCCTGGCGCATGGCGCGGAAGATGGTGGCGTCGTCGGAGTAGAGCACGCCGGGGTAGGCCATGAAGAGCTTGTAACTGGTGAGGCCCTCGTCGGCCAGGCGGCCCATCTCGCCGAGGCGCTCGGGCGGCATGTCGGTCACGATCATGTGGAAGCCGTAGTCGATGGCGCACTTGCCTTCGGCCTTGGCGTGCCAGGTCTCCAGGCCTTCCAGCGTGCTCTTGCCCTTGGTCTGGATCGCGAAGTCCACGATCGTGGTGGTGCCGCCGAAGGCCGCCGCGAGGGTGCCGCTCTCGAAGTCATCGGCGCTGGTGGTGCCGCCGAAGGGCATATCGAAGTGGGTGTGCGGGTCGATGCCGCCGGGGATCACGAGCTTGCCGGCGGCGTCGATCACCTGGTCCGCCTGGACGTCCAGGTTGCGGCCGATCATGGTCACGGTCTCGCCATCGATGAAGACGTCGGCGTGGTAGTCGTCTACCGCCGTGATGACGCGGCCGTTCTTGATCAACAAGCTCATCGAGCTATCCTCCTTCGCGTGGGGGGCCTAGTTACCTAATGCACTTACCCTCGCTCGCCTCGGGGTATACTCGTGCCATGCAACTGCGTGAATTCGTCCTCGGGGACATCCCCGCCATCGCCGCCATCCGCAACGCGTCGATCGAGATCTCGCCCGACTTCTATTCCATGACCGTGGACCGCTTCCGGTACGACTTCTACGACGAAGACGTGCCCATGAAGAGCCGGATCGTGGTGGCCGAGAACGATGACGGCCGCGTGGCGGGCTTCTACCACCTCTACACCGACGAGAACCTACTGGCGCGCGGCCGCTCCAACCTCGACAGCATCCACGTCAGCCCGGACGCCCGCGGCGCCGGCGTGGGCACGGCCCTGGTCACCTCGATCGTCGAGACCGCCCGCGGCTGGGGCGCCCGCTACGTGTCGACGGCGGTGCCGGGCGACCAGGCGCGCAGCCTCGGCTTCCTGGAGCGGCTGGGCTTCCAGCGCGTGCGCACCTTCGACAAGATGCGCCTGACGGAGCTGAGCCCCGAGCCCGCGCCGGAATTGCCGGCAGGTTACACCTTGCGTACCTTCGTGCGCGGACAGGACGAGGCCGCCTTCGTGACGGTCTTCAACGCCGCCTTCCAGGGCACCTGGGACTTCACGCCCGTGACGCCCGGCGAGGTGGCCCAATGGAACCACCGGCCCAGCTTCAACCCGCGCGGCTGCTTCCTGTTGTGGGAGGGCGACCAACTGGTGGGCTTCACCACCGTGCTCTTCAACCCCGAACGCGCCGAGCAGACCGGCCGCGTGATCGGCCGGGTCTACGAGATGGGCGTGCTGCCTTCGCACCGCAAGCACGGGCTGGGCTATGTCTTGCTGCGCGTGAGCGTACGCTATGCGCGCGAACAGGGGTTCCATGGGCTAGACCTGGTAACGGACTCGCAGAGCGAGGCCGGCAAGCAGCTCTATGCCAAGGTGGGGTTCCAGGACAAGCGGTCGAGCATCGTGCTCCACCGCGATGTGACCTAGCCCAAGCGGTCGCGAAGCGCGTCGGAGATCAGCGGGCGCGTCGTCTTCTCGTGCAGCATGCCGAGCAGGATGCCCACGCCGGCGCCCACGATGGTGCCGACGATCGGCATCGTCATCGAGCCGATGAACGCGCCGGCCGCGGCGCCGGCCATGCCGGCCCCGGTGTAACCCACCACGTCCGCCACGAAGTTCGTGGCCAGGCGCTTGGTGTCCGACTGGTCGTGATACTTGTAGTCCACGAAGGCCTGGATCGCGGCCGACGGGATCGCCCAGATGAAGCTGCTCTTGAGGGCCTTCAGGCCAACGCCCAAGCCCGTGGCGAGCGCGGAGGCGGGGTTCAGGCGGCTGCCGCCGGAGACCGCGGCCGTCAGGCTCACCGGCTGGACGGCGCGCTTCACGAGGTTGCCCGTGTTCACGGCGCCCATCTTGAAGATGTTGATGAAGCTCTCCGCGGCCTTGGGGAAGTTGAAGGTGATCAGGTTGCCCACGAAGCCGAACAGGTTCGAGGTCAGGTCCAAGGTGAGGTGCAGCAGCGGCTCGCCGGCCTCGCCGACGATCTTGGCGACGCCCTTGGCCATGGCACCGCTGGAGTGGGCGGCGATGGCTTCCGCGGCGCCGATGGCGGCCTGCGTGCCGGCCGGGAAGCCGCGGGAGATCATGCCGATGATGGAAGGGCCGGCCGTGGGCAACACCGGCCCGTTGCCGATGGTGTTCACGCGGACGTCCTGGCCGATGGCGGGGGCAGCATAAGGCTGCGGCGCCACCGGGGCGACGGGGGCGAGGGGCGCACCACCGGTGGGCGGGTAGTAACCCTGGACCGGAAGGGTGGGCAAGCTGGCAGCCATCGTGGACACTCCTTAGACCTGACTCTCTTGGGATCGATATCCCGCCCGGAGAGCCAGGCCTTGCCAGCATTCCGGTGAAGGGTCAGTTAAGTTTGCCCTAAAATTAGCGACGGCTGGCCGCTGTGGCCCGCTCGGCGAGCATGTTCACCGCCAGGACCGTCAGGAAGATGGCGGCACCAGCGGGTAAGCCCAGCCAGGGCGCATGGTAGAAGTACGCGCGCGCCTCGCCGACCAACGAGCCCCAGGTGGGCGTCGGCGGCGGCACGCCCAGGCCCAGGAAGCCCAGGGCCGCCTCCAGCAGCAGCATATCCGCCAGCTTGAGCGCCAACAACGTGAGCGCAAGCGGGCGCACGTTCGGCCAAATGTGCTGCAACAAGATCCGGATGTGCCCCGCGCCCACCGCGCGGGAGGCCTCGACGAACTCTTGCTCGCGGACTTGCAGCACGGTGCCGCGCACGACGCGCGCCAGGCTGGTCCAGCCCACCACGCCCAGCGTGATGACCACGGAGATGGGCCCGGGGGGCAGCACCGAGGCCAGGGCGATCGCCAACAACAGCAGCGGGAACGCCATGACGATCTCGGTCGCGCGCATGAGGAGGTTGTCCACCCGCCCGGCAGCGTACCCGGCGACCATGCCGCAGCCCACGCCCAAGATGCCGGCGAGCGACGTCGCCGCAGCGGCAATCAGCAGCGAAAGCCTGCCGCCGTGAAGGACGCGGCTCAGGACGTCGCGCCCCAGCTCGTCCGTGCCCAGCCAGTGGTGGGCCGACGGTGGCAGCGGGGCGCCCAGCGGAGAAAGCCCATCCGCCAGCTGGGCCAGCGGGTCATAGGCGGCGATCCACGGCGCAAGCACGACCGAGCCCAGGATCAAGCCCAGCAAGATCAGCCACGGTGAAGGCGCCCGCCGGCGGGGCTTCGGTGGGGAGGCCTCGAAGGCAGGCATGGGGGGGGCATCGACGACGGGAAGGCTCATGGGGTCAACATTCTAGCAGACCTACCCCGGCGACCGCCGTTGCATATGCTAGAATGGCCCCCGAGGCCCGCCATGAAACGCTTTCGTTCCGCCCTGCTTGCCCTGATGATGGCCACCAGCCTGCCCGCCGTGATGGGGATGGGGCAGCCGCTGCCGCTTGCCGAAGGCCGACTGGCCTACGGCCTGGGCCAATACGAGAAGGCCCAGTCGCTCTTCCAGGAAGCCGGCGACGCCAACCCGGAAGCCCAGCTCTGGAAGGGCCACGCGGCATACATGCGCGGCCACACCGAAGAGGCCCTGGCCGCCTGGCAGGTCGCCGCGGCGGACGGCTCCGCCGGCACCGACGCGCGCGGCGCCATCGACACGGCCAAGAAGCAACTCCAGGCGCTTTCGACCCTGCTCGATCGCTACGGCAAGCTGCGCGGCGCCGCCAGCGGCCCTGGCGCCAGCCCCGGCGACTGGCGCGTCCTGGCCGCGGACTTCGACCGCCTGGCGCGCGAAGCCGGCCAATCCCTGGTCGGCCGACGGGCCGGCCTGCTCGCCGCCGACTGCCTGGGCTACGCGGGCGACGTCGACGACGCCGTGAAGCGCTTCGACGCCCTCAAGGACTCCCACCCCCTGGTCACGGACTGGGCGCTCTGGCGGATGGCCGCCCTCGATCGTGGCCATGCGCGCGGCTACTTGACCACGCTCGTGCAGCGCTTCCCGGACAGCCCGCTGGTGCTGGAAGCCCGCGTGGCGCTCGCGGAGACGGAAGGCGACGCCGCGGCGCGGCGCGCGGTGCTCCAGAACGTGGTGCGTGACGGCAACGGCCGGCCCGCCGCGGAGCGGGCGCTGTTCTTGCTGTCGCAAGACGCCGGGGCCGGCCAGGGCAGCAACCTCGTGAAGTATTGGAACACCTACCCGGAAGGTCGTTACCTGGACAAGGTCGTGAAGGACCTGTCCAAGCTGCCCGGCTTGTCGGTCGACACGCAGTACCGTATCGGCAGCTACTACTACTTCGTGGGCGACTACGGCCCCGCCACGACCTTCTTCGACAAGGTCCACACCTCCGTCGCGCTCTACCGCAAGGGCCGGGCCTATTGGGGCCTCGACCTGGACGACAAGGCCGTGGCCACCATGAGGGCCGTGATCAACCAGGACAGCAGCCTGGCCGGCCGCGCTTACCTGACCATCGGCCAGGTGGAGGCGGGCCGCAACCGCTGGGCCCCGGCCGTTGACGCCTATAACCAGGCCGCGCGCTATGGCGGCGAGTCCGGCGTGACAGCGCGCTGGAAGCTGTCGCGCATCTACAAGGAACAGAAGAAGCTGGACGCCGCGCGTCAGCTCGAACAGACGATCGTCAGCTCGTTCCCCTGGAGCGAGGAAGCCACCAACATCAACTGGGACGGCTTCTGGAACGCCTTGCATGCCCGCCGCTGGAACGACGCGATCGTGAACGGCCGCCGCCTGGCCTCGCACAACCCCAACCATGCCTATGGGGTGGCCGCGCAGTATTGGCTGGGCCGCATCTACGAGAAGACCGGCAAGAGCCAGGAGGCGCTGGCGGTCTACCGCGGGCTGATCGGCCGCAGCCCCAGCAGCTACTACGGCTGGCGCGCCTGGTTCCGGCAGCAAGACCTGACGGGCAAGGGCATGGACCCCTGGTTCGCCACCCAGCCGGGCCGCAAGGTCGACGACGTCTCGATCCGCTGGGCCGACCTGCTGGGCAAGCAAGAGCGCGCCCTGTTGGCGGGCGGCACCAAGGGCACCGCGCTGCCGCGCGAGATGCTGGACTGGCCGGAGAACGTCCGTGAACTGCTGTTCTTGCGCCAATACGAGGTGGCGGATTGGACCGCCGGCGTGGGCAAGAGCCCGAACCTCAAGGCCTGGATGAGCCACTTGCAGCAGCGCTACCGCGACTCCATCCGCCAGGAACAAGGCGAGCCACACCTGAACTACCCGCTGGGCTTCGCCGCTTCGCTGGTGAACGCGGCCCAACGCAACCGGGTCGACCCCTTGCTGCTGGCCGCGCTGGTGCGCGAGGAGAGCCGCTACGATCCCCAGATCAAGAGCTACGTGGGCGCGACGGGGCTGGCCCAACTGATGCCCTCCACCGCCCAGTGGGTGTTCAAGCAGGTGCCGGACGTCGCGGGCCGGCCCCTGACGGACCCGAACACCAACTTGCAGCTGGGCGCCTGGTACCTGGCTTACACGGTCAAGTCCTTCGATGGCAACGCCATGAACGGCGTGGCGGCCTACAACGGCGGTCCCGGTGCCGTCGCGCGCTGGAAGCGTGGCTTCAGCGGCGACCCCGACGAGTTCGTGGAGTCGATCCCCTACACGGAGACGCGCCTGTACGTGAAGAAGGTCTTCAGCAGCTACTGGAACTATGTGAAGCTGTACGGCGCTCCTTAACGGGAAGCAAGTTCCGGACTTAACCAACCGATAACCATTGGACAAGCATGCCTGGCGTGCTTGTCCAATCAAGCGTTGAAAGCGCAATGGCGCGCTGCCTATACTGGAACCACCATCCCATGCCTGGTTCTGCTTAAACCTCGCCGGAGAGGACCCCGTTTTCCATGAAGTCCCACAACACCCGTCTCGTCGTGAACGGCTTGGGCACCCAGCCCCTGGGTGCGCCGCCGCGCGAGGACGCGCCCGGCCTGTTGGCGCTGGTGAGCGCGCTCGCCGGGGCGAACACGCCGCAAGAGGCGGCTCGGGCGGTGCTCATGGACCTGCGCGATCGCATGGGCGTGGATTTGTCCGTCCAAATCTCCTTCGCCACCCCGCGGCCCGAGGTGCTGGCCATGGTCAACGAGGCGCGTTCGGCCGACGGCGCCGAGCCTTACACCTGGCGCTGGGCCGATGGCGACCGCAACCTCGGCCACCTGACGGTGCTGGGACCCAGCCCGGCCGAGCGCGCGATGCTGGACGCCTGGCTGCCCTGGCTCACGCCTGCCATCAAGCGGCTGACGGAGACCTGGACCGAGCGCGAAGAGCGTTCGCTGGCCGACCGCCGCATGCGTCTCTGGCAGATCAAGGCGGAGCTGCTGAGCCTTTCGCAGGCGCCCCAGTCCGCCGACGCCTACCTGGCCCAGGCCGTGGTCGAGGTCCAGCGCCTGACGGGCGCCCGCCAGGTCGCCTTCTGGACTTACCAGGCCGAGGACGACAGCCTCGAGGCGCGCTTCCATGCCGTTCCCGGCGAGGCCGACCTGACGCCGCGCCTGCCGCTGGGCGTGTTCCAGGAAGTCGTGCACGGCCGCCAGGTGCGCACCGTGGCCCTCACGTCCGATGTAAACGCCGGCGTCTACGTGCTGGGGCCGGTTTACGGCGACCAGGGCTTTGTGGGCGTGCTGCAAGCCACCCTGAACGAGCCCGTGCTGGGCAGCCACGCCGAAGAGGAGCTGACCGCGGCGGCGGAGGTCATCGCGATGGGCCTCAAGACCGTGGGCTTCTTCGAGAAGCTCAGCTACCAGGCGTCTCATGACCCGCTCACAGGCCTCGCGAACCGCCGCACCTTCCAGACCTTGCTGGACCGCGAGTTCAAGCTGGCCAAGCGCCACGCCGCGCCGTTGTCGCTCGTGGTGATCGACGTCGACCACTTCAAGCGCTACAACGACTCGTACGGCCACGCGGCCGGCGACGCCCTGTTGATGGAGATCGCCAACACGCTGGCCGGCGCCGCCCGCAGCACGGACTTCGTGGCGCGCTTCGGCGGCGAGGAATTCGTGGTGGTGTTGCCGCACACGGACCGCGAAGGCGCGCTGATCGCGGCCGGCAAGCTGCTGGACGCCGTGCGCAACATCCACGAAGACGCCCTGGTGCTCTCCGGACAGGTCACGGCCAGCCTGGGCGTCGCCACCTACCCGCACGACGGCGAGATGCCGGACCGCCTTTTCGAGCAGGCGGACCAGGCGATGTACCGCGCGAAGCAAACCGGCCGCAACCAGGTCTGCCAGGCCGACAACTAGAGCGAAGCGGTCACGTCTCCGGCGGACGAGTAGACGCCGTCCTTGTAGACGTTCCAGCCCATCGAGTTCGAAGGGCCCGGGTTCGCGAACCAGCGGTACGACCCACCGGTCATCGTGTCGCGGGTGCGGTCGGGGCCGTCGTCGTAGCGCCCGTTGCCGTTCACGTCGTCGTAGGCCGTCAGCACGAAGACGTAGCTCTTGTCTTCGGCGGGTTGCTCCAACATCGTGATGGGCGGCGTGTTGAGCGCGAGGGCGAAGCTGCCGCCCGAAGCGCTGGTGCTGGTCAGCTCCACCCGACCCTTGCCCTGGGGTTGGGCCAGCAAGCCCACCCGCGTCTTGTCCGTGGCGCCGGCAACCTGGCCATGCAGGGTCGAGCTACCCGTCACCTGGCCAATCACCGAGCCGATGGGCAATTGGTCACAGCCGGTCAGGGCAAGCAGGGCAAACAACATGATTTGGCGCATGAGAAACGTCCTCCGATCCCATGACGCTATCACATGGGACGTGGTTCCGTTGACCCTTAACCGCCCGCGCCGGCGACCAGGCGCTTGTCCAGCACTTCGCGGGCGTTGGCGAGCCCCAGGTCGATGTATTGCTCCAACAGCTTGGGGTCCTGGAAGCCTGCAAACAGCGTGCCCTTGAGTGGGGTGGAGGGGATGATCGGCACGATCCGCACGATGCGGCGGCGCCGGAAGTCGGCCAGGCCTTCGAAGCCGGCAGCGATGCAGAGCTTCTCGTTGAAGGCGCTGCCCTTGTACTCGCCACCGGGCTCCTTCTCCAGCACCTCGCCCAGGGCCGCCAACTGGCGATTCACCTTCTGGACCCGGTGGTAGTTGTTGATCAGGAACTTGCCCGCCAGCATCTCCGCCATGCGGCTGAAGACCAGCAGGATGTTGTCCGGCTCCTGTTCCGGCGGCGGCACCATGGTCGTGGCCATCACCACGATCACGGTGTCGATCTCCGAGTCCATGTGGATCACCTTGCCGATCGGCGCGTTGTCGGCGAAGCCGCCGTCCACGAACAGGCCCGGCTTCGACGCGCCAGGCATGGTCAGCCGCATCGGCGAGAACGCGAGCGGGAAGCTGGAGCTCGCGAAGATCGTGTCGAGCAGGCGCGAGTACTGGATGAAGTTCTCCGTGCGCGGCATGTTGGGGTACCAGCCGAAGTCCTCGAAGTGGGCCCAGGCGGTCTCGATGCTCTCGTCCTCGGACAGGGTCGTTTGCCCCATGAGGTTGCAGATGACGGCGCTGAACTTGACCGCCTTCTTCACGTCGTGGGGGAACTCGAAGTCGTGGGCCAGGCGCCGGAAGTAGGCGTGCGAGAACATCGACACGAAGTTGCCCCGCAAGATGTTCTCGAGCGTGGCGAGGGCCTTGGGGTCGAACCGGGTCGGCAGGTAGACCTTGTTGAACGGATCGATGCCGAAGCGCAAGAACAGGTTGTTCAGGGACTTCCGGTCCAGGTCCTGGTGGGCCTCGTCGCCATCGAAGCAATGGTAGAAGTGGCTCAGGCTGACGCGCTCCACCCAGGTCTCGCGCAGCTTCTTGATCACGGCGGCCGGCGTGAAGTTCTCGGAGACGATCAGGCTCGCCATCAGCGCGCCGTTCAGCGCGCCGGCGGAGATGCCCACGATGGCGGCCGGCTCGATGCCGCGCTCTGCCATCGCCTGGATCACGCCGACTTCGTACGCGCCCTTGGCGACGCCGCCCGAAAGCACCAGGCCGATCTTGCCCATGCCGACTCTCCGTTTCTGTCTCCGGGCCCATCATACCACCGGCCCCACCGAACAACCGTTCGTAGAATTCTTAACGGAGCGCTCCGCCCCCGCATGCCGCCTCCAGCTCCGCCGTCAGGTGTGACCAATCGCACCAACATGGAGCACATAACGCGATATGATGAGGCCTCGAACCGCTCCACACGTGCCCATAAGGACCTCGAATGCTCTTAGAGCCAACGTTCGGCACCATTCCGCTTGAAGTCGATAGCGCCGGCGGCTTTTCACCCGAGGCCACGCCCAACCGCCGTCGCGCCGTCGAGCACTTCCTGGCCGACGGCTGGCACGTAGACCAGGTGGAGGCCCTCCGCCTCAACCATGGCTTCCACGGCCTGTTCCCGCTGTTCCTGGCCCTGACGCGCGGCGCCAACGAGGCCGGCTTCGTGGTGCGCATCGCCTTCATCCGCGAGCTCTTCGCCAGCTGCCGCGAGCGCTTTTGGGACAAGGACAGCATGCAGCGCGTGCTGCCCTGGCTGAGCGCCGAGGCCCTCGACCACCTGACCGCCACCTTCCGCACGTACGGCTGGTTGGAGTACGAGCGCGCGAAGGGCTATTGCTGGACGGAGATGGGCGTGAACGCCGCCGCCATGCTGGGCATGCTGGCCCAGGCCTCGCCCCAGCGCCAGGAGATGGGCATCGCGCTCTACGGCGTGGAATTCTGCCTCCAGATGGGCTACGACCCGCTGGACGTGCTGTACAACCTGCGCTCGCGTTTCGATACCGTCGCCTCGACCTTCCTGGACGCCCTGGAGAGCCACTCCGAGGTGCGCCTGCTGGAGGTCCAGGACCAGCTGGACCATTGCCTGGCGCTGTCCGCCGAGACCCGCCGCGTGCTCGACGGGCTGGACCTGACCCGCAAGGACATCCAGGTGGAGTACCAGGCGATCCACTTGCACCTCAGCCAGCTGCACGCCTACCGCTCGGAGCTGCTGCGCAACCTGACGGGCATGGGCGAGCAATTCGTCAGCCTCGATGGCGGCATCAACCAGGTGGACATCACGCGCATGTTGATCGAGGCCCCGATCGACGAGCTGGCGGACCTGGCCGCGGAAGCCTTCCGCTGCCCCGCCTTCCCGCCGCCGATCTTCGACGCCGGCTTGCTGGTATCGGCCGCCGAATACCACTTACACCGCGAGCTGATCGAGCTCGAGGAGGAGCAGTGGAACGAGCCGGTGCCAGCCGTCGCCACCACGCTCGTGACCAGCAACCGCGAAACCATCGCGGAGGCGGTGGCCGACCTGGAACGCTTCGCCCTCTCCAAGACCCCGGTGCCCCTCTACGAGTACGCCACCTGCGACGACCCGGCCCTCGCGATGTACCGCCTGTCGCTCTTGCCCCTGGTGGGCACGCCGGTCATGCCGGGCGAGCGGGTGGACTCCCCGGTGCAGCGCCTGAAGCTGGTCCCGGTGGACGTGGAGCGCACCGATGGCGACGTGATGCTCAAGAACCCGACGCCCCTCATCAAGGAAATCACCACGGCCTACCTGAAGCCGCACGGAAAGGACCCCCATGGACGAGCAGTTTAGCCCCGAGAGCTTCGACGAGCCCGCGCTGGAGCTGCGCGTGTCCTCGACCATGATGCCGTACGAGCCGCTGCCGGAGCCGGAGAGCACGGAAGTGCAGGCGCCGCTCGGCAAGATAGCCGACGATGACGCCGTGGCCGGCATGCTGGCGCCGTTCTTCCACAAGGGCTACGTGAACCGCAAGGACGCCAAGGGCCTGATGAACCCCGTGCACCGCGAAGAAGCCGAGCGCCGCCTCAACGCCGTGGGACTGACGCTGGCCTGGAGCCCCTACTCGCGCTACTACGGCCTGGCCCTGGCCGACGGCCCCGGCGGGAACGGCGCCACCGGCCAACAGAAGGAGCGCATCACGAACATGACGGAGCTCGACCGCAACGCGCTTGCGCTGCTGGTCATCCTCTGGGCCCGCCTGGTGCTGCCCCAGCGCCTGGCCGAAGAAGGCCGCGAAGGCGGCGTGGCCGAGCCCACCGTCTCCTTCGAGGCGCTGAACGCGGAGTACGGCAAGAAGTTGGGCGGCCGCCGCTTCGAGATGTACGTGGGCCAGCTGAAGCGCCTGGGCTTCCTGGAGTACACCCGCAAGGACGAAATCAAGGCGGGGCCGTTCCTCGACCTGCTCGGCGACAGCAACCAGCTGGCGTCGTACCTCCGCCAGAGCACGCTTGCCAAGGTGATGCGCGAGCAGCCCGAGGCCGATGAAATCGCCGAAGAGGTCGGAGCCTAATATGTTCAAGATCCTGCGCCTCTCCTTCTCCAACTGGGATTGCTGGCGGCCCGTTTCGGTGCCGCTGGACGAGGCCATCGTGATGCTGGCCGGCCCCAACGGCTCCGGCAAGACCACCTTCCTGGACGGCATCCGCATCATCCTCAACGCGCCGCGCCTGTCGACCAAGCGCCGCCGCAACAAGTACATGCGCGATCGCCGCCAGATGACGGTCGTGACCGCCCTCGTCAGCAACTACGAGGAGCCGGGCGGCAACCGCCCCTTCCGCTGCCTGAACATCGTTGACGATGTCGTGACGCTGGCCTGCGTGCTGGTCCCGGGCGGCACCGGCGTCGAGAGCCGCTATATGGTCATCGCCGGCGAGGCCAGCTTCCAGGACGTGCAAGCCGCCTTTACCGCCAACAAGGTCTACGGGCCCGGCGAGTACTCGGACATCCTGTTCAAGGCCGGCGTCAGTCGGTCGCTCCTCTCCATCCTTGCGATCGAACAGGGCGAGACCAACAAGCTGTGCGAGCGCACCCCCCACGAGCTGTTCACCTACGTGATGCAGATCAAGGGCCAGCGCCAGGTCTTCGACCGCTACCAGGAGGCCAAGGACAGCTACCACCGCGCCCTCGCGGAGCTGGAAGAGCAGACCAAGCGCCTGGGCGTCGAGCAGACCGCCCTGGAGCGCCTCGAGCGCCAGAAGCGCGAGTACGATGCCTTCACCGACCGCCAGAAGCAAATCAACCACTACCGCACCACGCTCCTGCCGTTGGCGGAGTACAAGGAAGCCCTGGGCGATATGAAGCGCCTGGGCCCCGACCTCGAGAACGGACAACAGCGCCTGGCCGCCCTGCAAGGGGACCAGAAGGAGCTGGTGGCCTTCCACGCCAAGGAGCTGAACGCCAAGGCAACGCTGCAAGCCGCCTTCGCCGGCACCCGCGAGCGCGAAAAGGGCCTGGAGGCCGAACGCCAGGCCAAGGCCACCGAAGGCCGCGGCATGGACCAGGCGATCGGTCGCCTGGAGTCGATGAAGCTGACGGCGGAGCGGGTCTTCGAGGAAGACATGGAGGCCCTGGAAGCCGATCTGGAGGTGGCCGAGGAGGCCGTCGCCCAGGTACGCGCCCAGCTGATGTCACTGGAAGAGCAGCGCCGCGAGCTGACGACCGTCCTGGCGTCGCTGCAGAAGGGCCAGGTGGTTTACCCGCACTTTGTGAACGACATGCGTTCGACCCTCAAGCAGGCCGACATCCCCGCCGTGCTGGTGGCGGAAGCCCTCGAGGTCACGGACCCGCGCTGGCAGGTGGCCATCGAGTCCATCGTGGGCGGCGATCGCTTCAACTGGATCGTGGGCCCCGAGCACCACGTGGCGTCGCTGGAGCTGGCGCGCCGCACCAAGTACCGGCACTACATGTGCGAGCCTAATCGCATGCAGCCGCCCATCGCCCGCAAGGGCTCCGCGCTGGCGGCCGTCAAGGTGTTGGACAAGCGCGTGCCCAACTGGGTGCTGGACCGCCTGAACGACACCGCGCTCGTCGAGGACGTCCACGCCGGCAAGGCCGCGCTGGGTAACTTCCAGGCCGGCATCACCCCAGACGGCTACAAGGTCGACCGCAAGGGCGGCATCTTCATCGGCGTGCGCCCCGGTGAGTGCTACCTCGGCCAGCTGGGCGTATCTTCACGGGCGAAGGAAGGCGTGGAGCGCCTGACGGAGCTGGAAGAGGACGCCCGCGAAGCGAAGCAGCAGCTGGCAGGCTACGTGCGCGAGGTGGCGGAACGCCGCCAGACCATCTTGGACCAGCAAAAGCGCCTCGAGTGGGAAGCTAAGCGCCCCGAGTACGAGGAGGTCGTGGCGCGCCGCGACGAATGGCAGACGGCCATGACCGGCATGGAAGAAGAGCTGAACGCGTTGCGCGATCGGTTGATCGAACAGGGCCAGAAGCTATCTGCCGCCGACCGCGACGCCCACCAGGCGGAGAACGACCTGGCGCGCTTGCAGCGGGAGATCGACGTCCTGGTGGCCCAACTGGCCAACCGCGGCCCCCAGCTCAAGGCGCTGGAAGCCACGATCCGTCGCCTGGAAGACGCCATGCCGCCGGAGGCCCGCACGCCGGAGGTGCTCAAGGACGTGCCGATGCCCGACATCGTGCGCTTGCGCGTCAACGAGATGGAGACCGAGCTGGCGCGCTATGCCGGCTGCCAGGACGCCACGATCGTCGTCCTCTACGACAAGCAGGCGGAGAACGTGCGCGGCCAGGAGGCCTTCGTGACGCGTCGCTTGCGCGAGGTCAACGAGGGCGAGACGGAATTGAAGGCCTGCCGCCAGAGCTACATCCGCCTGGTGGAGCAGGTGATCCAGGAGTACCGCGATAACGCGATGGTGCTGGCCGCCAAGGCCAACATCAACTTGAAGATGGAGCTGCCCGTGCTCTCCGCGGAGGACGACTCGATCGACAAGGCGGGCCTGCATGTGCAGGTGGCCTATGACGGCAAGGACCTGCGTCCGCTCGCCGACCCGGACCTGTCCGGCGGCCAGAAGGTCATCGTCAGCTTGCTGCTGCTGATGGCGCTGACGGACGGCGAAGGCGGCCCCGGCCCCGGCTTCTTCATCCTGGACGAGCCGTTCGCCCACCTGAGCGTGGAGCGCATCGACGAGGTGGGCGACTTCCTCAAGAACTCGCGCGCCCAGTTCATCCTGACCACGCCGACCACCCACAACCACAACGTCTTCAACCCGGCCAAGCTGACGATCACGCTGTTCAAGAAGCCGCACAACGAGCAGCTGGCTCCCCCGCCGGTTGTCTGCCGAGTCTAGCGGGTATATAACGCACGTACAGTTGCTCCAAAGCAAGGAACCAAGCGTGCGTAGAGCTTACAGCCCGGTCATCGTTACTCTCATGTTGGCCCTGGGGGCCTGCGCTGCCCCGGTGCCCGGTACGCCGGAGGCCGGGGCATCGCCATCGGTCCCCACGGCGATCCAGGGGGCGCCGACCACCACGTTGGCGGCCATCGGCGAGGTCTCCGGCATCGCGCGGGCGCCGATCGTAGCGGCCGGCGCGGGGAACATCGTGGCCGCGGGCGCGGGCAACGTGATTCAGGCCGGCAGCACGGCGATCGTGGCGCAGGGCGGCGGTAACCTCGTGGCCCAGGGGGGCGGCAACATCGTGGCGGCAGGCGCCGGGAACTACCGGATCGAGGCCACCGATGACGACCTGCAGGAGCTTCCCTTGGTCGGCGCGACCGTCTTCGCGCGCGACGCCCGTACGCTGGAGTTGGTGCCCGGCCTCGCACCGGTCCGCACGGACGGGGAAGGCGCCTTCCGGTTCAGCGGCGTGCCGGCCGGCACCACCGTTTTGATCGAGGTCATGTTCGTGGGCAAGGACCGCAAGGCCGCCCGCATGACCGCCCTGGCCAAGGCCGAGGCGCCGGGCGGTAAGCGGATGGCCGTCTCGACGGCCACCACCCTGGTGTGCGCCCAGGTGGTCAAGTCCGCCAAGGCGGGCGGCGACAAGGGCCAGATCGAGCTGATGGCCCGCGCCGCCCTAGACGAGATGGCCGACGCGATGCAGACCGCCCTGGCGGCCGACGCGGGTGCCATGCGCGAGGCCACCAAGGCCGTGGCGCTGGAGGTGCCCAAGGAAGGCGACGTGACCGTGGAGCGTACCGCCACATCCGCAACGTATCAGCCGGCGAGCGACCAGGCCGACACCCTGACCCGCAAGGACGCCAGGCTCCAGGCCCGCGTCAAGGAAGTTGCCGACAGGCTGGCCGCGCCGCTGGACGAGGCCCAAGAAAAGGCGATCGCCTTGTTGCGCCCCCTCGTGCGGCCCACCACCGTGGCGTCGGCCGATCCCGGCCGCGCGACGGCCGACCCGGCCAAACCCGATCCGGTCCGAGCCACCACCGATCCGGTCAATGCCACAGCCGACCCCGGCAGGGCTACGGCGGCGCCGTCCCAGGACGTCACAACCGCGCCGGCGCGCACGGTCGAGCCGACCACCACCTCGACCGCGACGCCGGTCATACGCGCCACCGCCACGCCGCTCAAGACGCCCGCGCCTACACCGACCCCGGTCCTACGGGTGTCGCTCCCCCCGATCATCGTCGCGACCACCCCCCCGCCCATCATCCGCGTCTCCTTGCCGCCCATCATCAGGCTGCCGTAGCCGTCGGTAGGCCAAACCGCAGGCCAACAGCCCCGCAACACACGCGGCCTTCCAGGCGAACAACCACCACGGGCGCCACCAGGCGCCCGTCTGGCTTTCGACCAGGTCGGACAGGCCGAAAGGCAATAAGATCCACGCCACGCGGCGGGCGATCGCCGCGTCCGGTCCGCTGGCGCGCCAGGCCAACGTGCCGCCGAGCCCCCACCAGAACAGTGCCTCGAACCAGTTGCCCGAGACCTCCAGGTCCGTGTAATCGAGGTTCAGGTCCACGAGCCCACGGCCTCCCACAGCTTGCGTCCCCGGTCCCAGGCGTAAAACGAAGGCAAAAACCAAGCCCCAGACATCAGCAGGAAGGTGGCGCACGTCTCGGTGGGCCAGATAACCATTGGCATATACGACGCGGCCAGGAAGGCCATCGCGATCACATGCTCGCGGGCCACCGGTGCAGCCTGAACGGGCAGGCCCACCGAGCGGCTGTACCGCCACAATGCGGCCGTGATCAACAGTTGGCAGCCCACGCCCAGCAAGGCCGCCAGGTTGCCATCCGTGCCCGGAAGCCCGACCGCCGCCTCCAGGCAGAACAGCGGGAGCACGCAGGGCCACCAGGCGACCGCCAGCCACCGGCGGAAGGGGTTCGTGCCTCGGCGCGCCTGCCGGACCATACCGAACAGCTTGAGCGCTACGGGCATGGTCATCGCCATAAGCAGGTAGGACAGCAGGTCCACCGGCTAGAAGGCCCCGCGCCACCCCAGGCCCCAGGGCACGAAGCCGCCGCCCAAGACGATCTCATGCGCCGGGAGGATGCGATACGCAAGCTCGACGTTGGGCGAGAAGAAGGGCGTGTAGAAGGTGCCGGAGGTCCAACGGCCCAGGACCGGGCCAAAGGTGGCGCGCAGCCAGAGCTGGTCGTTGAAGACGTCGCCCAGGATCGGCGTGGAGATGTTCAAGGCCGGCTGGACCCATAAGAGGTAAGGGCTGGCATAGATCTGCTGGTCAGGCGGCGTTTCTTGGGCCGGATCCACCAGGTTCATGCCCACGCTCAACGTGGCGCCGATCGAGAACGGGAAGGTGCCGCCCAGGTGGCGCGTGATCCGCAGCGCGCCCATGGTCTGGCTCTCGCGCTGGTTGCGTTTGCCGCTGATGTCGTAGCTTGCCATGCCGCCCACGATCCAGCCCTGGCCCCACCAGGTGCCCAGCGCGTAGTCCGCGCTCAAGTGCACTATCTGGGGGTCACCGCCGGCGCTGACGGTGACGAGGTTGGGCGGCAGATCCACCAACGGGATGGTGGAAGCAGCCGCGGGCGGGGCCGAGGCAAAAGCCAGCAAGGAGGCGGCAAGCAAGCGTTTCACGCAGAGGGGCTCCTGCAGCGGTGGGGGTGGCCGGGCGCTAGTGGGCGGTGGGGGTGGCGGCGCGCAGGCTCATGTGGGCATCCCGCTGTTCGCGGATGTGCCAGGGCATCTCCGCGTAGACTTCCTCGAAGATCGTGGTCAATTCGGGCTGCGCCACTTCCGAGGCCTCGCGCGCCGCCGTTTGCAGCTCGGCCGTGGCCCAAGCACGGACCTCCTGGCCGAATGCCTCGTCCCAATGGCCCAGGGCGGCCAGCTGGCGCTCGTAGACGGCGATGGGGTCCCGGTCCCGCCAGGGTGCCACCTCGGCGTCGTCGCGGTAGGCGGTAGGGTCGTCGGAGGTGGAGTGCGGGCCCACGCGGTAGGTCATCGCCTCGATCAAGGTCGGCCCGCCGCCCAGGCGAGCTTTCTCCGCGGCGGCCTTGGTCACGCCGTAGACCGCCAACAAGTCGTTGCCGTCCACGCGCAAGCCTTCGAAGCCGTAACCCACGGCCCGCGAGGCGATCGTCTCCGCCGCCGTTTGCTGGCTGGTGGGCACGGAGATGGCCCAGCCGTTGTTCTGGCAGAAGAAGATCACGGGCGCCTTCCAGACACCGGCGAAGTTCATGCCGGTGTGGGCGTCCGCCGTGGACGAGGTGCCGTCACCGAAGTAGGTGATCACCGCGATCGGATCCTTGCGCAGCTTGGCGGCCATCGCCACGCCGACCGCCTGGGGGATCTGCGTGCCTACGGGCGCGGAGATGCTGACGTAGTTGATGTCGCGGAAGGTGTACTCCGGAGGCAGGTTCCGGCCCTTGGCATTGTCTTCCGCGTTGCCGTAGAGGTGGTCGAACAGCTTGCGGGCCGGGACGCCACGCACGAGGGCGACGGCGTGCTCGCGGTACGACGGGAAGATCCAGTCCTCCTTCGCCATCGCCAGGCCACTGCCGATGATCGCGGCTTCCTGCCCGAAGCAGCCCAGCCAGGAATGGATCCGGCCCTGGCGCTGGAGGTTGGTGGCGCGGTCATGCATCGCGCGCATCAGCACCATGGTGCGATAGGCGTGGTGCAAGCCTTCGCGATCCAGGCCGTGCGTGTCGACGGTGGCCGTGCTGCTGTCGCTGGACATCCGGGTCTCCTTGCGCTGCGGGAAGCGGTTACCGGGGTGCGGCAACCGCTTGCATTGTAGCAGAACCGATCAGACCGGGCGCCCATGCCGGCCTGCAGCGAGGTGAACTGGGCGATCGCCCCGATCAAC
>JAQBPE010000232.1 GCA_028287685.1 Cyanobacteria bacterium RYN_339 | reverse complement strand
CAGAAGCTCGCCCAGCAGCAGGGCATCCTCGCCACCCGCGAGAACTACGACGCCTTCATGAAGGAAGCGCAGGCCCTCGAAGCCACCAAGGCCCTTGGCCCCGGTTCCGCGGATCCCGCCTCGATCACCGAGCTCCAGAACCTCCTCAAGCAGTGGGGCTACGCCGTCACGCCCAACGGCCAGTTCGACCAGGCCACCGTGGCCGCCGTGTTGCAGTTCAAGAAGGCCAGCAACCTGCCGGCGTCCTACAAGATGGCGGACGGCACGCAGGGCTACCACCCGTTCATCGATCAGGCCACCAAGCAGGCGATGATCGCCAAGCTGCAGGGCGTCGCCCCCGCCCCGGTGGCCCCGGCCGCCGTGCCTCCTCCGGTCGTCAACAACGCCCAGCCGCTGACCGCGGACGAGTTGAACATCGCCACCCAGCAGGGCATCGACCCCAGCCGCGCCAACTTCAACGCCTTCATGACCGAGGCGCAGACCCTCGAAGCCAACAACGCCCTTGGCCCGGGCAGCGCGGACACCAAGTCCGTGACCGAGCTCCAGACCTTGCTCAAGCAGTGGGGCCTTCCGGTCAACGTGACCGGCCAGTGGGACCAGGCCACGACGGACGCCGTGCTGTCGTTCAAGCGGGCCGCCGGCCTGCACGCCAACTACAAGCTCAAGGACGGCAGCTTCGCCTTCCACCCCTTCATCGACGAGGCCACCAAGGCCGCGATGGTGAAGAAGCTCCAGGGCTAGTCCAAAGGAGGCGCTTCGGGCTCCGGCTCGTCGTCGAACTCCGGCAACATCGGTCCATCCTGGTCGGCACGGCGACGTGCCGACCAGTTCTCGTAGGCAGCCTCCAGCTTCCGCCAGCAGGCCACGGCGAAGGCGGTCGCCGTCAGCAACGCCAGCTGCCCGGGCAGGAACTGCAGGACCTGGTTGCGCGTCAGCACGCCCCAGCCATCCAACGAGAACAGCTGGCCGCGCAGGACCACCTCGTAGATGAGGCCGAAGCCCTGAACCGCCACCAGCCCCAAGGCCATGCCGCGCCAGATGCGGCCGAAGTGCGGCGTGCCCGCGTTGATGCCTACCAGCAAGACGGCCGGCAGGAAGGCCGCCAGGTAGCCGAACGTGGGCTGCTTCACATAGGCGAAGCCCCCGCCGTTGGTGAAGATGGGCAACCCGCCCAGGCCCAGGGCCACGTACAGGGCCACGGCCAGCCCGCCTCGCCGCGCGCCAATGAGCGCGCCCGTCAACCAGATGACGGGCAGTTGGGCGGAGATGACGTGCGAACCAAACACCCAGCCATGCCATTGGTAAAGGGCCTCCGCGCCAGGCAGCGCGCGTGGCACGCCGGGGGCGAGGAAGGGCACCTTTAGCGCCACGAAGGCGCTGGAAGCCATGAGGCTGGTGAAGAATAGCACCAGGAGCAGCCGGATCACGCGGGGCATTGTACCCCGTCCTTTCGTGTTGCGGGCAGACAAGGTATACTCTGGTGCCTTCCGGGGGATCCCGGAGCTTAACCCCCTTTTGAAGGAGATTTCAGTTGGACTGGCGCAAGCTGATGCTGGGACTGATCCTTGTCCTGGCCGTCGGTTCGGGATACATCGTCCTGAACAACGGGACCAAGTGGCCGTTCGAGTTCAAGCGCGGCCTCGACATCCAGGGCGGTATGCACCTGGTGTTGCAGGCCAAGCCAACCGACAAGGTGAAGGAAATCACCCCGGGCGTGATGTCGGCGGCGATCGCCGTCGTGCGTAACCGCGTCGACGGCCTGGGCGTCTCCGAGCCGCTGATCCAGCCCAAGGGCGACGATCAGCTGATCGTCGACATGCCCGGCATCAAGGACAAGGACGAGGCGCTCCGCATCATCGGCACCACCGCCGTCCTGACCTTCCGCGCCCACAAGGCCGACTTCCCGGGCGGCGTCCCCGCCCCGGCGGCCACGTCCTCGCCCGCGGTCATCGAGCCTGCCGCCAGCAAGGCCGCCACCACGCCGGGCGCCACCGGCGCGGCCACCACCACTGCTGCGGCCTCCGGCGCCGCCACGGCCACCGTCACGAGCCCCAGCCCGATGGCGGGCGGCCCGACGCGCGACCAGGCCAAGGACGCCGAAGCCAACTCCAACGACTGGGTCCTGACCGGCGTGGAGGGCGTGATGATCACGGCCACCCGCGTGGAGCCCCAGGGTTCCAACTGGGCCGTCGTTGCCGACTTCAATTCGGAAGGCTCCAAGGTCCTGGCGGACGTCAGCCACAAGCTGCTGAACAAGCACATGGCCATCTTCCTCGACAACAAGCTGATTTCGGACCCCGTCGTCCAGTCGGAGCTCAACACGGGCAACGTCATGATCCACGGCGACTTCGACGCCAAGAAGGCCAACGAGCTGATGATCGTCCTAAAGGCCGGCTCGCTGCCCGTGCCGCTGGAAGTCATCGAGAACCGCTCCGTCGAAGCCTCGCTGGGCGCCGAGAGCGTCCGCGCCACCTTCCTCGCCGGCATCATCGGCGCCGCCTTGATCATGATCTTCATGGTCGGCTACTACCAGATTCCCGGCGCGGTGGCCTGCGCCGCCCTGGTCATCTACAGCCTGGTGACGCTCGCCATCTTCAAGATGATCCCGGTCACCTTGACCGTCCCCGGCATCGCCGGCTTCATCCTCTCGATGGGTATGGCGGTCGACGCCAACATCCTGATCTTCGAGCGCACCAAGGAAGAGCTCAAGGGCGGCCGCACCATCTACGCCGCCATCGAGATCGGCTTCAAGCGCGCCTTCTCCGCCATCTTCGACTCCAACGTGTCGTCGATGCTGACCTGTACCGTGCTGTTCTACTTCGGCACCGGGTTGGTCAAGGGCTTCGCGCTCACGCTCGCCATCGGCGTCATCATCTCGATGTTCACCGCCATCTCCGCCACGCGCAACCTCCTGCACTGGGTGCTCGAAGCCAAGCAGTTCAAGAGCCCGACCCTCTTTGGGGTCAAGGTTCCGTCGAAGATCCGATAGGAAGCAATCGTCATGGCCGTCAGAAGACTCGAAGAATCCGATTTCGACTTCATGTCGCGGAAGCCGCTCTGGTTCGGCATTTCCGGCATCCTGTTGGTCCCGGGCATCATCGCCATCATCTACTCGATGCTGACGTTCGGTTCGCCCGTGCGCCTGGGCATTGACTTCACGGGCGGCACGCTCGCGCAGCTGACCTTCCAGAAGGCGACGGCGGCCCAGGAAATCATGAAGGTGGTCGAGGCGCAGGGCTTCAAGGAAGTCCATGTCCAGATGGCCACGGACAAGGCCGGCCAGCCCGTCACGGCGCTGATCCGCACCAAGACCATGACCAACGAACAGCGCCTGAAGACGATGGACGCCATCAAGACGAAGGTGGGCCCGTTCTCGGCCGACCGCTTCGAGTCCGTCGGCCCCACCATCGGCAAGGAGCTGCTGCAGAACGCCGTGTGGAGCGTCGCCCTGACGCTGCTGGGCATCATCGGCTACATCTCTTACCGCTACCAATTCGACTTCGCGGCCTGCGCCATCTCCGCGCTGGTTCACGACGTGCTGTTCCTGTTCGGTACCTTCTCGCTCCTGGGCCTGCTGCTCAACGTCGAGGTGGACAGCTTGTTCGTGACCGCCGTCATGACGGTCGTGGGCTTCTCCGTCCACGACACCATCGTCATCTACGACCGCATCCGCGAGAACATGCGCAACGCCGGCAAGCGCGACACCTTCGACGACGTGGCGAACCGCAGCATCAAGCAGACGATCGCCCGCTCCATCAACACCAGCCTGACGGTGTGCTTGACCCTCTTGGCCCTGCTGCTCTTCGGCGGCGAAACGATCCGCTGGTTCGTCTTCGCGATGCTCCTGGGCATCATGATCGGGACCTACAGCAGCATCTTCAACGCCAGTCAGTTGCTTTCCGCGTGGCGCATGGTCGGCGTCAAGCGTAACGCCGTCTAAGACCTGCGACCATGTCCGCCGACCTCACCAGCCCCTCGCCTGATGACGCGAACGACGCGCCCACGGTGGTTCGCGCCACGCCGGAGGCCGAGCCCTCCGACCTGACGGTCAAGCTGATTTACTGGCTGGCCGCGGCCTTCCTGCTGCGCTTGTTCCTGATCCGCTTCCCGTACATGTTCACGCTCGACGTGAACACCTTCCGCGCCTGGGGCGACACGATCGTCAAGGAAGGTCCCACCAACTTCTACGCGAAGACGTGGAGCGACTACCCGCCGCTGTTCATGTACTTCCTGTGGGTGTGGGGCCTGATCCAGATGCCCTTCACCCACTCCAGCGTCATGAGCGTGCAGTGGGCCAAGCTGCCGGCCTGCATCGCGGACATCGTCAACGCCGGCCTGATCTTCTACCTCTTGAAGGGCCGCGTCGCCATCCGGTCGGCCTTCCGCACGTCGGTCTTCTACGCCTTCAACCCGGTGGTGCTGTTCGTCTCCGCCATCTGGGGCCAGGTCGACTCCGTTGTCACCCTGATGATGCTGCTGATCATGGCGGCCACCATCTCCAACCGCCTGGTCACGGCCGCCTGCCTGGGCGCCGCCGCGGTGCTGGTCAAGCCCCAGGGCCTGTTCATGCTGCCCGTCGTGTTCTTCTCGCTCTGGTGGCGCAACCACGTCAAGCGCTGGCCGCTGGCCATCGGCGCCGGCCTCGTGACGGCCTGGCTGATCCTGCTGCCCGCCACCTGGCACAAGCTGGCGGGCATGGTGCCGACCACGCTGGGCTTCAGCGTGCCGGCGCTGTTCGCCGCGCCGTTCTACTGGTTCAGCCAGCAAATGGCCTCCACGGGCAACAACTACCCTTACAGCACCGTCAACGCCTTCAACATCTGGATGCTGCCGCCGCCCAACGAGGCCTGGAAGCCGGATGACCGGCTGCTCTTCGGCATCACGCACTACAACTGGGGCATCGCGCTGACATGCGTGTGCCTGGCGCTGGTTGGCTGGTACCTCTACAAGAACCGCAACCAGGCCGGCGTGGCCCAGTACTTCCTGGCCTCCGCCGTCACCATCACCGGCTTCTACATGCTCACCACGCGCATGCACGAGCGCTACATCTTCCCGGCGATGGCCTTCCTGGCCCTGGCCGCCGCCTGCAACCGCCGCCTGAGCTGGCTCTACTGGGGCTTCAGCCTCACGTCGTTCCTATCGATCACCTACATCTTCTTCTACTACAACGACCAATCGGCGTGGGTGGAAGGCCTCAAGAACATGATGAACGAGGGCCGCATGCTGGGCAGCCTCAAGCTCTCCGGCATGGTGATCCTGTCGCTGTTGAACGTGTGGCTCTTCGGCGAGCTGCTGAGCTTCCTGTTCGTGAAGGGCGAGATGGTGCAAGACGTGGCGGAGAACCGCCTGGTCAGGCAGTTCCGCTTGCTGCGGTCGGAGATTTCCCGCCAGGGCATCACCGCCTACGACTTCGCCGTCCCGCTGGTCGTCGCCGCCATCTTCTTCGGCATCGCCGTGATCCGCCTGGGCGTGCCCAACGAGCAGATCTTCGACGAGGTCTACCACGCGCGCACGGCGATGGAATACATCCAGGGCGTCAGCCCCTACGAGTGGACGCACCCGCCGCTGGCCAAGCTGCTGGCCGCGCTCGGCATCCTGGGCTGGCATGGCCAGTTCGACCTCGCCGCCAAGACCTGGACCGAACACCAGGCCTTCGCCTGGCGCTTCGTCAGCGTGATCTTCGGCGCGGCGACCCTGCCCGTGGTCTATGCGCTCGCGCGCTCGATGTTCCAGAACCGCGCCATCGCCACGATGGCGATGATTTTCCTGGCGCTCGACGGCGTGTTCTTCGTGCAGAGCCGCGTCGCCATGACGAACATCTTCGAGGTGTTCTTCATCATGCTCGCCGCCGTCGGCACCTGGGAGTACATGAAGCGCGATCAGGCGCGGTGGTTGTTCCTGATGGCGTTCGGCATGGGCTGCGCGCTGGCCACCCGCTGGTCCAGCCTGTACGCCTGGGGCCTGACCGGCCTGCTGCTGCTCTATCATGCTTACAGCGTGAAGCGCCCGCAGTGGGTGAAGGACCCCGCCCCGGACCCGCGCGGCTTGCTGGGCGACCTCAAGGCCGCCAACAAGCTCGAGCTCGTGAAGTGGGTCGGGCTGCTGGCCCTGGTCATGGGCGTCATCCCCGTCGCGATCTACCTGCTCACCTACATCCCGTACGTGCTGCAAGGCGGCGGCGACTGGCCGCTCAAGCTCTTCCCGCGTCACCCGAACTGGGACACCGGCTGGGGCCGCGTGATCACCTGGCAGCGGGACATGTGGAACTACCACGCCCAGCTTCAGGCCACGCATCCCTACAGCTCGCCCTGGTGGAGCTGGCCGATCATGCTGCGGCCGACCTGGTACTACTTCCACGATTGGAAGGACGCGCCGCCCAAGGGCATCTCGGGCGTCTGGGCGATTGGCAACGCCTTCATCTGGTGGTCCACCGTGCCCGCCCTGGCCTACACGGCGTACCTGGCCTGGCGCGACAAGCTGAAGAGCTTGGGCACGCTGGCGCTGATGGGCTTCGGCCTCTGGGCCATGTGGGGCGTGCAGCCGCGGCCGCTGCTGTACATGCACTACATGTTCGAGACCATCCCGTTCCTTTGCATCGCGTTGGCCTACATCTTCTACATGATGTGGAACGGGCAGTCCGTTGACCCGGAGCCCGCCGCGGAAGGCGCCCCCGCCCCGCTCTTCACCCAGCAGCAGATGCGCACGCTGGTCAGCTTCCACGTGGGCCTGATCGTATGCTGGTTCATCTTCTACTACCCGCTGCTGGCCGCCTGGCCCATCCCTTGGAACTACTACAACTGGCACATCTGGTTCAGCCGGGCCTGGATCTAACGACCTTCGGGGTACAAGACTAAGCGAGGGATGGTCCCTGGAAGGAGCCTTCGCGATGAAGATCGTCAATTCGCCGACGCTACGCATGGCCGCGCTGTTCGCGGTGGTTGCGGCTGCCACGGGCTGTCCCAGCCCTACGGAGACGGAAGCGACGATCAAGCCGGTGGCCAAGAAGTCTGCCACCGCGAAGCCCAGCGCGGCCGCCAGCAGCAGCGCTTCGGCGTCGCCCAAGGCCACGACCACGCCCTCCGGGCAACCGACCAGCACCACCGGGAACGGTACGCCGAACCCCAACGGCACGCCCAACCCGAATGCCACGCCGACGGCCTCCACCTCGCCCAAGGCCTCGACCAGCCCGGGCGCGAGCGCCACGCCGACCGCGAGCCCCACCACGGGTGCCAGCGCCTCGCCGACCGCTTCCCCCACGGCCACCCCATCGCCGGGCGCCACGCCCACCACCCCGGTGGCGACGGCCACGCCCACGGCGATCCCGACCGCCACGGCCGCGCCCGCCGGCACCGGCAACGTGTTGACCTACGCGGGACGCGGCCAGCAGGGCTTCATCGACGCCGGCTCCACGGACGCGCTCTTCACCGCGCCCTTCACGCTGGCCCTGCAAGGCACCGCCGCCCTCCTGGTGGGCGACAACGGCGACCAGCGCATCCGGCGCATCGACCTCGCCTCGAAGCAAGTCACCACCGTCACCGGCAGCGGCTCTTCCGGCTTCCAGAACGGCATCGGCCGCAGCGCCACCTTCTCGCAGATCCGCGGCATCGCGCTCGACGCGGCCGGCAGCCTGTACGTCGCCGACGGCGGCACCAACCACCTGATCCGCAAGGTGGACATGACCGACCCGGGCAACCCCAGCGTCACCACGTTCGCGGGTGTGCAGGGCGTGGCGGGTGCCACGAACGGGACCTCGACCAGCGCCTCGTTCAGCAGCCCGTATGGCCTGGTGGTGAAGGGCAGCATGTTGTACGTCGCCGACACGGGCAACCACCTGATCCGCATGATCGACCTCAATGCCCGCACCGTGAGCACGGTGGCCGGCAGCGGTGCCATCGGCAACGGCAACGGGCCGGGCAGCGTGGCGCAGTTCGATGCCCCCGCGGCCTTGGCGATCGACAAGGCCGGCAACCTGATCGTGACGGACACGGGCAACCATATGATCCGCCGGATCAGCCTCGCGGACGGGAACTTCACGGTCACGACGATTGCGGGTGCGGGTGTCGCCGGCTTCAGCAACGGCACCGGCAGCGGCACCACGTTCAACACCCCCGATGGGGCCACCGTGGGCGCGGACGGGGCGTTGTACGTGTCGGATCGGAACAACCATGCGATTCGGCGGGTTGATTTGAACGACGCCAACTTCACGACCACGACCTACGCGGGCAATGGCGCCGCGGGCTTCCAGGACGCGCAGGGAAGCAACGCGCGGTTCAGCAGCCCGGGTGGCTTGGCGGCGATCGGCAACACGGTCTACGTGGCAGACCCGGGTAACTTCCGGGTGCGGGTCGTCCAGTAGCGCCTCAGTGCGTCCGGTACGTGTCCTTGCTCAATAGCACGTTCTTGCCTCCCAGCCGCCGGAAGACCCAGACCACCCGCTCGTTGGCGTGGTGGCCGAAGCGGTAGCTGAAGCGCAGCGCGCTGGCGAGGTCGGCCTCGGCCGTGCCCCACAGCTCGATCTTCAGCTGCAAGTCGTCCGCCGTGGCCTTGATGCGGATCGGGTGCTGGGTGGTGTTCTCCCACACCAGGTCGGCCTGGCCGTACCAGACGGAAGCGTCGCGGCCGGGCGGCACGGAGCTGACCACCGCCACGTGCGGCACGCGTTGGACGATCGGCAGGGACGTCTCCTGGATCGCGGCGTACATGGTCGAAGACACCTGGCAGACCCCGCCACCGAGCGATCGGGTGCGCGCGCCCTCCATGAACGCGTTGGCCTCCGTGAAGCCACGGTCTACCGTGCGCGGGCCGACGACGGCGTTGAAGCTGTAGCGTTCGCCGCGTCCCACGATCGTGCCGTCCAGCCGCTTCACGGCCATCATGATGTTCTGCCGCTGGGCCGAAGTCCGGGCCGTTAGGCTGGTGTTGAAGTGCGCCAGCCGGTCCTGGTACGGCCGCGCCTGGTAGGCCCAGGCCAGCAGGCCCAGCAGCACCAGCAGGACGGGCGCCAACCAGAGGGCGCGCTCGCCAGGCGTGAAGCCAATTCGCGTCCGTTGAACCAGGGCTGACAAGGCTACTCCGTGATGGTGAGCTGCCCACCCGCCCCGCGGGCGCGCACGTCAGGGGCGTACATGGCCCAGGCCGTGGTGGGGAGGACGCGGAAGCGGCCTTGCGTCGTCGGCCGCATAACATAGTACATGCTTTGCGAGCCCTTGGCGAAGGACTTGAAGAAGAAGACGGCCTTGTCGTCGCGGTACTCCTGGTGGTCCCACCAGTAGCTCCAGTTGGTGGGCTGGTCCTCCAGGATCTCGCAGCCTGCCGGCAGCGGGTCCTCCAGGGCCATGTAGCGCAGCGGCCGGTCCGCGGTGAGCGTGACCTTGACCAGCACGCGCTCGCCCGCCTTCACGGTCGGCCCCAGCTTCGAGAGCTTCTTCACGACCTTCTCGTCGTAGAACTCGCCCCAGCTGCCGTGGCCCTTGGCCTTGGCGTAGACCTCCACGGGCAGCGCGTAGTACTCGCGCGAGACGCCGACGCCTGGGCTGGAGCTGGCGGTGGCCTGGTCGGCGCGCAAGGCGTAGTGGATGCCGCCGCTGAAGTCCAGCGCCCCGTTGGAGCTGACTTGCAGGTCGTTCTTGCCCGGCTTGAGCAGGCCGTCCGGCACGGCCCAGTGGGTGGGCGCATCGAACGCCGTCGTGCCCGGCTGGATGGCCGTGCCGTTGAGCGTCACGGTGGTTTCCAGCTGGGCCGGCTCGGCCGGGCGGCGCACCTTCATGAAGTCGGCCAGGGCGATCGCCGCCGCGCCCGTGTCCTTGGTGCTGTCCCAGTACCCGCGCGCGTTCTTCGACTCCAGCCAGCGCACGGCCTTGACCACCAGCGCGTCGTCAGGGGCGATTAGCAAGACCGCCCGCAGGGCGTAAGCCGTCGTTTCCGTGGCGTTGTCCTGCCAGGCGAACTCGCGCGTGTCGGCGTTCCAATGCACGAAGCCGGAAGCCGTATCATCGGCGCGCTTGCGCAGCATTTCCAGGGCCTCGAAGCGCCGCTGGTCGTTGAGCTTCGCCAGCGTGTAGGCCGTCTGGGCCAACCCGTAGTTGCTCAGGCCGTCGCGCTCCGCCCACAGGCGGTCTATCTCCGTGGCCTTCGCGGCGTCCCAATGAGCCTGGGCGAACAGGGCGAAGGCCCGGGCGTCCGCGCCGGCATCGCGCCGCACGCTGTTGCGGGTGTAGAGGTCCTTGCCGATCTTGGGCAGGGCGCGCTGGAGGTGGTCCAGGCCGCGCTTGACCATGGTGGCGTTGGGCGGGAAGCCCGCCGCCTTGGCCTCTGCCAGGCCATACATCACGTACGACGTCATCTCGAGCTGGGTCTCATCATGCTCCCACCAGCCCCAGCCACCGTCCGAGTGCTGCATGCCGGCCAGACGACGCAACCCTTCCGTCATGCGCTTGTTGCGGTCGACGAAGCGCGAGCCGTAGGCCGCGTTCGCGGCGTCCAGGCGCGGCACCAGGGCCACGTCCGGCAGGAAGCGCGTCATGGTCTGCTCCACGCAGCCGTATTCGTACTTGTGGAGGTAGTCGATGGCCGGCAGGATCGCGTCCAGCGGCGAGGCATGCAGCTTGATGTTCAGCTTCGTGGTGCCCGGGATGAAGGCCGCGGGCAGGTCGAAGGAGGCGAAGCCGGGCTTGGTGGGATCCACCTCGCCCGCGAAGCCCTGGAACTCCGGCGTGCCGTAAGGCAAGGCCGGGAAGTCCAGGCGCATCGCATCTGCCGCCTGAGCGCTTGTGGCGCTGACCGTGGCGCCCACCAGCCCGGCAGCGGGAACGTCCACCTCCCAGGCCACGCGCTTGGCGTCGCCGGGGGAAAGCGCTGCCAGCTGCGTCGGCGGCTGGGTGGTCGTCAAGCCGCCCAGGCCCAGCGTGAGCGTGACTTGTTGGACCTGGTCCAGGTAGCTGTGGGCGATCGCGGAGATCACCGCGTGGTCGCCTTCCACCAGGAAGCGCGGGGTCTCCAGCCGCACCAGCAGCTTCTTGGTGGCGACCATGGTGCTCTGGGCCGCGCCCACGCGCGTGTCCGTCGTGGCGGCGTGCGCCGTCGCCACCCAGGTCGTCAGGTTGTCCGGCAGCGTGATGGTGGCCGTGGCCTTGCCGTCCGCGCCGGTCATGAGCTTGGGCAGCCAGGCCGCCGTGTCCTCGAACTTGGCGCGCACCCGCGTGTCCGGGGCGAACTTGTCGAGGCCGCCGGAGTAGTCCTCCGCGAACGAGTAGCTGGTGTTGATGGTGTTCCAGCGCGGCCCGTGGAAGTAGCTGCGGATGTCCGGCGTGCCGTCGGGCTCGATCGCGTAGATGGCCTGGTCGACCACGCCCAGCGTGACCTCCGCGGCGACTGGCTTGCCCAGCCAGTCCTTGGTTTCGACCGTGTAGACAGCCTGGTCGCCGGGCTCGTAGCGCGGCTTGTCGCTGCTGACGCTGACCTGCAAGAACTTGTCCAACGGCTTCACGTTCAGCGAGCGGCTGGTTTCCATGAACTCCTTGCCGTTGACCACGGCCGCGGCCACGTAGGCGTTGGGCTCATAGGCCGCCGTGACCGGGATCGTCACCAGGCCCGTGTTGCCCTGGATGTGGACCACGTGGACCTCATGCAGGCGCTGGCCTTCGACCGTCACCAGGGCGGTCACGTTCGCGACCGGCGAGACCACCAGCGCGCGGGCGGTGTCGCCGGGCTTGTAGACCTTCTTGTCGAGCACGATCTTGAGCGCGCCGGAGCGCGTGGCGGGCTCGCCCGCGAAGGGGGTGTCCTCGCTGGCCACCCAGGCGCTGGTCGAGGCATGGATGGTGCGACCGGCGGCGTCCGTGGCTTGCAGGTTCACGTCGTAGTCGCCGGCCGGTTGGGCCGGGACGTCCACGTGGGCCAGGCCGCGGGCGTCGGTCTTGGCCGTGCCCTTCCAGGCCGGCACGCGCACGGTCTTCCAGGTCTCGTCGCCCTCCTTGGAGGTCTCCTTGACTTGTTCGAGGCGGTCCACCGCCACCGCCACCTCGGTGGCCACCGGCTTGTCTTCGTAGTCGCGCGTGCGCAGCGACAGGCCGATCGGCGCCTTGCCGACGTTCAGGTACTGGTCCGGCTGGGCGCTCAGCTTGAAGTCGCCCTGCGAGACGCGGAAGCTCTGGTGCCCCTTGACCGGGCGACCGCTGGCGTCGATCGCCTCGACGGCCACGGTCAGGATGCGGTCACCGGTCCAGGTTGGGTCGTCGCCCGCCTTCTCCTTGGCGGCCGCGGCCAGCGGCACGGACAGGTCGAACTTGCCTTGCGCGTCCGTCGCGCCTTCGGTCTGCTGCAGCACGTCGCCGAAGCCCCAGACGGGGTCCTGGTCCTCGCCGTTGTAGCCGTAGTAGAAGCCTTCTTCCGGGTTGTAGTTGTCGTAGGCCGGCGCGGAGTAGACCGACACCGCGAGCTTGGCGTTGGGCACCGGTGCGCCGAAGTAATAGGTCGAAAGCACATGCACGGTGGCGGTGCCGCCCTGCACGTAGCGCGGCTTCTCCGGCGTGATGTCGACCTTGTATTCGGGCTTGCGGTAGTCTGCCACCTTGAAGTTGATCGACTCGAACGAGTCGCCGGCGGCCAGCTCCAGGCGGTACTCGCCCAGCGAGGCATCGGCCGCCAGCTCGAACTGGCCGTCCAGGCCGCCGGCCTCCGACACCTGCGTGACGACCGCGCCCACCTCCGTGCCGGTGGCATCCTTCAACTTGGCGTCCACCTGCTTGCCGCTGGCGCTGCCGTAGCCCTTGGGGGCCTGGGCGCGCACGGTGGCCTTGAAGTAGACGCGCTGGCCCGGCCGGTAGACCGGGCGATCGGTATAGCCGTAGATGCGGAACGGGTCGCGGCTCTTGTCCCAGGTGGCGGCCACCACGGCGGCGGACTCACCCACGCGGCCCAGCACGCGCAGCTTCTCGACCGCGGTGGTGGGCACCATCAGGACGCCGTCGGCGTTGGTCTTGCCCTTGGCGCCGCCGGGGAACAAGGAGATGTCGATGCCCGGCAGGGGCTTCTTCGTGACCAGGTCCACCCCATACAGCAGCACCTGGTCCTGGCCGCGCTTGGCCACCAGGCCCAGGCGGGAGACGTTGAACCAGTACGAGGCGACCAGCTTGTCGGGCGCCTTGGCGTCTTCCGGGCCCTTCTCGGGCTGGGTGCTCAGGGCCGCCACGTAGGCGCCCTCGCCCGTCTCCACCTGGACGGGCTTGAAGAACCAGTCGTCGTCGTCCGTGGCGTTGGCGGGGATAGCCTGGCGCCACTGCTTCACAGGCGAGACGAGGCCGCGCGCGATCAGCGCATCGATCTTGGGCTGGTGCAGCAGCTTCAGCTCCGGATCCAGCGCCATCACGCGGGCCAGGTCCAGCTTGTACAGCGCCACGTCGATGGCCGGGGCGGTCGTGCCGCGCGCCAGGATCCGCACGGGCTCCTTGGGCGTGAAGACGCGCTGCGCGTTGGTGATCTCCAGCGTGGGCTGGGTGCGCACGAGCTTGAAGTCCAGGTGCTCGACGGCCTGGCCCTCCTTGATGGTCACGCCGTTCTCCTGGAACTGGGAGTCGAAGCGGTGGCCCTTGGCGGAGATGTAGTAGCTGCCCACGGGCAGGTTCGAGAAGCGGAAGGTGCCGTCGTCGCGCGTCAGCATGTGCCGCGTGACCGGGCCCGTGACCGTGATCTTGGCGCCCGCCAGCGGCAGGCCGGTGGTGTCTGACAGCACCCGGCCGGTGGCCTGGCCGACGGGCTTCTCCAGGGCGATCGCCCCCGCACCCAGCCCGACGAGCACCAGCAGCGCGAAGAGCATCGCCACGAGCGAGGTCCAGGAAGCGGTGGGACGGTTGGACACGAGCGAGCTCCTATTCGGCCAGGGTGATCGGGCCGACGACGGCGGTTTCGAAGCGGTAGAGGCGCGCGTGGTCGCGGGGCTTGAGCCCGGCCTTGCGGCGGCAGGTGGCGACTTGCCAGGTGGCGGTGGCGGCCTCGCCGGGCAGCAGGACGCCGCCCTTGCCGCCGCCCGAGACCAGCAGCCCGAACTTCCGCGGCTGGAGATCCGCGGGCCCGTCCACGGGCTCGAGCTCGCCCACCACGGACACGTGCGCCACCAACCCGGCCAGCTCGCGCGGCTGGATCGGTTGTTGGCGGTAATCATGGCTGAGCGCCTTCACGGCGTTGGCGGCCAGCTCCGCCCCCAGGCTGCCGCTGCGCGGGGCCACCGTGCCCCAGCAGCCGCGCGTGACGCCGTCCTTGCTGATGGTCACGAAGACGCCGGCGGGGGAACCCAGGTCTGCCGCGGGCGACGGCGCCGGCAGGTGCTTCACATGGGCCCAGATGGCGTCATGCGTGAGCTTGGCGATCGCCTGGCGCAGGGCGGGCCGCTGGTAGGCGCCCAGCTCGCGCGCCGCGGCAGGTCCTGGCGCCAGCGCCAGGAACAGCAGGCCGAGGAGCAGCGGGGAACGCATCGAGGCTGGTTATCCGTGGACGGTTGCTTGGTTGGGACGAGCGAGCGCCGCGTGGAGTTCCCTCAGGTTGTATTGGTTGAGCATGAGGATGGCGAGCTGCTGGGCCAGGGCGGGTTTGCCGCGCTCCAGCAGCCATTTCAGCGCCGGCTCGGCCTTCACCTCGTCCAGGCGCCCGCCCAGCGTCACCAGCCAGTTCAGGGCGTGGTGCAGCGCCGTCAGCTGGATCATCAGCCGCACGTCCAGCGTCGGGTGCTTGCGGAAGAAGTATGCCGCCATGCGGCCGCGCTCCTCTTCGATGCGCTTCAAGCCAGGCATATCTTGCATCGAGAAGGCGGGGTGCCAGTGGAAGCCACGGGCCGCGCGGCTCCGAACCATGCCGACGCCAATGGCCTTGAGCCGCAGGCCCAACTCCAAATCTTCCCAGCCATACTCCGTGAAGTTCTCGTCGAAGCCGCCGGCCTGCTTGAGGTAGGCCCGCGCCACGGAGACGTTGTTGGTGGCGAAGAACGCGGCGGAGAAGGCGCCCGGGCCGACGGGGGTGGACAGCGGGTCGTCGAAGTTGTCGGTGTTCACGGCGAGGCCCTGCACGAACACACGCTTGCCCGTGTGGAGCTTGTCGTGCTCCGACAGGAACTCCGGCACGACCACCACGTCGCTGTCGATGAAGACCACCAGCTCGCCCTTGGCCATTTCGATGCCCACGTTGCGGGCGTGCGAGCGGCCACGGTTGGCTTGCCAGAGGTATTGCCACGACGGGCCGCCTTCGGCCTTCAGGCGCTCGATCAGCTGGGGGGTGTCGTCGGTCGAGCCGTCGTCCACCACCACGATCTCGAAGCGGTCGGATGAGATGGATTGCGTCAGCAGGGCGCGCAGGCACTTCTCGAGGATGGGTCCGCGGTTATAGGTGGCGATCACGACGCTGAAGCGCTTCACCGGCTGGGCTCCTCGGGCAGGGGGGCGGTGGCGGCGGGCACCACGCGGCGCAGCTCCGGGGGACGATCGGCGAGCGCCATGCGGCGGGCCGCCTCCACGCCGCCCAGCAGCAGGAAGAAGGCCATCGCGTTGCGCCCCTCGGAGAGCGTGTAGTCGAACATGTTGCAGACCAGGTGGCCCATCAGCGCGGACGCCGTCGCCAAGACCGGCAGGTGGTACTGGGTGTGCGCCGTCTCGCGCGCGCCGCGCAGCAGCACGGTGAAGACGATCAACAGCAGCACCACCACCACCGGCACGCCGAACTCCGCCCCGACGTGCAGGAAGTAGTTGTGGGCGTGGGGCAGGTTGCGGATTTCATCCGGCATGCGGAAGTGTGGGTAGACCGTGGCCCAGGTGCCCGGCCCCCAGCCCGTCAGCGGGCGGGCGCGGATCATGTCGGTGGCGCTCATCCAGGCATCCAGCCGGTACTTGTCGAAGGCGGGGTTGTCCCAGGCCAGGCTGGCGAGGCGTTGGCTCACCATCTCCGGGAACAGGCACACGGCCGTGGCCGCCGTGCCGCCCAGCGCCAGCAGCCAGCGCCGGTCCACCATCAGGCCGAAGCAAATCATCATGAAGGCCGCGCCGAACCAGCCCGCGCGCGACGCCGTCAGGATCAGGCACAGCCCGGTCACGGCCAGGCCGCCGGCGTAGAAGGCCTTGCGTGGCCAGTCCGCCACCTGGTGGAACAGCCCCAGCCCGGCGCCCAGCGCCAGCACCAGGTAGCCCGCCAGCAAGTTGGGGTGGTACATCACGGAGTTGATGCGCCGGTCCTCCGTGCCGATTTTGATCTCCATGCCGGAGGCGTGGTGCCACAAGAAGTGCACGTCCAGCGCCCAGAAGAGCAGCCCCAGGAGGGACATCGCTACGCCCAGGCCGAAGAGCGCCCGGTGGAGCTGTTTCAGGCGCCCCGGGGTGATCACGGTCCAGCTGGCAACGACGAAGGTGATGGCATAGCCCAGGCCGGCGAGCCAGCCGAAGATGCTCTCCGCCGGCGTGACGGAGTTGAGGGTGGAGACGCCGCCCAGCGCCATGAGCAGCCACCACAGCCAGCCCACCGGCGTGCGTGGCAGCCAGCCCACCTCGCGCGACTGCCACCGCAGCCGGACCTCGCGCCAGTAAGCGCCCAGCAGGCACACGGCGGTGGCCGCGAAGGTCAGCGGCATCAGCCACACCCCCACGGTCACCCAGCGGAACGACGGCCGCGTGACGATCATACGGCCACCAACGTGCGTACCGGCCGGAGCTCGTGCTCGCGGGCCCAACGGTCATGGACCCACAGCCAGTGGTCCGGGTTGGCGCGGATGAAGGTCTCGTAGGTGGCGTATAGCTGCTGCATGTCGGCCTGCGCATCGCCGGACGGCACCAAGCGCGGCAAGACATGCACCACGTGGCTGTGGTCGGGCTGCCGCACGATGAACGTGGGCAGGATCGCGGCGCCGGTGCGCCGGGCGAAGAAGACCGGGCCGGTGGGCGCCGAGACGGGGTGGTCGAACAAGGTCACGATGGCGTCCTGCGCCTCGCCATGCTGGTCTGCCAGCAGGCCCAGGGCCTCGTTGCGCGCCAGGGCACGCAAGACGGGTCGCAGGGAGGCCGCGCCGCTGTTGGCGTGGGTGGTAACGCCGACCTTGCGCCGGAACTCGAGGAAGAGCCGGCCGAAGGCATCCTGGCTGGGCGGCTGGACCAGCACGTGCAGGGGCAGGCCGCGGGCGGCCAGGGCGCCGCCCAACAGCTCCCAGTTGCCGAAGTGCATCGTGGCGATGATGATGCCCTGCCCTTCCGCCTGGGCGGCTTCGACGTTGTCCCAGCCCTCGTAGCGGATCGGGCCGAGCTCCGGGAAGCGCAGGATTTCCGCGATCCCGCGGGCGAGGTTGCGGACCGACAGGTAGGCGACGTCGGTGGGCAGGCCGGCCGCGCGGACGTTGCCGGCGATGAACTCGCGGTGAGGCGTGAGGCGGTAAGCCGCCCAGGCACAGGCCGCGAAGCCGTCCGCCATGCGCAACACGAGCCCCCGCGGCAGGGCGCGCAGGCCCCACGAGAGCACCAGGAACAGCCGGTAAATCCACGCTTGGAGGGTCACGTCCCAATTATAGCCGAACGCGCTATCATTGGAGCCATGAACAAGGAAGCGATCCAGCTTCATCAGCAGGGCGTCGAGCTGCAGCAGCGCGGCGCGCTCCGCGAGGCCGCCGAAGCCTACCAGGCGGCCCTGGCGCTGGACCCGCGCCTGGAGCTGACGCGCTCCAACCTCGCCATGGCCCACTACCAGCTGGGCGAGATCGAACAGGCCATCTTCCACTACAAGCAGCTGCTGGCCGATCACCCCCTGAACGTGAAGGCCCGCTACAACCTGGGCGTGGTCTACGCCTCGATCGGGCGCTACGAACAGGCAATTGGCGAGTACCGCCAGGTGCTCCACCACGAGGCCGGCCATGCGATGGCCCTCAACAACCTGGCCTGGATCCTCGGCCAACAGCAGCGCTATGGCGAGGCGATCGCCGCCTTGGAGCGCCTGCTCGAGATCAACCCCGGCGACACGGCCGTGCTCTTCCAGTTGGGGCAGCTGCACAAGCTCACGGGCAACCCCGCCCAGGCCGAGACCTACTGGCGCACCGTCGCCACCGTCGATCCACGCCACGTGCAGGCGCTGCTGGCGATGGCCGAGGCCGCTCGCCAGCGCCAGGATTGGCATGGCACGCTGAAGTGGGCGCTCGAGGCGTTGGGCGCGGATGCCAACCACCCGGCCGCCCAAATCATGGCGGCGCGCGCACACATGCACCTGATGGAGTACCAGCAGGCCACGGACCTCCTGATGGCGCTGGGCCGCAAGCACCCCAACCTGGCGGAGGTGCGCTTCCACCTGGGCTCGCTGCACCACACGCTGGACCGCCTGCCTGAGGCGCGCCACCACCTGGCCGAAGCCGTGCGGCTAGGCGACAACACGCACTTCGAGTACCACAACGAGTACGGCACGGTGCTGTATCGGCTCGGCGAGTACGACGACGCCGCGGAACAGTTCCGCGAGGCGGAGGGCCTGGCGCCTGACAACGCCGTCATCAAGGCCAACCTGGGCTTCACGTACATGATGTTGGGCGAGCGGGACGCCGCCGGGCAGTACTTCGAGGCCTTCATGTCGAACCCGGAGGCGTCGGAGGCGGTCAGGCTGTCCGTCCGCTGCGCCCTGGATCTGCTGTAAAGGAGCAACTGGTGGTCAAGCTGGGGGTGAACATCGATCACGTCGCGACGATCCGGCAGGCCCGCCGGACGATCGAGCCCGATCCCGTGGCCGCGGCCGTGTTCTGCGAGCTGGCGGGCGCGGACAGCATCACGGTGCACCTGCGCGAGGACCGCCGCCACATCCAGGACCGCGACGTCGAGGTGCTGGCGCGCACGCTGCAAGTGCCGATGAACCTGGAAATGGGCTGCACCGACGAGATGGTGGGCATCGCACTGGCCATCAAGCCGGCCTACGTCTGCCTGGTGCCCGAGAAGCGCCAGGAGGTCACGACCGAAGGCGGGCTCGACACCACGGGCGCCCACCTGGGGCCCGCCATCAAGAAGCTGGCCGCGGCGGGCATCGCCGTCAGCCTGTTCATCGATCCCGACGAGGCCTCGATCCGCGCGGCCAAGGCGCTGGGCGCCCCGGTGATCGAGCTCCACACGGGCCAATACGCCGAGACCTGGGAGCAATCCGACCGCGAGCTGGAGCGCCTGCGGCAAGGCTCCGCGCTGGCGCTGGCGCTGGGCTTGGTGCTCAACGCGGGACACGGGCTCACCTACCGCAACGTCGGCCCGGTGGCCCGCATCCCGGGGATGAACGAGCTCAACATCGGCCACAGCATCGTGTCGCGCGCGGTGCTCGTGGGCATGGAGAGAGCGGTACGCGAGATGAAGGAGGCGATGCGATGACGCTCCAAGACTACCTGGACGGCTACGAGGCGGCCCATCGCCACCCGGGCAACCAGGCCACCCACGCCATCGGCATCCCCATGATCGTCGTTTCGCTGTTTATTGCGTACTGGCACCCCATCTGGGCCGCCGCGCTGTTCGTGGTGGGCTGGATCTTCCAGTTCATCGGGCACCACCTCGAGGGCAACAGCCCCAAGTTCTTCCAGGGCCCCATGTACCTGCTGGTGGGGCCCTTGTGGGTGCTGATCAAGCTTGGCCGCTTGTTGGGCTTGAAGCGCCGCGAGGCCTAGTTTCGTCGCCTCGGGCGGAGGGAACAAGGATCCCATGCGTCGGCCTGCCAACAAGCTGATGGTGCTGGGGTTGTTGCTGGCCGCGGGCTGCAACACCGGGACCCCGGTCACGCCCAAGGCGTCCGCCTCGCCCAAGGCCCCGGCCAGCGCGACGCCGGGCCCGACCACGGTCGTGGCGGCCTCCCCCACTTCCGTGCCCGTCATGGCACCCTCGCCGGCGGCCTTCACCGGCCGCGTGCTCGGCCTCGATGGCCAGCCTGCGCCCGGCGTCACGGTGCGCGGCTACCTGATTTCCGACCTGGGCAGCAGCCTGGTCTCGAACAACGGCGGCGGCGTCGTCAGCAACAACGGCGGCCGCTACACCTTGCAGGAAGCCACCGCGCCGCTCTCCACCAAGACCGACGACAAGGGCCAGTTCACGCTCAAGTCGCCGGACGGCAAGCCGCTGAACATCGAAGCCACGCAGAGCGACACCGTGAAGGCCATCAAGCTGGGCGTGGCGAGCGACTTGGCCAACGTGGAGCTGAAGCTGGCCTTCACCGGCAACATCGCGGGCAAGGTCACGGCGCCCAAGGCGCCCACCGTTACCAACTTCCAGGGCGTGGACGTCTACATCCCGGGCACCAGCTACGTGGCCAAGGCGGACGCCGGCGGCAACTACACGCTGTCCAACGTGCCGGTGGGCAGCTTCCAGGTGGTGGCCAGCAAGACCGGGCTGGGCACGGCCAGCGTCCAAGACGTGGCCGTGACGTCGAAGGAGACGACCAGCGCGCCGGCCCTGGCGCTGACGGTGGTCGCGCCCGTCCTGACGAAGTTCGACCCGCCCGCCGGCGGCCCGGGCGCCAAGGTCACGATCACGGGAACGGGCTTCGGCGCCTCCACCGGCGAGCTGATCCAGGTGTCGTTCGGCGGCGCGGTGGCGGTGGACGCCAAGGCCACGGACGAGAAGACCCTGACCGTCACCGTGCCCGACGGCGCCGCCAACGGCCAGGTCACGGTCACGATCGGCGGCATCCCCAGCAACTCGTTGCCGTTCACGGTCGTGAAGAAGGTGGTGCCCAGCGTCGGCAACTTCCTGCTGGACCTCGGCACCTCGAAGGACATCTCGTTCCTGGTGAAGGACAGCGCCGGCAAGACGATCGCCGACGCGCCGGTCGACGTGTCGGTCGAAGGCAAGGGCGCCATCTACAAGGACGGCAAGCTCATCGGCATCGAGACCGGCAGCACCACGGTGTCGTTCGTCAGCGGCGGCGTCACCGCCAAGCTGCGCGTGATCGTGAAGAAGGAAGCCACCGTCACGAACCTGGCCGGCAACGGCGAAGCGGCCCACCTGGACGGGCCGGCGTCGATGGCCTTGCTGAAAGACCCGTGGGACATCCTGCTCGATAAGGACGGCAACCTTCTGGTGCTGGAGCAGGGCGGCAACGACTTGCGCAAGGTCGACCTGCATGACCCCGCCCACCCCGTCACGACGGTCGCCGGGGACGGCTCGGGCGTGTACAAGGACGGGCCCGCGCTCACGGCCGGGTTCAACGGCCCGGGCGGCATGTGCCTGGGCCCGGACGGCACCCTCTACATCGCGGACGCAGATGCGCCGCACATCCGCCGCCTCAAGGACGGCGTCGTAGACACCCTCGCCGGCACCGGGGTGGACGGGTTCGCGGATGGCCCCGGCGCCACCGCCCAGTTCAGGGACCCGCACGGCCTGGTCTACGACGGCCACGACGCGGCGCACCCGGCGTTGTTGATCGCAGACAGCCAAAACCACGTCATCCGCCGGCTGGACCTGGCGGACCCGGCCCACACGGTCACGACCGTCGCGGGCACGCCGGAGAAGGACGGCTTCCTCGACGGCCCCGGCAAGACGGCCCAGCTCCACAACCCCAAGCTGATGCAGCTGGACGGCAAGGGCGGCGTCATCATCGCGGACAACGAGAACCACCGGCTGCGGCGGCTGACGTTCGGCGCAACGGTGGGCGCGGTCACGGTGGCGACGTTGGTGGGCAACGGCAACGAGGACTTCGAAGACGGCACGCTGGAGACGTCGATGCTGCACTCGCCGAACGGCGTGACGGTGGACGCGGCGGGCAACATCTACTTCACCGACGCGGACAACCACCGCGTGCGCATGGTGACGACGGATGGCTACGTCCTGACCATCGCGGGGACGGGGTCGCGTGGGTTCGATAACGGGCCCGCGCAGCACAACGCGTCGTTCAAGGGGATGCGCGGGATAGCCGTGGGACCCGATGGGACGATTTACGAGGCCGATTCCGACAACAACACCGTCCGGATGATCAAGTAGAAAACCCCCGGACCGAAGTCCGGGGGCTCTCTTTAGACCGAAGTCTATTACTTGATGGAGACCTTGGCGCCTTCGGCCTCGAGCTGGGCCTTGATCTTCTCGGCCTCTTCCTTCTTGATCTTCTCCTTGACGGGCTTGGGCGCGTTGTCGACCAAGTCCTTGGCTTCCTTGAGGCCCAGGCCGGTCGCTTCGCGAACAACCTTGAGGACCTGGATCTTCTTGTCGCCGGGCGACTCGAGGATCACGTCGAACTCGGTCTGCTCCTCGGCCGCGGCCGCGGGGCCCGCGGCGCCGCCCGCCATCATGATGGGGGCAGCCGCCGAAACGCCGAACTTCTCTTCGAGCGCCTTGACGAGGTCGTTGAGCTGCAGAACGGTCATCGTGTCGATGGCCGTGAGGATATCGTCTTGGGTGAGCGTAGCCATTTGAAATTCTCCTATGGGGTGGTGATCAGGGGATAGGAGGAGCGCTTACGCGCTCGGCTCCTCGGCGGCAGGAGCTTCGGCCGCGGGGGCCTCGGCAGCGGGGGCCGCGGCAGCGGGAGCTTCGGCGGCAGGAGCTTCGGCGGCCGGAGCCTCCGCAGCGGGCGCCTCGGCCGCAGGGGCCTCGGCAGCGGGAGCTTCAGCGGCCGGCGCTTCGGCCGCAAGGGCCTGGGCGATGGGAGCTTCAGCAACCGGCGCTTCGGCCGCAGGGGCCTCGGCGACGGGAATGCCCTGTTCCTCGCCACGCTTGGTGGCAAGGGCGTTGACCGCGCGGGCGAAGCCCGAGATCGGGCTCTGGAGCAGCTGGGCGATCATCGTCAGCAAGCCTTCGCGGCTCGGCAGCTCGGCGAGCGCCTTGAACTTCGTCGGGTCCAAGGTTTCGCCCTGAAGGACGCCGCCACGGACCTTGACGACCACGGCCCGCTTCTCCTTCGAGAAGTCGTTGAGGGCCTTGGCGGCGCCGATGAAGTCTTCGCCACCGAAGACGAGCGCGGTCGGACCCTTGAGGAGTTCCTCGAGGCCCTTCCACTGATCGTTGTCCTTCATGGCGACCTTGAGCAGGGTGTTCTTCGCCACGGTCACGTCGCCGCCGGCCTTCTGCACGCGGCGGCGCAGGTCGGTCAATTCGGCCACGGACAGACCGCGGTAGTCGGCGACGATGGCCATCTGGGCCTTGCCGAACGAGCTCTGCAGCTCGGCGACGGTCGTCCCCTTTTGATTCTTGGTAGGCAAGTTCTTCACCTCCTGGGTGTGGGATTTTGAAGATAAGGAAATAGGGGGAATGGGATCCTGGCACGAGGTGCAGGACGCCATTCCCCCTATGAAAGAGGCGAAAGGTGTTTTGCGACCTCGGCAGGCGGGGCGGGGCCCCATTACGGTCGTATGACGACCTGCTGTCTACGGTTTTTTGAAATTATACCAGGTTACTTGTTAACCGTCCCGAGCTCCGTGAGGCGGGTCAGGTCGAGGCGGATGCTCGGCCCCATGGTCGAGGTGAGGAACACGGACTTGATGTAGGTGCCCTTGGCGGCGGCCGGCTTCACCTTGCTGATGGCGTCATAAAGCGCCGCCAGGTTGGTGTAGAGGCTCGTCGGCTCGAAGGAAGCCTTGCCCAGGGGAATGTGGACGATGCCTTGCTTGTCCGCGCGGAACTCGACCTTACCGGCCTTGAATTCACGGACGGCCTTGCCGATTTCGGTGGTCACGGTGCCGGCCTTGGGGGACGGCATCAGGCCACGGGGGCCGAGGACCTTACCGAGCTTACCCAGGGCGCCCATGATGTCAGGGCTGGCAATCAGGAGGTCGAAGTCCATCCAGCCGCCTTCGATCTTGGCGATCAACTCTTCGGAACCGAAGAAGTCGGCGCCGGCAGCTTCGGCTTCCTTCACGCGCTCGCCCTTGGTGATGACGGCGACGCGGACGGTCTTACCCGTGCCCGCCGGCAGCACCACCGTGGAGCGGACCTGCTGGTCGGCGTGGCGGGTGTTGATGCCGAGGCGGAAGTGCGCCTCGATGGTCTCGTCGAACTTCGCGTTGGCGATCTTCTTGACGAGGTCCAGGCCTTCGTTCGCGCCGTAGGTGGTGTTGCGGTCGACCAGAAGGGCGTTAGCCTTCTGGCGCTTGCTCAGCTTTGCCATTGGTTTCGTTTTGGCCTTTCTAGCGTCCGTACGGTCTTAGCCGCAGGCGCTTCGCGGTGCAAACGGTGGTCTCGAGGACCACCTCCCGCAAATGAAGGGGGTGGGGAGTTAGTCTTCGACCAGCACGCCCATCGAGCGCGCGGTGCCACGGATCATCTGCTCCGCCGCTTCTTGCGTCGTGGCATTCAGGTCGGGCATCTTGGTCTTTGCGATGTCGGTCACCATCGACTTGGTCAGCGTGCCGACCTTCGTCTTGTTGGGGGTTCCCGACCCCTTGTCGATTCCGAGCGCCTTCGTGATCAGGACGGCCGCAGGCGGCGTCTTGAGAACGAAGGTGAACGAGCGGTCCTCGTACACGGTGATTTCGACGGGGATGATCGTGCCGGCCTTGTCGGCCGTCTGCGCATTGTAGGCCTTGCAGAACTCCATGATGTTGACGCCGTGTTGGCCCAACGCGGGA
This sequence comes from Cyanobacteria bacterium RYN_339, assembly GCA_028287685.1. Taxonomy (GTDB): domain Bacteria; phylum Cyanobacteriota; class Sericytochromatia; order S15B-MN24; family JAQBPE01; genus JAQBPE01. Next base: position 4,973 of record JAQBPE010000232.1, on the reverse strand, counting down.
CCGACCGGGGGCGCCGGGTTGGCCTTACCGGCCGGCAGCTGGAGCTTGATGAAGCCCGTTGCTTTCTTCGCCATGGGGAATTTTCACCTCTTACCTAAGTTTGGATTTTAGACCTTCGCGACCTGGGAGAACTCGAGTTCGACGGGCGTCGCGCGACCGAAGATCGATACGGAAACCTTGAGCTTGCCGCGTTCGGGGTTGATCTCGATGATGTCGCCGCTGAAATCGGCGAACGGCCCCGAAATGACCTTCACGTGCTCGCCCACATGCAGATCGATTTGAACCTTCTGCTTGGTGGCGGCGCGGCGGAAAATTTTGCGGACCTCGCGGTCCAACAGCGGGGTGGGCTTCGAACTGCTGCCCACGAACGAGGTGACGCCGGGCGTGTTGCGCACGACGTGCCAGGACTCTTCGTCCAGCTCCATCTCCACCAGGACGTACCCGGGGAAGACCTTCGCGGCCTTCTCGACCCGCTTGCCATCCTTGATTTCGACGACGGTCTCTTCAGGAACTTCCACGTGGAACACGCGATCGCCCATGTTCATGGACTCCACGCGCCGCATGAGATTATCCTTGACCTTGTCCTCGTAACCCGAATAGGTGTTGATGACGTACCACTTCTTGGCCATGCTGCTTAATAGCTCCGATTACTTGCCGAAGAGGATCGCGTTGAAGAGCAACGCGAAAACCCGGTCCAAGCCCACGATGAGGCAAGTGAAGAAGATCACGAAGACCACGACGACCACCGACTCCGTGATCACCATACGCCGCGTGGGCCAGGTGACCTTGCGCATTTCCTCGCGCACGGAAGCCAGGAACTCGAAGGCCTTGCCGGCCTTGCCCAGGGAGACGCCAGGGGTGCTGCCGCCGCCCAGCGACAGCGACCGCGAGCGGGCGTTGTCTTCAGGGTTCTCGTCGTCAGGGTTGGTGGTCGTCACCACGTCGGGAGGGGTCGTGTTCACGGGAGCTGGCTTACTTGGTTTCCTTGTGGGGGTGGTACGCCCGGCAGAAGCGGCAGAACTTGTTCAGCTCGAGCCGATCCGGGTGCGTCTTCTTGTTCTTGGTGGTGACGTAGTTGCGCTGCTTGCAGCCACCGCAAGCCAGGTTGATGATGATGCGCATGTGCTTCCTCTGAGTTTTGATTGGGGTTTTTATTGCTCAATAAAAAAGAGGGTCGCAACCCTCCTGTCTACAGGCAATAACAAGTGCTTAAGAACCGTACCATGTGGGTCTGAAGGACGTCAATACCAGGATCTGGCTGGTTTTAAAGTTTAGATAACCCGCCCGTGCGATGCCCGTAGGGCAGTCTGCTACCCCATCCCCCCTCGCGGGGGAGGGTCTTCCTTGCCGAGGGCACGGAGCCAAGCTCCGTGGACCGCCCTCGGAACTGGTGAGATCGAAGGGCGGGTGGGGGTGGTTCCTTGGGAAGAGCCCGAAAGAAGGGGGTCTAACGGCGTGCCGTTAGACCCCCTCCGCCTGCCAGCACCTCCCCCGCGAGGGGGGAGGGGGCGAGGTTAGTGGCGGATCTTGCCGGCCAGTTCAACGGCCTTGAGGCGAATCAAGGCTCGCTTGAGGTCGACTTCCGCGTCTACCTGATTCTCGCGCGAGATGCGGATCTCGGCGCGTTCCTTGGCCTGTTGGGCCCGCAGCGCGTCGATCTCCTCGCCGCGCTCGGCCGCATCGGCCAGCACGGTGGCCTTCTTCGGCTGCACGTCCAGGAAGCCACCCATGACCGTGATCCAACCTTCGCCGCCGCCGTCGCGCTTGTACTTCAGCACGCCGGGCTGGACGCCCGTGAACAAGGGGATGTGGCCGGGCAGCACGCCGAGCTCGCCGCCCAGGCCGCGCAGGGAGAAGAATTCTACCTGCTCGCTGAAGACCTGGCGGTCCGGCGTGACCACCTCTAGCTCGATGGTGTTTGCCATCGCTTAGCCCGCCGCCATCTTCTTGGCCTTCTCGATGGCCTCGTCGATGCCGCCGACCATGTAGAACGCCTGCTCCGGCAGGGCGTCGTGCTTGCCTTCGCAGACTTCCTTGAAGGAGCGGATGGTGTCCGCCAGCTTGATGTACTTGCCGGGGCTGCCCGTGAAGACTTCCGCGACGTGGAACGGCTGCGACAGGAAGCGCTGCAGCTTGCGGGCGCGGGTAACGGTGGACTTGTCCTCGTCGGAGAGCTCGTCCATGCCCAGGATGGCGATGATGTCCTGCAGCTCCTTGTACTTCTGGAGGATGCGCTGCACCTCGCGGGCCACGTTGTAGTGCTCGGCCCCGACGATGTCGGCGCTCAGCATGCGGCTGGTGGAGGCCAGCGGGTCCACGGCGGGGTAGATGCCGATTTCCGTCAGCTTACGATCCAGCACGGTGGTGGCGTCCAGGTGGGCGAACGCGGTGGCCGGCGCGGGGTCGGTCATGTCGTCGGCCGGCACGTAGATGGCCTGTACGGAGGTGATCGAGCCGTCCTTGGTGGAGGTGATGCGCTCTTGCAGCTGGCCCATCTCCGTCGCCAACGTGGGCTGGTAGCCTACGGCGGAGGGCATACGGCCCAACAGCGCGGACACCTCGGAGCCGGCCTGCGTGAAGCGGAAGATGTTGTCGATGAAGAGCAACACGTCCATCTTGTCGTGGTCGCGGAAGTACTCGGCCATGGTCAGGGCCGACAGGCCGACGCGCATACGCGCTCCGGGCGGCTCGTTCATCTGGCCGTACACCAGGGCCACCTTGTCGATGACGTTGGAGTCGATGAACTCGTGGTAGAGGTCGTTGCCCTCGCGGGTGCGCTCGCCCACGCCGCCGAAGACGGACACGCCGCCGTGCTGCTTGGCGAGGTTGTGGATCAGCTCCTGAATCAGCACGGTCTTGCCGACGCCGGCGCCGCCGAACAGGCCGATCTTACCGCCCTTGGAGTACGGGGCGAGCAGGTCGACGACCTTGATGCCCGTCTCGAACACCTGGGGGGTGACCTCCAGGTTGGTCAGCAGGGGGGGCTGACGGTGGATGGGCCAACGCTCCGTGATCACGGGGTCGGCCTGCTGGTCGATGGGCTCGCCCAGCACGTTCCAGATGCGGCCCAGCGTGACGGCGCCAACGGGCACCGACACGGCGGCGCCGGTGTCGACCACGCGCATGCCGCGCTGGACGCCGTCGGTCGAGCTCATCGCGACGGCCTTCACGCGGTTGTCGCCCAGGTGCTGCTGCACTTCGGCCGTCAGGTTGACGATCACGCCGGACTCCGTGGTGGCGGAAACCTTGAGCGCGTTATAGATGGCCGGCAACTGGCCGTTGGGGAAGTTCACGACGATAACCGGTCCGATTACCTGCGTGATTTCGCCGATGTTTGCCTCGGTGGCGACTGCCATGAGTTGACTCCTTCTTTCTTCTTTGCCGCAGGCGCTCTATAGCGCGTTCGCACCGCCGACCACTTCCAGGATTTCCTGGGTAATGGCAGCCTGGCGAGCTTTGTTGTAAACGAGCGTGAGGGCCGCGGCGAGCTCCTTGGCGTTCTTGGACGCGGCGCTCATGGCGGTCATTTTGGCGGCCAGCTCCGAGGCGGCTGCTTCGAGCAGCGCCTGGTAGACGACCGTTTCCAGGTACTTCGGGATGATCCGCTCCATCACGGTCGCGGCGTCGGGCTCGAACATGTACTGCGCGCGCGCCGCCGTCGGGGCCGCGTCGGCGTCCGCCGTCGGCACGGTGGCCGGCAGCAGCGTCAACTTGGTGGGCACCAGGCTGATCATGGAACGGAAGTTGGTGTACAGGAAGTCCACCTGGTCCACCGTGCCGTCGGCGAAGAGCTTCTGCGCCTCGCCCGCGATCGCCTGCGCTTCCGCGAAGGTGGGGATCTGGGGCAGCTGCGTGAAGCGGGCCGCCGTCGGGAAGTTGGAGTGGCGGAAGAAGTTCACGGCCTTCTGCCCGACCAAGATGAGCTGGACCTCGACGCCCTGGTCACGCCACTCGCGGTGGCGGGCCACCGCGCTGCGGATGATGTTGGCGTTGTAGCCGCCGCACAGGCCGCGGTCCGAGCTGATCACGACCAGCGCGACCCGCTTGACCGGCCGGGTCTCCAGCAAGGGGCTGCGGAACTCGCTCTTGGGGAGCTGGCCCGCCACCTGCCGGAAGACCTCGGCGATCGCCCGGCTGAACGGCTTGGCCGCGGTTACGCGGTCTTGCGCGCGCCGCACCTTGGCCGCCGCCACCATCTGCATGGCGCGGGTGATCTGTTGGGTATTCTTGACGCTTTTGATGCGAGTTCGAATCTCGCGGGTGTTTGCGCCCATCGGCTAGACCTGCTTGGCAGCGGTCGAGAAGTGGGTCTTCTTGAACTGCTCGACGGCGGCGCGCAGCTTGGCCGTGGTGTCATCCGCCAGCACGCCTGTGCTGGTGATGGCTTCCTCGACGTCGGCGTGGCTGGCCTTGATGTAAGACAGGAGTTCGCTCTTGAAGCGGCCGATATCGCCCACGGCCACGTCGTCCATCAGGCCGTTGGTGCCGGACCAGATCAGGATGACCTGCTGGCCGACGGACAGCGGAGAGAACTGCGGCTGCTTGAGGATTTCCATCAGGCGCTGGCCGCGGTAGAGCTGGTTCTGGGTGGCCTTGTCCAGGTCGGAAGCGAACTGGGCGAAGGCCGCCAGCTCGCGGTACTGGGCGAGCTCCAGGCGCAGGCCGCCCATCTTCTTCATGGCCTTGGTCTGGGCCGCGCCGCCTACGCGGGACACGGAGATGCCGGAGTTGACGGCGGGGCGGAAGCCGGAGTTGAAGAGGTCGGTTTCCAGGAAGATCTGGCCGTCCGTGATCGAGATGACGTTGGTGGGGATGTACGCCGAAACGTCGCCCGCCTGGGTCTCGATGATGGGGAGCGCGGTCATCGAGCCGGCGCCCATCTTGTCGGACAGCTTGGCCGCGCGCTCGAGCAAACGGCTGTGGAGGTAGAAGACGTCGCCGGGGTAGGCTTCACGGCCGGGCGGGCGGCGGAG
>JAQBPE010000174.1 GCA_028287685.1 Cyanobacteria bacterium RYN_339 | reverse complement strand
GCGCGCGCATAAAAACGCGGATCAGGTCCTTATACGAGATGACCTTGGGGTCGTACGTGACGTCGACAACTTCGGCGTGGTGGGTGGTGTGGCTGCAGACCTGCTCGTACGAGGGGTTTGCCACGTTGCCGCCGGCATAGCCGGGCACGGCGGATTCCACGCCCTTGAGCAGCTCGAACTCCGATTGCATGGCCCAGAAGCAGCCGCCGCCGATCACGGCGTGCTCGGTGACCTTGGCTTGAGCCGCAGCAGGCGCGGCCAGGACGACGGTGATGGCGACGATGATGCCACGTAGCATTGGACATTCCTCCCTCTAGGCTTACATTCGGGGATACGGTCCTCACGCCATATTGGATTTCGAGCGCAGGACGATACGGAACATCAGAACGAAAACGCCGCCATGACCGGGAATGTTGTCGCCCGCAAGCTAAGCTCCAGGTGCGGTGCCACCTGCCACCCGGCCTCCAGGAATGCTGGCCCCACCATGAAGCCCGCCGGCGGATAGAAGTTGAAGCCACCTAGCGGGATCACCGTGATGGAGGGATTCACACCAACCCAGAAGCTCCCGGCCGTCAGCCGGAAGGACCAGCCCAGCATCACACCTGGGGGGCCAACGGCGTAGCGGGCCTCGCATGGGCCGAAGTCCGGGCATGTCAGCGGGTCCCACAACGAAATGGCGCCCACGAACGGTCCGTTATTCGGCTTCATGTCCCAACGCAACCAGCAAGCCCCCTGAGGCGTCCCTCCCAGCGCCGCGAATACCACGGTGCTGCCAATCGACAGGTCTGGCGCCGTTCGGTGCAGCGCCCACTCGGCGCCGTACCCGAAGGGCATCCCGACGATGCCAATCTCTCCGCTTACTATCATGTCCACCTTACCGCCATTGAAACTCAATACCAATAAACAGGTTGGGATGTATAGGGCCCAGGTTCGGGACATGCCGCCAAGGTTTCCTCCGAAACCGCCGTGATACTTGACGTCAATCCTTGACCGCGCCGGCCATCAGCCCCCGGATGAAGTACCGCTGGCCGATCAAGAAGACGGCGATCGCCGGCACCACCGCCACCGTGGTCGCGGCCATCAACAGCCCCCAGTCCGTGACCTCCTTCATCGAGGCCAGGAAGGCCGCCAGCCCCACGGGCAAGGTCCGCAGCGAGTCGGAGTTGGTCACGACCAGGGGCCACAGGAAGGTGTTCCACGAGGCCAGGAACTCGAAGATCGCAAGCGTGGCGATCGCCGGCAAGGCCGTGGGCAAGGCCACCAGCCAGTACAGCTGCCAGGGCGTGGCCCCGTCCACCCGCGCGGCGTCTTCCAGCTCGGCCGGCAACGCCAGGAACCACTGGCGGAACAGGAACACGCCGAAGCCGCCCACCAGCCCGGGCACGATCAGGGCCTGGTAGGTGTCCACCCAGCCCAGCAGGCTCATCAACGCGTACAGCGGCACGAGGTTGATGTAGACCGGCACCATCATGGTTGCGAGCACCGCGAAGAAGAGCGCGTCGCGGCCGCCGAAGCGCAGCCGCGCGAAGGCGAAGCCCGCCATCGAGCCCGTGATCAGCTGTCCCAGCACGCTGAAGGCCGCCACCACCAGGCTGTTCAGCATGTAGCGTAGCAAGGGCGTCTGCCCCAACGCCTTGGTGTAGTTCTGGAAGGTGATGGGCCGGGGCAGCCACTCTGGCGGGTAGTGCGTGGTCTGGGCGTAAGTCATCAGGCTGGTGCCCACCATCAAGAAGAATGGGAAGGCCATGAAGACGGCGCCGAGGCTCAGGGCGACCAGCGCGACCCGGCGGCTGGTCATGGGGCCTCCTGGTGGGCCAGGCGCCGGCGCGCCGCCCATTGCAAGGCCGACAGGCCTGCCAGCACGGCGAACAGCACGTAGGCCAGCGCGGAAGCCTTGCCCAGCTTGAAGTAGGTGAAGGCGTTCTGGAACAGCCAGTAGCCCACGAGGGTGGTGGACCGGTGTGGCCCGCCCTCCGTCATGAGGTAGACGGTGTCGAAGGTCTGGAACCCGCGAATCGTCGCCATCATGCCCACCAGCACCAGCGACGGCCCGATCCAGGGCACGGTGATGTGCCGGAAGCGCTGCCAGGGCCCCGCGCCGTCGAGGGCGGCGGCTTCGAGCTGCTCGGTCGGCACGGCCTGGAGTCCCGCCAGGAACAGCAGCATGTCGTAGCCCAGGTTCTTCCACACGCTCACCACCACCAGGGCCGGCAGGGCCGTGCGTCCATCTTGGAGCCAGCGCACCGGTCCGAGGTGGAAGGCCGCGAGCACCGCGTTCGCCACCCCGAAGCGCGGGTCGAAGACCCAGCTCCAGAGGATCGCGCCGACCACCATCGACGAGACCACCGGCAGGAAGTAGGCCGCGCGGAAAAGCGCCAGGCCACGGATGCGCTGGTTCAGCGCCAGCGCCAGGCCGAGCGCCAAGACCACGTCAAGCACCACGTAAAGGGCGGTGAACAGGAACGTCTGGCCCAACACGCGCCAGAAGAGCGGGTCCTGGGCCAACCCGGCGTAGTTGGCGCCGCCGACCCAGCGGGGCGAGCCCAGCAGGTCCCAGTCCGTGAAGGACAGCGCGAACGAGCCGAGCGTGGGCAGCCCCACCAACAGGGCCAGCCCGCCCACCGCGGGCAGGATCATGAGCACGGCCCAGAACGCCTCGCCGCGGCGCGCGGGGTTCATGAGTGGTCTTCTTGCAACAGGGCGTCGATGCGCTTCACGATCGGCTTCAAGGTCTCCTCCAGCGGCTGCTCGCCGTTCCAGGCGGCCGGCAGCCCGTCGATCAGCTCGTAGACGATCTCGTCGTACGAGGGTGGCGTGAGCGTGGGCCGCGAGGCGGGGATGGCGTCCAGGAAGACGCGCGAGTGGGCTGGCTTGCCGTCCAGGAAGACCTTGGAGGAGGCCACGTCCGGGCGGGCGGGCACGATCAGGCCGCTGCGCGTGAAGGCCTCGCAGGCGTGTTGTCCGGCCAGGAACTTGATCAACCGCCAGGCCTTCTCGGGCTCGCGGCAGCTCTCGGCGATCGCCCACCCGGAGGCGTCCGCGTCGACGATCGAGCCCGCCTTGCCGCGCGGGAAGGGCGCCACGTCCCAGTCGAAGGCCAACTTCTTGCGGAAGCCGGGGACCACCCAGCGGCCGCCCACCATCATCGCGAGCTTCCCCTGGGCGAAGAGCTGGCTCATGCGCGCGTTGCCGACCTGGGCCTCCGTGGGCGCGCAGTGGTACTTCTTGCGCAGGTCCAGGTAGCGGTGCAAGGCCGCCAGCGCCGGCGGGTCGAGCAAGGTGCAGCGCGTGAGCCCCGGGTCGGCCACGTCGGCGCCGTCGCTCCACAGGTAGGGCAGCCAGTAGATGGGATAGGGGGCGAAGCCGATGCCGAACTGGTCGCCACGCGTCAGCGACCGGGCCTTCTCGACCATGCGTTCATACGTCCACTCCGCTTCGGGATAGGCCACGTGCGCTTGATCGAACAACGCCTTGTTGTAGAAGACGGCCAGGTTCGATAGATCCCGGGGGATGGCGTAGAGCGTGGACTTGTAGGTCAGGGCCGCCAGCGTCTGCGGGTAGAACTCCGCGCGCTTGATGCTGCCGTCCGCCATGAAGGGCGCCAGGTCGCGCAAGACGCCTCGCCGGGCGAAGCCGGGCAAGGTCTGATTTTCCAGGAACAGCACGTCGGGCATGCGCCGCGCGGCCGCCATCAGGCGCACCTTGTGGGGGTATTCGTCCGGGATGTGGATCAGCTCGACCGGCACGTCCGGGTTGGCGCGTTCGAACTCCGCCAACAGCGGCTTCAACGTCTCGATCTCGTCGATCGAGCCCCAGGTGGAGAAGGCGATGCCACGGCGGGCGGCCGGCGCACACCCGCCGGCGACCGCGACGGCAAGGAGGGCGGCGCATAGGAGGCGCATGCCGGGATTCTAGCATGCGACCGATGTGTTATGTTCACATGTCACTGCCAGGCCGGCGGCCAGGCGGTATCATGCGAGCGCCGTGACCCAGATCAAAACCTACCGCCCAGCCCTGGCACCCGACTTGATGGCCCTTTGGCAGGCCGCAGCGGGCGATCGCCACCCCCTGCCGCCCGCCCTCTGGGACGAGCTGACCGCCTTCGACCCGGGCTTCCGGCCCGAAGACCTGCGGGTGGCCTTCGAGGGCGAGACGCCGATCGGCTTCGCGCTGACCAAGCAGCTGCGCGCCCCGGCCGACCTGCCCAAGTTCCAGGACCGCGGCTGGATCGCCCTGATGGCCGTGCACCCCGAGCACCAGCGCCAGGGCGTCGGCACGGCCCTGCTGGCGGAGGCCGAGCAAGCCCTCAAGGCGGCCGGCAAGACGGCCGTGAACCTGGGCGAGAGCCTTGCCCACGCGATGCCGGGCATCCCCGAGGCGCTGACCGAAGGCCGCGCCTTCTTCCAGGCCTGCGGCTACGAGCCGACCCAGGAAGTCTGGGACGTCCGGGGCGACGTCGCCACGGCCCAGCCCCCGGAGCTCCCGGCGGGCGTGACGGCGCGCGTGTTGGCCGCCGACGAGGCGGGCGCCTTGTTGCACTTCTTGAACGAGACCTTCCCGGGCCGCTGGGCGCAAGACATGGGCCAATACCTGGTGGAAGGCCGCCCGATCTGGCACGTGATGGGCCTCTTCGAGGGCGGCCAGCTGCGCGGCTTCGCCCAGCTCCACCTGCCCGGCTCGCCCGGCGCCTTGCGCTGGGCCGGCTTCAACCCGGACGTCGCGGCCCTCGGGCCGATCGGCGTCAGCAAAGACGTCCGTGGGCGGGGCCTGGGGTTGGGCCTGCTGCAAGCCGGCCTCGCGCACCTGGCGAGCGTAGGCGCCACGGACACCGTGATCGACTGGACGACGCTGCTCGAGTTCTACGGCCGCGTCGGCTTCAAGCCCTGGCTGCGTTACCAGCAAGCCCGAAAGGAGCTGGCATGACGATGCGCCGGCGCATGATCGAACCCGCCCTGCTGGCACAAGTGCTGCGCCGCTACCCGGACCTGGGCATGTTCACGGGCATCACCCGCAACGGGCTGTCCATGAGCACGGCCGCGTGCCTGTTCGAGACCTCGAACGGGATCTTCTTCGCGAAGCGCTATGATCCGCGCACGCGCTCAGAAGCAGCGCTGGGCGCGGAACACGCCATCACCAAGAACCTCTTGCAGGCGGGCTTCCCCACGCCCATGCTGCACGCCAACAACCGCGGCGACACCGTGACCTGGCTGGCGGAGCAGCCCTACGCCATCTACGACCTGGCCCGGGGCGAAGACCGCTATGGCGACGTCCCGGTGTTCGCGCCCTACCGCACGGTGGCGGAGGTGCGGTCCGCGGGCGCCATGATGGCCCGCTTCCACCGCCTGCTGATGGGCATGGAGCGGCCGCCCGCGCGGCCCTTCTCCGGCCTGACGGCGCAGTTCCTGGCCTGGGACGCGCCCACCCTGGCGGAGGGCATCGCGCCCCTGCTGAGCGGCAACGACGCTTTGCGCGAGTTCCTGGATCGTCACGGCGCCTGGCCCCAAGTCCTGGCCTTGCTGGAGGCCCGTCACCCCGCCATCCACGCGGCGCTGCCGGCCTTGCCACGCGGCATCCTCCACGGGGACTGGATCAAGCGCAACCTGTTCTTCGAGGGGACGGAGGTCTCCGACGTGGTGGACTTCGAGCTGTGGAACACCGGCGTGCTGATTTACGACATCGCGCTGGCGCTCTTGCCCGTGGCCTTCAACTGGCCGGACATCCTGGGCAGCGGCGGCAAGCCTAACGGCGAAGCCCTCAAGGCCTTCCTGGAAGGCTATGGCTCCGTCCGCGCGCTGGAGCCCGCCGAGCGCGACGCCCTGCCCCTCGTCATGGAGGGTGCTCGTCTGGAGTTCTACCTCTCCGGCATCGCGTCGACGATCGCCGTCAACGACCAGCACCAAGCCGCCTTGTTCTGGGAGATCCTGAGCGGGACCGTGAAGTGGTTCGAGGCGCACCCGGACTGGCGATCGCTGCTTCCATGAGAAAAGGGGCCGCTGGCTGCGGCCCCTTCTTTGTTTTGCTTAGTGCGCGGCGATGTTCATCAGCTTGACCGGCCACGGGTAGACCCCGTTGCGGTGCGCCTGGATGGCCTCCGGGCCAGGCGGCGTGATGCCCAGGTCGCCGCCGGCGTCGACGCCGGAGAGCTTGATCTCGTGGTCCTTGTCGTCGGGCACGACCACGTAGAACTCCAGGTTGAAGTCCTTGCTGTTGGCGGGGATCGTCAGGGCCTTGGTGGCCTCGACGCCGTCGAGGGTGTAGCGCAGCGTCACGGTGGTGGGCAGCGCGCTGTCGCACGTGAGGTTCAGCTGGATCTTGGGGCTGAACTTCGGGCACTTCAGCTCGATCACGTTCATGCCGGACTTGGCCGTCTCGGACTTGGCATCGCCGTGGGCGGGGCCCACGTCGGTGTAGGCGGTGGCGGTGATCTTCAGGCCCTCGAGCGTGAAGCTCTTGGCCAGGCCGGTGGCGTCGGCGACGACGTCCGTCGGCCCGTTGGAGGGGCTCCAGGGGAAGTCGAAGCGCACGTCGGCGCCCACGGCGTCCTTGCCGGCCAGGGTCACGTCATCCGAGTCCCATGTCGTGTGGGTGGGGACGTCGGCCGTCGCCAGGGGCGCCTCGCTGGCGCTGGGGTCCGGCGAGCCGGACGAGCCACAGGTGCCCTTCTGCTTCGTGAGGTCATGGTAGATGTTCATATACCAGCCCTTGCCGTCGTACGTGTTGCAGGAGAATTGGCCCTTGCCCTCCTGGTCGTACCAGTTGTCGATCGAGCTGGGCACGGGCACCTTCACGGTGTCGTCCCACACGCTGCAATCGGCGCTGCTGGAGATGCCGGAGGGGATGCTGACGTTGGGGGCGGGCGCCGCCGGGACGTCTTCCGCCAACAGGTAACGCTTCACGGCCGCCACCGCGCCGGGCAAGGGCATCGCGCCGTTCTCGATCAGGTGCATGCCGACGTTGGCGAGCGCGGGGCGGACGATCGCGTTGTTCGCGCTCGGGCCGGCAACCGTCATCGACATCATCCAGATGCCCTTGGCATCCTGCTTGAGGTTGTACTTGTCGGGCGTGAACGCGGGATCGCGCTTCTTCATCTCGTCGACGAAGCGGTCGTCCACCTTGGCGGTAACGACGATGGCCTTGCCGGGCGCCACCATCGCGCCGCCCAGGTCGACGTTGAAGTTGATGCCGGGCACGAAGGCGACCGACACCTTGTCCTTGGACGTGTCGTTGCGCTGGATCTTGATCACGGCGTCCTTGCTCAGGGCGCCGGGGGGGATGTCTGCCGACAGCAGGCCGTCGTCGGCGACGTAGTGGCCACCGGCCAGGCGCGTGATCGCGAGCGGGTTGCCCTTGATGGACGACGCGGGCAGCGCGGTGGTCGCGCCGGCGCCGGTCGTGATGTTGATGGCCGTGTTGACCGACGTGCCACCGGTCTTGTTGGTGTTGGCGGCGCCGGTGTTGGTGGCCAACATCGCGTCGGGGTTGGCGGCGTCGCCGCTGCCCGTGGTGGCGGCGGGGGTGCCGGTGCTGGTCTTGCCGGCGGTGCCGCCCTTGGCCAACCAGGTGCTGGCGCTATCGGGCGCCGCCGTGCAGCCTGCCAGGGCCAGCATCAGGCACATCGGAATCGCGGTCGTAAGCTTCATGTATGGATCCTCTCTACTTCTCTCGACTTACCACCGGACGGCTCTCTCAATGGCCCGGCCTGCCCAACTCATCGTGGAACGGACCGCTTGACTGTCTGAACTTCTATTTAAAGTTCCCTTATTGCTGGGTCATTGTGTTGGCTGTTAAGAAGCATGGAAGACCACCCCAAGGTGGGATTAATCGAACCCTTGCCCGGTGATCCGATCGATTGGCCCGTCTGGTAGGTTTGGAGGACGAGGCGATCAAGCGGCTTTAAAAGTGAGTTAAACCCTCGACCGAAGTGGTCAGTGTGGCGATCGGAGCCGCTATACTCGAAGGGTAACCACTGCGAAAAGTAGGTAGCGTCCGATGGCCCTGATGAATGTTTTGAATAAACTGAATATCATCCAGCCGTCGCCGGTTGCCCAGCCCCAGGCTGCGCCCAGCCGTCCTGCGGTCCAGCCGCAGCGTTTCCAGGGCGACACCTTGGTCCGCTCGACCCCCGTTGCCCAGGCCCGTCCGATGGCCGCCGCCCAGACCGCCAATGCGCAGCTGAACGACCTCGGCTTCAACGAGCTGATGGCGAAGAACCCTTCGCTGATCTGGAACACCGCGCTCACGCCGCGCACCGAACAGGCCATCAAGGCCTACAAGGCCGGCATGCTGGGCCGTTCCGTGCAGAACATGGATCTGCGCAACAAGACCGCCGACCAGGTCCGCAAGGAGCTGACGGGCCGTGGCTTCAAGTGCGAGATGGGCGTCATCAAGGACGTCCGCACCGGGCAGCCCGTGATCAACCCCAAGACCGGCAAGCAGGTCCCGATGGAGATCTGGTCCCA
>JAQBPE010000114.1 GCA_028287685.1 Cyanobacteria bacterium RYN_339 | reverse complement strand
GCGCGGCGGCCAGCAGCCGCGTGCGGCCTGCCCCGTGCGGACCCACCAGCCAGCGTTCGGCGCCCGGCTCGGCGAGGGCCAGGTCCAGCCCCGCCAGGGCGTCGTCGCGGCCCAACAGCGGCGGTTCCAGCAGCTCGCCCGTCGTGGCGGGCAGGGCGGGCAAGCCCAGCGCGGCCAACAGCGAGGCCCCGTCGGCGAAGCGGTCGGCCGGGTCCTTGGCCAGGAGCCGCACCAACACGGCCTCCAGCGCGCTGCTGAGATCGGCCGCCAGGCGCCGTGGGGCCGTCGGCACGTCTTCCAGGTGGGCACGAAGCAGGTCCTCGGGCGAGCCGGCGAAGGGGTCGCGACCCGTCAGGGCGCGGTAGAGCACGCAGCCCAGCCCGTACCAGTCGGCGCGGCGATCGCGCTGGCCGTGGGCAATCGCCTCCGGGGCCAGCGTCGTCAGGGTGCCGCCGAGGGCGGCGAGGGGGCCGGGGCGATCGCCGTGGCCTAGATCCAACAACACCGCGCCACCCGCCGGGGTGATGCGCACGTTCGCCGCGGAAACGTCGCCGTGCACCAACCCCAGGCCGTGCAGGCGGTCCAGCGCGCCAGCCAGCGTGGGCAACCAACCCCGCACCTGGGCCTCCGTGCTGGGCGTCGCCAAATCCGCAACATCCACGCCGGGCACCCAGCCCATCGTGTAAAACGGGGTGCCGTCGGCAAGCGTGCCCGCATCCAGCCCGGCGGGCCAGCCCGGGTGCGCCAGCTCCGCCAACATCGCCAACTCGCGCCGCAGGCGCAGCCGCGCCTCGGCACGCTCGACGTCCGGGCGCGCTCGCTTGAGCGCCACCGCCAGCCCGCGCTCGCGGTCGAAGGCGTGCAGGACCAGGCCTTCGCTCCCAGATCGGGCGGCGCCCAGGGGCTCGTAACGAGCAGGCAGGCTGGAATCCGGGGTCAAGTCCATGTTCCGCTCCCGTGAACTCGCGCCGACCCATTGACGGCAGGCGACCAGGTGTTTATATTTAACCACATGGTTAATCGTCATGACAAGCCGCAGATCGCGACCCTCGATGGGGTCTACGGCGCGCTGTCCGCGGCGATCCGGCGCCGGATCTTGGAGCAGCTGCGCGATCGCCCGATGGTGGTGGCGGAGCTGGCCGCCACCTTCGACGTGTCCTGGCCGGCCGTATCGCGGCACCTGCGCGTGCTGGAAGAAGAGGGGCTGGTCGAGCGCCGCAAGGATGGCCGCCTGCACCACATCCACTTGGTGCCCGGGAAGCTGGCGGAAGCCGGCGCCTGGTTGGCCGGGTTCGACGCCCCAGCCGCCTTGGTGCTGCCCGAACCGGAACCGGCCTTGGATCGTGCCTGGGCCGCGGCGGCCCGGCTGTATCGCGAGCTCGGCCACCCGATCGCCCTGATCACGGAAGCCCTGGACCGGTCCTCCTCGATGCCGGGCGCCCCGGCCGGCTACCTGGCCGCCGTCCTGCGGCGCCGCCTGGCCGGAGACCCAGGGCTGAAGGCCTGGCTGGCGGACGGTTGCCGCTCTTATCTCGAACTGGGTACATGGTTGAATGCTCCCGATCGAGATCCAGCGTGCGTCCTGGAACTGACCTACGCACTCGGCCAGCTCGCCTACGCCCTGCGGACGGATCCGCGCCTGCAAGACCTCACCCTCGCGTCCTGAGCACCTCCATCGAAGGGAGCCTTCCCATGGTTTCGCGGCACCTGCCTCACCTCACGCTGCTCCTGGCCATGGTGGTCGCGGGTTGCACGCCGCCGGGCGTGACGCCCAAGGTCAAGGCCAGCAGCGGGCCAGCGGCCACGGGTGCCAGCGGGCAGGCGCTGGTCGGGCTGGGCGGCGGCAAGCTGACGGCGCTCGACCGCTCGAGCCTCGTGACGGCATCGCAGGCCGGCCTGATCGGCAACGACGGCGGCAGCTTGATCACCAACGACGGCGGCTCGCTCATCACGAACGACGGCGGCAGCTTGATCACGAACGATGGCGGCTCGCTCATCACCAACGACGGCGGCAGCTTGATCGGCAACGACGGCGCGGGCATCGGCGGCACCGTCACCGGCCCGGCCTCCCTGATCACCAACGACGGGGCCAGCCTGATCGGCAACGACGGCGCCGGCATCGTTGCGCAGGGCGGCGGCAACGCCATCTCCGACATGGGCGGGCTCTACCACCTGAACCAGGCCGCGCCGCGCCCGGTGAAGGGCGCCTACGTCTACCTCCGCACGGCCGACGGCAAGTTCGTGACCGACGCCAAGGGCAACCTGATGGCCACGCGGACCAACGCCCAGGGCCGCTACGCCTTCGCGGGGCTGGTCTCCAAGCGCAACCTGGAGGTCTACGTGCCGCTGGGCGCGCGCAAGGGCGCGGCGGTCTCGCTGCAAGCCTTCGTGACCCACGACGCGGGCAGGGCGACCACCAACCTGGATGCCGTATCCTCGTTGCTGACGACCTATGTGCTGGACAAGATCGTGGCGGCCAAGCCCGATCCGCTTGCCAGCCTGGACCGCCTGACGCGCAAGCTCGACGACGAGACGCGCGCCATCGCGACGGGCGCGCTCGGTGGCCAGGCGCTGGCCCTGGAGCAGCTGACCCATGCAGGCGCCACCCAGAACGTCCAGGCGGCCCGGTCGGCCAGCGCGGCACTCGACAAGCAGTTGGTAACAGTCGATAGGGCGCTGACCATCGGTTCCGCGAGCCTCAGTTCGGGCCAGCCCGCCACGGAGGTTAGCCTGCTAACGCCGCGTGGGCTCGCTCCGGCCCCGGGCGGCGGCTTCTACGTGGGCGAAGCCCCCGCCGGCCGCATCCGGCTGGTGGACAAGGCCGGGTTGCTGACCACGTATGCCGACATCTCCTTCGGGCAGGCCTTCCGCGAGAACTTCCTGCAACTCTCGCACATGGCTACCGGCCCCAAAGGCGAGCTGTATGTAGTCTCCCATACGGACGGCCGCGTGCGACGCCTGGATCCGGGTGGCGCCACCTCCACGACCTTGGCGGGCAATGGAGCGATCGGGCCGGTGATCCCGGGACCGGCCGTCAACTCGCCTTTGAACGCCAATGCCCTGGCCGTCACACCTGCGGGCAAGGTCTACATCGGGGAAGGCACCGTCAAGGCAGTCAACGTGGACGGCGTCATCACGGCCCGGTCCCGCGTTTACGCCCTGGAAGACGGCAAGTTGGTCGAGCAACCGATCGGCCTCGATTGGCGGCTGGGACTCGTCATGGCCCTTGCCTTCAACCCCAGCGACGGGAACCTGTATGTCTTCGCCTCGACCGACAAGGATGCGCCTTCAACGGGCCACATCGAGCGGTTGCTGCCGAACGGCAAGACCGAGCTCGTCAAGGCCGGGATCCCGGCCAGCTTCAACTGCGACATGGTGTGCGCGCCGGACGGCACCCTGTACGTCACCTCCGACAACCAGGGCCACCAGCTGCATGCGGTCAAGCCCGACGGCAGTTCTCGCGTCGTGGCCGGCACCGGGGCTCCGGTCGGCGCAAGCAGCCTGGCCAGCACGGGCTCGCTGGGCATGCTGGCGGACGGCACGGTGCTGGTGGTAGATACGACCAACGGCACCGTCCAGGCCCTGAAGGCGGACGGCCGGTTGACCACGGTGGCGGGGGCCCAGCATTCGTTCCAGGGCGGTGATTTCGCGGGCGTGAGCATCAACGGCCCGACCGGCGTGCTCTTCGACGAGCAGGACCGCCTCGTGGTGACGGAGTTCGGCACCAACCAGGTGGTGCGGTTCGACCTGGACACCAAGACCTTGGATACGATCGCCGGCTCGACCAACGGCAACGGGCCGGACCACGTCTCCCCGACCCAGACCCAGTTCAGCAACCCCTCCGGCATCGTGCTCCGCGACGGCCGGTACTACGTGATCGACGCCAGCAACCGGCGCCTGCGGACCTTCACGCTCGGCGGCACGGTCGAGACGCTGGCAGGCAAGGACGGCGGCGCGGACGTGCTGGAGCCCCACAAGACCTATGCGCCGGACGAGGTAAGCTTGCAAGAGGGCCAAGGCCTGGTGCTGGACGCGCAGGGCAACCCCTACTGGTCCCGCAACCTCGGCCACCAGATCGCGCGCTTGATCGACGGCCATGTCGAGCTGGTGGCCGGCAAGCCGGCCTCGCGCGACTTCGACCTGGGCGCGCTGCTGGCTGCCGGGGCGTCGCCCAAGGCGCCGGAGGAAGTCGCGTTCGGGTTCCCGAGCGGCATGGCCTTCGACAAGGCGGGCAACCTGCTGGTGGCCGATACCGTGGCCGGCAGGATCTACAAGATCTCCGGCATCGGCACCGCCTCGGCCTCGATGGAGTCCATCGCCGGCATTGGCCTGGCGGCGATGACCCAGGCCGGTGGCGACGACGGTCCGAAAAAGTTGCCCAACGACGAAGGCAAGCCCGCCAAGGACATGTCCCTCTTCTTCCCGTTGGGGTTGGCGCTCGACGATGTCGGCAACATCTACGTCGCGGAGGCGGGAACCACCAACTTGCCGCTGCTTGCGAGCAACTTCGGGGGCGTGCAGAAGCTCGACGCCAACCTGTTCCCGCTCGTGCCGGGACGCGTGCGCCGGATCTCCGCGAAGGACGGCACCGTCTCCACCGTGGCGGGCCCGGGCAGCCGCTACTTCGACCACCCCACGCGCCCGGAGGAGGCCCTGGTGGCTCCGTCCGGCCTGGCACTCAGCCGCAAACATGGCCTGGCTATCACCGATACCGGCGCGAACCTCGTGCACGTGCTGCCGCCCTCGGCCCTCACGGGACCATAAGGCGCACCAGCTCGCTGTCGTCCGGGCGACCCGGACGGCGCGCGTGGCCGAAGGGGAAGTTGTTGTCGGCGATCACCAGCAGGTGGTGCGCATCCAGCACGGCCAACCCCTCCGGGCACTCGTAGGGGAAGGCGTACGGGCGGCCGTGACGCTGCAACCTTAGCAAATCCACTGCAGGCGCCTTCGTGAGCGTAGGGCCCAAGGTGAAGCGGAAGATCCGCTTGAAGCCGTGGAGGTCGCCCTGGCTGCCGTCGCGCTCGATCGCGAAGCCATGGGTCGCGTCCGTCAGCGCGATCTCGCCGATGGAGGTGGCGCGCGCGTCCAGCGGGTAGGCCCAGCGCTCGCCGGTCCAGCGGTGGGTTCGTGGGTCATAGGCCTGCAACCACGTGCGGTGGATCGGATCGCCCACCAAGCCCTTCTCGAGGCAAGCGATCAGGCGCCCGTCCGGCGCCAGCGCCAGGCCCTCGATCCCGCCGCTTTGCGGCACGGTCGGCGGCGCGGAGGCGTAGTTGTAGCGGTAGGGCCATTGCATGCCGGCAAGCCAGGCCGCCTTGCCCGCCCGTGGTTCGAGGTTCGTGCCGTCGCCCCCGGCCTGGACCGTCCAGTCCCCGAACAGGGCCACGGTGCCAATCGCAGGCTGCTCCCGGGCCGTCGCCAACAACGCCGCGAAGTCGAAGCTCTCGATCGTCGTGCGGGCCGCCATCCCGTGCGAGCGGGCGTGCGCGGCGATCGCCCGCGCCAGGGCGGCGGCGTCCGAAGGCGGTTCCCCCCGGAAGGCGTAAGGGCGGCCCTTGGTTTCGAGGTTGAACGCCACGCGCCGCGCCACGGCCACCCGCTTCGGGTCCTTCGAATAGAATGATGCATACGCCTCCACGAAGTCGAACAGTTGGTCCAGCGAGGGCATGACGTAAGGATCCGCCAGCCCGTGCGCCTTCGCGAAGGCCACGGCCACGGGCGAGGCCGCCCGGTCGTTACGCTGGGCGGCCCGCGTCGGCTGGAGGCCGTCGGCCACGTAGGCGGCTTGCAACTCGTCGAAGCCGACGTCGCGGATCGGCTTGGGCTGCAGCTTGGTACCGTCCGCCCGCCGGATGAACGGCGCTTCCAACAGGCCCTCATGCGAGAGCACCAGCACGCCATCGCGCGTCAGGTGGCAGTCCGTCTCCAACACGGGCACGCCGGCATCCAGCGCGGCTTCGAACGACGGCAGGGTGTTCTCCGGCCGCAGATCCCGCGCGCCACGGTGGCCCTGGATTTCCGGCGCCAGCCCCATGAACACGTCCGGGCGATCGGAAATCAAGCCGAAGACGCCGTGCGCGACCAGCTGGCGGCCGCGCACGGGATCATTGACGGTCCAGGGCACCGTCGCGAAGCCGGCCGTGGCCAGCAAACGGGCGTCGAAGAGCTTGCTTGCGCCCGCGGGGCGGTCGTCCTGGCCGATCGCAGGGTCGCCGTCCACCACCAGGTGGTGGTCCGGGGAGCAGATGGGGGCGCGGTGGCCACCGGAGCGCTCCACCTCCGTGCGCAGGGCCGCCAGCAGCCGCATGGGCGTGGCTTCCTCGTACAGGGGGCTTTGCGGGGAGGCCAGCATCCGCGCGGGGTCGCCCGGCTCGGGCACCGGGATCGGCGCCTCCAACAGCTGGCCGCCCTTGTCGACGTGCAACAGGAAGGGCCCGAACTCGTCGCCCAGCCAGAGCGTGCCGTCCGCGGCGCGGGCGAGGCTCTCCGGGTCGAAGTCCATCCCCGTGAGCTGGCGATCGGGCGTGAACTCCCGCACGATCGTCCACGGCACATGGTGGCCCGGATCGCTCAGCGTCACGTAGGCCTCCGCCTTCAGCGTGCCGCGACGCCAGTCCGGGCGCAGGGTGTAGACGCGCAGCAAGGCGTCCGCGCTCGTCTCCGGCGTGCCGTAGCCGTTGTCGCTGGTGGCGAGCAGCCGCCCGTCGGCCAGCGGCACCAGGCCGGAGAAGCCCTGCACCGGCTGGTGGGCGAAGGGCGGGCGCACGCCGTTGGCCGGGCCGATGAAGCGGCCGGACGGCGGCCCGGCGGCCTGGGTATCGGCGGGCAGGATGGCGCGCGCTTGGACGATGGCCGGAGGCGAGGTCAGCATCGCGCCAAGATGCCACACGGGCGGGCGGGCGTCCAGCTATGATAGGGGGCATGGTGGACCTGTCCGTTTTCTGGCTGCAGATGCTTGGCGTGGCGATCGCCATCGGCATCGCCGGCCGGCTGCGCGGGGGCTGGCGCTGGAACGCGGGCGGCATCGCCCAGCTGCTCGTGATCGGGCTGATCTGCGCCTATGGCATCTTCGTCGGCAGCGCGGACACCTGCGCGCTCACGGCGGGCACCCTGCTCACGCTGGTCACGGCCTGGCCGCGCGTGTTGATGCGGCGCTTCCAGCACCACATGAGCCTGCTGGACGCCGCCTCCATGCGCGAGGAAGCCCAGCGCCTGGCGCTGTTCCTCTGGGGCCGCCCGGGCCGCTTCTGGCGGGACCTGGCCGCTGCGGTCAGCGCGGCGCTGGAGGACGAGGCGCCGGCGGGCGATGCGCTGCTGCGCCGGTACCTGCACCCGGCCGTGCCGCGGCAGTACCGCGAGGCGGCGCGCAACGCCCAGTACACGCTGTTGGTCTTGGATCGGGCCTGGGACCGCATCTTGACGGAGTTCGAGGTCTACACGCCGGACGACGGCAGCATCCTGCCCCTGGGCATGGCCATGTCGGCTCACCGCGCCTACCTGGAGGTGGGCAACCCGGCCGCCGCGCGGCAGGTGCTGGAACGTGTCGATTTCCTGGCCGTGCGCCAGCCCATCCGGGGGATCTTGCTCTACCAACTGGCCTTCCGCTCGCTGGTGGGCGACGTGCGCGGCGTCGAAGACCTCGTGTCCGTGCTGGCGCTGCCGCTCTACGCCGCCTACCCGTGGAAGGCGCGGGCGCTGGCGATCTCGGGCCGCTTCGCCGAGGCCCATGCCGCGATCGACGAAGCGATTGCGGCGGTCCCGCCGGACCAACAGCACCTGGTCAAGCGCTTACGGGACCTGGAAGCCGCCCTCGACACCGCGCCACAGCTCGGCGGCGATCCGGCCGTGGCCGCCGAGCTGCGGCGGGCCGACGCGATCTTCGCCCACGCCATGCGCCAGGAGGCCGTGGTGGCGCCGCAGAAGCCGGGCTGGGCCGTGGTGGGGCTGGTGGGGGCGATCGCGCTGGCCTTCATCCCGGCGCACCTCTTCACGATCTTGCCCCAGGATCGCTGGCTGGAGCTGGCGGACCAGATCCTGCGCGGCGGCCAGTTGAGCGATGCAGCCCTGCACGGCGAGTGGTGGCGCCTGCTGACCTACCAGTTCCTGCACGCGGACCTCTTCCACGTGGGCCTGAACCTGATGGTGCTCTGGCTGTTCGGCATGCAAGCCGTCGAGCTGTTCGGCTCGTGGGCCTTCCTGACGCTTTTCTTCCTGGCGGGCGTGTTGGGCGGCGTGGCGCAGCTCGAACTGGCGCCGGGTGCCAACACGATCGGCGCATCCGGCGCGGTGCTGGGCGTCTTCGGCGCCGTGATCGCGGGGATGGCGCGCAGCAAGATCTTGCCGCCCAACGTGCGCAAGGACCGCGTGGCGCGGCTGTTGACCGTGGCGGCGCTGCAGTTCGCACTGGACCAGCTCTTCGCCAGCCAGATCGCGGTGTTCGTGCACGCCGCGGGCATGGCGGCCGGGGGCCTGATCGGGTGGCTGGCGCCGGTGCGCCAGGAAGGCTAGCGGCCCTCGGACTCGAGCTTCTCCAGCCACTTGCCCAGCCCGAAGGTGGTCAGGAGGCCTGCGCCGCCCACGCCCATGGCGATGTTGGCGGCCAGCGTGAACACGCGGGCGCCGGCCGGGATGAAGGCCGAGGCGATGAAGCCGCCGACCAGCGCCAGCAGGGAGATGTCCATGACGGCCTGGCCGACGTGGGCGACGGTGTCGCTGGTCTTTGCAACCGGCTTCGCAGCAGGCGCTTGGGCTTTGACGATGAGCGGCAGGGGCCGCGCGGCGGACACGTTCATGCGTTCCTTATCGCCCCAGGAACGCTGCATCTTTCCTAACGGCACGTTATCCCTAGGCTAAGAAATGATATGATGTTGCGCCTGAAACCCTGACCTGCCACGAGGATCACCGATGCCGAGCTTGGCGATGCGCCTGGGCATGGCCTGGGGCCGCCTCAACCAACGCCCCTGGGTCACCCCGCTTCTCCTGTTCTTCCTGTTCTGGGCCCTGTACGCCTACACGGGCGCGATGGTGCGCAACAGCTACACGGCCCACGTGTACCTCGCCAACGCGATGCTGCACGGGCACCTGGACATCCCCGATCCGCCGGGGCACTTCGAGCTGGTCTGGTTCCAGAACAAGGCTTACCTGCCCTACGGCATGGGGCCATCGCTGCTGATGCTGCCGTTCGTGGCCATCTTCGGCTTGAGCTTCCACCAAGGCCTGTTCGCCTGCGGGCTGGGCGCGCTGACCGTCGCCATCTGGTGGCGCATCATCCAACACTGGGACCTGGACCGCGAGGGCCGGTTCTGGCTCTTCCTGGTCTGGGCGATTGGCTGCCCCTTCTGGTTCTACGCCGGCAAGAACGGGGCCACCTGGCCGCTGATGCACATGGTCACCCTGTTCGGCCTGTCGCTGTCGATGCTCGACGTCTACGGCAAGCGTCGCGGCTGGGTCGCCGGCCTGGGGCTGGGCATCGCCATGCTGGCGCGCCAGAACGTGATCCTGAGCCTGCCCTTCTTCGCGTATATGCTGATCCGGCCGGACGCGGACCCCGCCACCCCCGCGGCAGCGCAGCCCCCGGCAGACGCCACCCGCCGCGAGGTGGGCTTCATCGGCACCATCGCGGGCTTCTTGGCCTTCAACGCCGCCTACAACTGGGCGCGCTTCGGCACGCCCACGGACAACGGCTACGCGCGCTTCATCCTGGGCAAGGACAACCCGCCCTTCGGCATCTTCAGCACGCAGTACCTCTGGAAGAACTTCAGCGGCTACTTCCTGTCGCTGCCCTCCTGGGAAACGCTGACGATCATGGGCCGGATCGTGCCCTGGCCGAACCCCACCTACGACGGCGTGAACCTCTTCATCTCGTATCCCGTGATCCTGGTCGCGCTGTTCGCGAACTGGCGCCAACGCGCCAACCAGCTCGCCCTGCTGACCGTCGTCATGATCATGACGGTCTACATGTTCTACTACTGGTCCGGCTGGACCCAGTTCGGCAAGCGCTACTTCCTGGACGCCTTGCCGTTCATGATGGTCCTGGCGGCCTCGGGCGCGCGCAAGGTCGGCAGCGACGCCCTGCGCCGGGCCTGCCTGCTGGGCGCCTTGGTGGAGCTGTGGGGCATTTGCTGGTGGACGATGAAAGGATGGTAACGGCGCCCGGACCCGTCGGCCGGCCGCTGGTGGGCAGCCTGCCCGACCTCGCACCGCCGCTCACCCGCATGCAAACCATCCTGGGCTGGACCCGCCGCTACGGCGAGGTGGTGCGCGTGCGCCTGGGCAGCCGCGTGAACTACGTCCTGACCAGCCCGACGGCCATCAAGCACGTGCTGCTGGACAACGCCAAGAACTACCCCAAGAGCCCCGCCTACGACACGCTCAAGGCGCTGTTGGGCGACGGCCTGCTGACAGCGAGCGGCCAGACCTGGCTGACGAACCGGCGCATGATCCAGCCCTACTTCCACCAGAAGTACATCGCCGGCCTGCTGCCCACGATGGTGGCCTGCACGGAAACGCTGCTGGCCGACTGGCAAGGGCGCGCGGCGCGCGGCGAGGTGGTCGACGTGAGCGCCCAGATGATGGCGCTGGCGCTGCGCGTCGTCAGCAAGACGCTGTTGAGCGCAGACGTCACGGGCACGGAGGCCGGCGTGGGCGAGGCCCTGGCCACGGGCCTGGAGCTGGCCAACGCCCGCATCTTTGCGCCCTTCCAGATCCCGGAATGGCTGCCCACGCCGAACAACCGGCGCTTCGTGCACGCCCGCGGCGTGCTCGACGGCGTGGTGCTGGGCATCATCCGCGCCCGCCGCGCCACGCCCGGGCAGGGTGACCTGCTGGACATGTTGCTGGCCGCCCGCGACGAGGAGACCGGCGATGGCCTGTCGGACCACCAGGTGCGCGACGAGGTCATGACGATCTTCCTGGCCGGGCACGAGACCACGGCCACGGCCCTGACCTGGACGCTCTACTTGCTGTCCCGCCACCCGGACGTGGCCCGCAAGCTGCGCGCGGAGGTGGCGGCGGTGCTGGGCGACCGTGTCCCTACCCTGGAGGACCTGGGCAAGCTGCGCTACACGACCATGGTGCTGGAAGAGGCCATGCGGCTCTATCCGCCCATCTACGTGATCCAGCGCCAGGCCCTGGCCGACGACGTGGTCGACGGCTTCACCATCAAGGCGGGCGAGCTGGTCACCGCGAACATGTTCGCCACGCATCGCAACCCAAAGTATTGGGAGAACCCGGAAGGCTTCGACCCGGAGCGCTTCGCGCCCGAGAACAGCGCCGACCGCCCCAAGTTCGCCTACCTGCCCTTCGGCGGCGGCGGCCGCGTCTGCATCGGCAACAACTTCGCCATGATGGAGGGCAAGGTGCTGCTGGCGATGATCTGCCGGGCCTTCCACGTGGACGCCCTGCCCGGCCAGCCCGTCGTGCCCTGGCCGGTGGTGACGCTGCGCGTGAAGGATGGCTTGCAGGCGACCTTGCGCGCTATTTGACGGGGTGACCGTGCTTGCGCATGGCCTTGCGCAGCTCGGGGTACGGCAGCGCGTAGACGGTGTTGCCATCACGGCCGACGGTGGTCTTGGCCATGCAGAGGGCGTTGTCCACGGCCTCTTCCATGCACTCGATCGTGGCGTCGAAGAGCGGGTCCAGGTGCGTGTTGTTGATGGCGTTGACCGGCATGGTCAGCTCCTTGGGGTAGTGCGGCACCACCGTGGCCGTGGAGAAGGCGATCGCGATGTCGCCGGAGCCGTGGTGGGCCGTCGTGCCCGTGCGCGCCAGGCCCATGGCCATACGGCGGCACATGCGGTTGAGCTGGTGCGGCAGCAGCGGCGCATCCGTGGCGAGCACCATGATGATCGAGCCCTCGCTGGGCTTGGACTTGGGCATCAGCTGCGGGATCTCCTGGCCCACCGGCACGCCGTCGATGCGCAGGTCGCCCCGCGTGCCCATGTTGCAGTTCACGAGGATGCCGATCGTGTAGCCGCCGTCCTCCTTGGAGACCATGCGGCTGCTCGTGCCGATGCCGCCCTTGAAGCGGAAGCTGGTCATGCCCGTACCGGCCCCCACCGCGCCTTCGGCGACCGGGCCCGACTTGGCCTGCTCGATCGCCGTCATGGCGTGGGCGCCCAGGTTGTGGCGGCCGCGCTGGTCGTTCAGGAAGCTGTCGTCGCACTCCGCCACGCAGGGGATCACCACGTCGTCACCCAGGCCCATGTCGGGGTAGTGGTTCTCCATCCAGGTCACGACGCCGTCGGACACCTGGGGGATCGAGAGCGTGTCCGTCAGGAGGATCGGCGTCTCCAGCCAGCCGGCCTCTTCGATCCAGTGCGCCGCCGTCATCTCGCCGTTGCCGTTCAGCCGGAACTGGCTGGCGAAGACCTTCTTGTTCCACACGTCGTCGCGCGGGACGATCGCCGTGACGCCGGTGTGGATGGGGGTGCCCGGCGGGCCGGCCAACGTATGGTGGCCCACCTTCACGCCCGCCACGTCGGTGATGGCGTTGAACTTGCCGGTGGGGTAGTGGCCGATGCTGATGCCCAGATCGCGCAGGCGCATGCGCGCCTCCTCGGCGGCCGGGGCCGGCGCGGCGAGCGCGAGGGACGCCAACGCGAGGGCGACAACATAACGTAGATTCGGCACTGGAGCCCTCCTAGGCAAGCAAGCTGATGTAGAATGCTGGAGTTTAACCCACCCAACGCTTCCGCGGGAGGTCTCCTTGGCCAGCAGCATGTTCCGGACCAAGTCCGTGGAGGCCATCCGGGCCGACCACGAGGCGCATGTGCGTGGCGACCATGGCCATGGGCCCGCCCTCAAGCGCGAATTGGGGTTGTTCTCGCTCGTGGCGCTGGGCGTTGGCTGCACGATCGGCTCCGGCATCTTCGTGATGCCCGCGGAAATCGCGTCGCAGACCGGGCCGGCGATGGTGGTTTCGTTCATCCTCGCGGCGGTCGCCTGCGCCCTGGCGGCGCTGAGCTACTGCGAGCTGGCCAACCTGATCCCGGCTTCCGGCAGCGCCTACAGCTACACCTACGTGGCGCTGGGCGAGGTCGTGGCCTGGATGATTGGCTGGGCGCTGCTGCTCGAGTACGGCCTGGCTAACTCGGCCGTGGCCTCGGGCTGGGGCAGCTACCTGAACCAGATCCTGGGCGGCTTCGGCTGGCACATCCCGCCGCGCCTGCTCTTCCCGCCGGGCGTCCACATCCCGAACTCCACGGAGGTCGGGTTGTTCAATGCGCCGGCCGCCTTCTCGATCGTGCTGATCACCTTGCTGCTGATCGCGGGCATCAAGGAGAGCGCCCGGGTGAACAACGTGCTGGTGGCCGCCAAGTGCCTGGCCCTGATGATGTTCATCGGCCTGTGCATGGGCAAGTTCGAGCCTTCGCGCATGGAGCCCTTCATGCCCTTCGGCTGGAAGTCCGTCGCCGCGAGCGCGGGCCAGCTGTTCTTCCTGTTCGTCGGCTTCGACGCGGTCTCGACCGTGGCCGAGGAAGCCGTCGACGCCCAGCGCGACATGCCGCGCGGCATCGTGATCGCGCTGGCGATCGTTTCCGTGCTTTACGTGGCCGTGGGCCTGGTGCTCACGGGCCTGTACCCGCTGGCCCAGTTGAAGGGCTTGCAAGAGCCGTTGGCCGCCGGCCTGATCGTGGCCGGCTACCCGAAGGCGGCCTACGTGCTGTCGATCGTGGCGGTCATCGGCATCCTGGGCGTCTTGATCGTGGGCTCGATCGGCCAGACCCGCATCCTCTACGTGATGAGCCGCGACGGCCTGGCGCCGGCCTTTATGTCGAAGATCAGCCCGCGCACCGGCACCCCGGTCGCTTCGACCCTGGTGCTCGGCGTCGTCACCGCGATCCTGGCGGCCAGCGTGCCGCTCGACGCCCTGTGGGACATGGTCAGCTTCGGCACCCTGGCTGCATTCTGCGCCGTGTCGGCGGGCGTCATCGCGATGCGCCGCAAGGCGCCGGACATCCCGCGTGTCTTCAAGTGCCCAGGGGTGCCGTTCGTGCCGATCCTGAGCATCGCAGTCAACGTGGCGCTGATGCTGACGCTCCAGTGGTCGTCCTGGTTCACGTTCCTGGGCTGGATGGCCGTGGGCCTGGTCGTCTACTTCCTCTGGGGCCACAAGTCCGCCAGCAAGGTCTTCAACCTGACCCAGGCCGAGCCCGGGCCCTTATTGCCTTAGCCCAGGGCGGCGGTCGCCTGGTGGTCCAGGACCTCTTGCAGGCGTGCCGCCGTGACGTAGCCCAGGCTGACGAGCAGTTCACCCAGCAGGCCGCCCTCGGCCTTCTGCCGTTCCAGCGCCAACGCGATCTGCGACGGGCGCACGGCGCCGCTGTCGAGCAAGAGGTAGCCGAGGCGATCGCGCTCCTGGGCGGCGAAGGCCAGCCGCTCTTGCATCTGTAGGGCCCAATCCAGCTGGGCGCGGCTGACCAGGCCCAGATCGAGGGCCACCTGCCCGAAGTGCACGAAGCGGTCGGCCTGGCGCAGGCTGGCCTGTTCCGTCAGCACGCGATCGATTTGATCGTGCGACAGCGTGCCTTCCGCGCTGAACAACAGGCCCAGCAGGTGTTGCCGGCGTGGCTTGGCGTCATGGCCCATGGGGTCCCTCCGTTGCCAGTTTCATACCCCGGGCGGTGCATGCGCCACAGCCGCGCCGGCCAGGAGCACATAACATGGGCAACATAACGGAGGACCCCATGAAGACGATCCTGACCGCGGCCATGCTGGCCGCTTCCGCCCTGTCCGGCATCGACCACCAGCAGGCCGCCTCGCCGCCGAACTGTGCCCAACGCCTGTTGGGCAAGCAGCTGCTGGGCCTGGGCACCGTCACGGTGGCCGCCCAGGATGCGGACGGCAAGTACCAGGTGCAGATCAAGGGCGAGCAAGACAAGGCCGTCGTGATGGTCTTGACCGAAGACCAGCTCTGCGACTTCGCCCAGACCGTGGAGCCTACGGCGCCGTAGCGGCGGCTTCGGTCGCCAGCGAGCCGGGCACCCCGCCCAGCTCCCAGCACAGCGCCTCCGCCAGCCAGGGCGTGGCGAACTGGAAGCCGTCCGCCTGCAAGGCCGACGGCACGACGCGCTGGCCCTCCAGCAAGAGCTCGTGGCCCATCTCGCCGAAGATGGCGCTGACGACCGTGGCGTGCAGCGGCAAGAAGGCGGGGCGGCCCAGCTCGTGGCCCAGCGCCCGCGCGAAGTCGCCCTGGGGCACGGCCTGTGGCGCCACCAGGTTGACGGGGCCGGAGAGCTCGCTGCCGATCAGGTGGTAGAGCGCCCCGACCGCGTCGTCGAGCCCGATCCAGCTGAACCACTGCTTGCCGCTGCCGATCGGCCCGCCCACGCCGGCCCGGAAGGCCGGCAACATGCGCGCAAGCGCGCCGCCGTGCGGCGACAGCACCACGCCGAGGCGCGGGTTCACGACGCGCATCCCCGCCCGGCGCGCCGGGTCCGAGGCCAGTTCCCAGGCCTGGGACACCTCGCTCAGGAAGCCGCGCCCGGCCGCGCGGGTCTGCTCGTCGAAGACGGTATCGCCGCCATCGCCGTAGTAGCCGATGGCGGAGGCGGAGATGAAGACCTTGGGCGGCTTCGCCAGGCGCGTGAGCGCCTCCGCCAGGACGCGCGTGCCGATGCGGCGGCTGTCGAGGATCACCTGCTTGCGCGCGGCCGTCCACTTGCCGCCCGCGATGTTCTCGCCGGCCAGGTGGATCACCGCGTCCAGGCCTTCCAGGGCGTCACGGTCGACCTCGCCGTCCAGCCTCGACGGGTCCCAAAAGGCGCCGGCCAGGTCGCGGCGCCGCACCAGCGGCACGACCTCGTGGCCGCCCGCCGTCAGGAACGCGGCCAGGGCGCTGCCCACCAGGCCCGTAGAACCACTAATGGCAACGCGCAGCTTGCCATGGCCCGCCGCCTGCAGGCGCAGGAGGTCGAGCTGGGTGCGCGCATGGCGCCAGGCAAAGGTCCGCGCGAGCTTGCGCGCGATCCAAGGCCCGGCCAGCCGGTTGCCCGGCCCGCGGCCGGGCAACCGGTAGCGCACCATATCTTCCAGGATGGCAGCTTCCGGCCCCATGGGCTCGAAGCGGTGGGTGTGCGACCAGTGCGCGAACGGCCCGCGGATCTGCACGTCCGTGAAGGCGTGGTCCGGCACCAGGCCGCGGTGTTCCGCCAGCCACTGCACGGGGAACGGCCCCACGCGCATCTCCAACAGCGTTTGATCGCCCTCGCCGATGCCGCCATGCCGCTCCAGCACGCGCACGCGCTCCAACGGCGAGGCGAGGCGCTCGAAAGCCCCCGGGCTCGCATGCCAGGCGAAGAGCCGCTCCGCCGACACCGGCAGGAGGGAGCGGCGGATGAACTCGGGCACTAGCCTTGCGCCAGTTCCCGCTCGATCGCTTCCACGACCTCGGGGGCCAGCGGGTCGACCTTGGGCGAGAAGCGCGCCACCACCTGGCCGCTGCGCCCCACCAGGAACTTCTCGAAGTTCCAGGTGATGTCACCAGGGAACGGGCTTTCCTTGGTGAGGTACCCGTAGAGCGGGCTCTGGCCCTCGCCCTTGACCACGGACTTGGCCATCAGCGGGAACTTCACGCCGTAGCTCAGCTTGCAGAACTCCGCGATCTGCGTGTCGGAGCCGGGCTCCTGGGCGCCGAACTCGTTGGCGGGGAAGCCCAATACGTTCAGGCCCTTGGCCTGGTACTGCTGGTACAGCTTCTCGAGGCCGTCGTACTGCGGCGTCAAGCCGCACTCCGAGGCCGTGTTGACCAGCAACAGGACCTGGCCCTTGAAGTCGGCCAGGCTCGCCTGGCTGCCATCGTTGCGCTTGACCATGAAATCGTAAAGCATCTGGATCCTCCGTCGTTCAGCGAGCATATCATGATTGAATAAGGGCATGACCCGCTCCTACCGCTACTACGACATCCTCATGGTCGCCTTCGTGGCGACGCTGCTTTGCGCCGATCTGATCGGCGTGGGCAAGGTGACGACGGTCCAGGGCTTCACGTTCGGGGCGGGCATCCTGTTCTTCCCGATCAGCTACGCCTTCAACGACGTCCTGACGGAGGTGTACGGCTACAAGCGCACGCGCCGGGTGGTCTGGGCCGGGTTCGCCGCGCTGACCTTCGCCGCCTTCATGTGCTGGGCCGTGCTCGCGCTGCCGCCCGCTGCGGGCTGGAAGAACCAGGCGGCGTATGAAATCGCCTATGGCTCGACGCCGCGCATCGTGCTGGCCTCGCTGGCGGCCTTCTGGGCCGGCGAGCTGACGAACTCCTTCGTGCTCGCCAAGCTCAAGGTGCGGACGGAGGGCCGCATGCTGTGGCTGCGCGTGATCGGCTCGACGGCTATCGGCGAGATCGTCGACACCCTGATCTTCTATCCCGTGGCGTTCTATGGGCTGTGGGACAACGCCTTGTTGCTCACGGTAATGCAGTCGAACTACACGCTCAAAGTCGTGTGGGAGGTCCTGGCGACCCCCGTGACCTATGCGTTGGTGGGCTTCCTCAAGCGGGCCGAGCAGGAGGACTACTTCGACCGCGAGACCGACTTCAACCCCTTCTCGATCGCCACCTGAATTTATGTTAAGGTAGGAGGCGAGAGGTCCCCTTGCGCCTGTTGCTTGCTGCGTTCTGCGCCTTGACCATGATCGCGGCGCCGGCCGTGGCGGAGCCCACGCGAAGCTTCGCCGGTGAAGCCCGCCTGCTGGTGGACCGCGACGAGGCCTGGGAGACGATCATGGGCCTGGTGGCCGGCGCCAAGCGTTCGATCGCCGTGGACTACTACGTGCTGGGCGGACCGCGGGCCATCGAGTTGGCGCGCGAACTGGCCCGGCGCCACCGCGAGGGCCTGGCCGTGCGCGTGATGCTCGACCCGGACCTCGGCACCCTGCCCGCGCTGAAGGCGCTGACCACGCCCGTGCTGCACATCCTGCGCGACGCCGGCGTGCCGGTGCGGCTCTATCCACGTGACGTGTTGGCCCGCAAGCACGGCTACCGCTTCGTGGAGGACCACAACAAGGTGGTGGTTGCCGATGGTCAGGCCGCCTTTGTGGGCTCGATGAACGTCGGCGCCGACATCCTCCACAACCACGACGTGGGCGTGCGGGTGGAGGGCCAGGTCGCCAACGCCATCGGCGGTGAGATCGCGCGCGCCTTCGTGCTGGCGACGCCCATGGGCCACGAAGAGCTACGCCCCTGGCCGGCGGCCGACCTGCCCACGCGGCTCGGCAGCGACGAAATCGCCTACTTCCCCACCGGCCTGGCCGGCCGCCATGGCCGCCCCGCCGTGCTCAAGGCGCTGGCCGAGGCCAAGGAGGCCGTGCGCGTGATGATGTTCGAGCTGGAGGACCCCGACGCGGAAGCCGCGCTGCTGGCGGCCCACCGGCGCGGTGTGGACGTGCGGGTGCTGGTCGACCCCAACGACCTGACCAACCTCTCGCCGTTGGGCTGGGCCCCGCGCGGGGTCTTCAACCTGGGCGTGGCCAGCCGCCTGGCCGCGGCGGGCGTCGCCGTGCGGTGGTACCGCCCGGCGGCGGACGAGCATGCGCTGCACGCCAAGGCCGCGCTGGTCGACAACACGCTGCTGGTAGGCTCCACCAACTGGAACTTCTTCAGCTTCGACCTGAACAACGAGACGATGCTCGCGATCGGCGGCGGAGAGGCCCCGCGCCGCTTCGCCCAGGTCTTCGACGCCGACTGGGCGGATCGCAGCGATCCGGTGTCCGAGCGCCCGTCTGCCTCGCGCCTGCTGCTTTACCGCGGCCTGGCGTTCTTGCTCAACTAAACGCCGGTGTGGGCACGACCGCGCTGGCAGCCACGGCCGTGGGCGTGGGCCTGACGTTGGCGTGGTGGCCCCGGGCTCAGGCGTAGCCGATCACGCGGCCGTCGTAGTTTTCCATGCGGGCCACGGCGCCCGGCAGGGACTTCATGCCCAACGGGTGCAGCCAGCCGACGCAGTCCATGTCGGTCTTGTACTTCTTGGCGGTGGTATCCAGGCGCGCGAAGCTGAACGTCCCGTTCCGCACCGTCAGGGGCACGTCCTCGAAGTGGTTCGACACGTCCGGGTCGTTGGAGCCGAGCGGCACGTTGGCCTCGTAGATGCGGCCATACCACTGGCCGCCGCGCTGGAAGACCTTGCTGACGATCGCCACGTGGAATTCGTGAGCCGTGGACTGTTGGTCCTTGGGCGTTTCGAAGACGACGACGTCGCCCGCGCGCGGGGGCACGGTGCCGGCCGATAGATAGGCGGTGTAGCCGTCCTTCTTGACGCGGCCGCTGGCGATGCGGCGGATGTCGTCGGACATGTTGTATTGGGTGGTCCAGTCGGTGCCGAAGCTGCCCTCGAAGCGGCCGGCCTTCTGCATGACCTCGCGGAAATAGCGGATCGCGAACTCCATGCACTGCTCGACGCCGCTCCCGAAGTGCGGGCTCTCCGAGAACGGACGGATCGACTCGTCGATCGGCACGTCGGAGGCGGTCGAAATCAGCCGCCGGGTCTTGTCGTCCCAGGCGATCGTATCGGCTTCGAGGCCGGCCATCACGGCGGCGTCATCCGCGCCATCGGCCGCGCTCGCGCCCAGCTGGCGACGCACGTTCTCGTCCATCGGCACCTCCGCCGTCAGGCGGTGGTCGAGGCGTTTCTCAAGACGGAGCAACAGCGCTCGGGCTCTCAGGGCGTCCATACGGTGTTATCACCGCTCGCTGGGGAAGGCGTGCCCAAGGATAGGTTAAGAAAAAGGTAGGGCGGGAGCCTTTCGGCCCCCGCCCTGGGAAGATGACACCCTTATTAGTTGACGGTCCAGATGTCGTCGACCCAATCCTTGTGCTGAACGTACTCGTAAGGCATGTAGAAGTAGCCCTTGTCGCCCCACTTCTCGCTCCACGAGTTGCGCATGATCAAGACCTTCTTCTCGTCGTCGTAACCAACGGCCATGACGGCGTGGCCGCCGACCTGGCGCTCGCCCTGCTGGGGCGAAGGCATCTCCATCACGCCGGTCTTCTGGACCTGGGCGCCCATGAAGGTCTGGTAGACGATGAAGCCGAACACGACGGGCTTCTTGGCGGCCAGGGCCGTCTTGATGTCGTCGAGGCCACCCAGCTGGACCGGGTTGGCGACCTTCCACTTGGCGGCGTCGGTCGCGGCCTTCTCGGAGTTGGGCTTCTTGAAGGTGAACAGGTAGGTCCAGCCGTAGGCGCGGTCGGTGTCGGGGGCGTCGCCCTTCTCCTTCAAGACCTGCATGCCCTGCGACATGGTGGCGCCGGAGTCCTCGTTCACGGTGTTGTTGAGGACGCGCTCTTCGTAGTAGAGGTACAGCGCCGACAGGGGCGTCTGCTCTTCGCCGTTCAGGCGCTGGAGGTACTCGCGCAGGCCCTTGCCCATCGCGAAGGCCGTGCAGGCGCCCAGCATGCCCTGGTTGTAGACCGGCGCGCACAGGCTGCGGTTGTCGACCGAGGCGGGCAGCATGCCCTGGCGGACCAGGTGCTGGATCTTCGCCTTCGGTGCGAACTGGGTCTTGTACTTCTTCATGTCGAAGCCCAGCGCGAACTCCTGGCCGTCGACCGTCTTGACGGTGGGCAGGGTGCTGGCGGCCTGCGTGGCGGTGGGGGCAGCCAGGTTGGTGCGGCCGCAGCTGGCGACGGCGGCGACCGTCAGGAGGCCCAGGGTCAGAGTGCGGAACATCTTCATATGCAGGTCGGTCCTCTATGTAGGGGGGCCAGGCAAAGCTAAGGTTAACTGTTTCTTTACTTTACCTTAATTTTCCAAAAATGCAAGCTGTTTTTTCAGCGCAGATCACAAGGTGTATGATGGCGGGGCAGAAAGCACACAGGAGGCCTGGATGAGGCGCGTGATCGCGGTGTTGGGGTTGGCCGGGCTGGTGTCCGGGTGCTGGATGATGCGGCCGATCGAGCCGGGCGCCGTGCCCGCGGGCTCGCCCGCGACCCAGGCCAAGCTCGAACGGGAGCTGCAAGTGCGCCCGCTGCCGGGCGGCATGGACGACGAGGCCTTCTTCGACAGCAACAGCCCGGAGGTGGTGCAGGCGCCCGGCGTCATGCTGTCCACGCTGGCCGGCAACCCGGCCGTGCACCAGAACCACCCGATCAAGGGCGACTTCACGATCTTCTCGCACCACATCGCGAAGGACGAGCCAGGCGACGAGCACCGGTTGCACATCGGCCTGTTGGTGGTGAACGGGGGCGATCGCACCGTGACGGTCTCGCTCAAGCCGGGCGTCACCTACCTCAGCCAGCCCGACGCGCTGTTCGTGCCCTTGCCCACCGTGACGGAAGACCCGGGCGGCAGCGTGTACGCGGGCCCTGGCGATCGCGCGGCAACGGACGTGCTGCATGGCCGGTCCAACCTGCCCGGCGCGGAGGCCGTGCTGCCGCCGCACTCCAGCTACCTGGCCTACAACCTCCCCATCCCCACCAACGTCGCCATCCCGCCGCCCATCAATGGACGTACGGTGATCATGCGCGGCCACGCCGACGGGCCGATCGGGTTCGCGGATCTGGCCGTCTTCGCCGCCAAGGACGCCCTGGGCGCCTTCGTGACGCCCAC
The DNA here is from genome assembly GCA_028287685.1 of Cyanobacteria bacterium RYN_339. Lineage (GTDB taxonomy): Bacteria > Cyanobacteriota > Sericytochromatia > S15B-MN24 > JAQBPE01 > JAQBPE01. The sequence goes on along the minus strand of JAQBPE010000114.1, from coordinate 4,613 downwards.
GTCCGCGGACTTCCAGGCGGAGTTGGCGCGCGAGCGCCTGTCCGGCCCCCGCGACAAGGCGCCGACGCCCTGGAACCCGGCCTCGCCCGCGCCGCCGGCCGGTGGCGGCTTCCGCTACGGCCGCGTGGCGGGCGTCGCCCATGGCGCCACGTGGACAGGCCGCCTGGAGGCCCCCACGGCCCGCGGCACGGTGGCCTACCCGATCGCCGCCGTCTACCTCAACCGTATGGGCACGCAGCAAGACCAAAGCGCCGCCCTCGTGACGCGGTATGCGGACACGGCCTACGCGGCGCATGGCAACTACGGCGCCACCTACGCCCTGACCCTGCCCTTGCCGGCAGGCCGCTACAAGCTCGCGCTGACGCAGCCGGTGGCGGTGGCCGGCGGCAAGGCCCATTACTTGGATCCGCCGAACAAGCCGGTGATGTTCCGCGGCCCGATCAAGCTGACCTGGAACGGGCAGACGCGCTACGTCCACGTGGTGCTGCGCCACGGCGAAGAGGCGCCGCCCTTCGCGCGCATCGACGTGCCGGCGGGCAAGACCTACGACCTCGGCTTGACGCTGAGCTACCCCGCGGACGCCACGCCGCCGCAATTGCTCTCCGTTACGCGGGATTAGGCGTCCAAGGGCGCGGGTACGAAATCGGAAAGGAGGTCGCCATGTCCCACTTCACCGTGGTCCGGACCACCCTGCGCGACGAGGCCATGCTCTGCCAGGCGCTCGCCGATCTGGGCTTCCCCGTTGTGGAAGCCCGCGAGGAGGCCCAGCCGCTCTTCGGCTACCAGGGCGACCAGCGCGACGAGACCGCGGAGGTGATCCTTCGCCGCGAGTTCGTGAACCCGGGCAGCAACGACATCGGCTTCAAGCGCAACGCCGACGGGAACTTCGACGCGATCATTTCCGAGTTCGACAGCACGCGGCTGAACGCAACCTGGCTGGGCCAGCTGAGCCAGCGCTACGCCTTGGCCATGGTGAAGGCCACCATGGCGAAACAAGGCTACCTGGTCGATGCGGAGCAACTTCAAGCCAACGGCTCGTTGCGGGTTGTCGCGCGCAAGTTCGGTTGAAGGCCGTGCTTGCGGGTCGCCAGGACGTTTGGCGGTCTGGCTGGCTGCCCTGCGGGCGTGCCATTTGGCGGCCGACCAGGACGGTAAGCAAAGAATTGAATGCGGAAATCTCGGCAAATCCAGAAATTGGGACGGCGCGGGAGAGGTCTGACTCCCGGTCTTGCACCCGTGACCGCCAGCTAGAGCCCATCGGCGCGCCAAGCGGCGCGTTGGGCGATCGCCTTTGCCACATCGGCGGCTGGCAGCACCGGTCGGGCCAACAGCCCGGCTTGCTGTAACGGCGCGATGTTCACCCGCACGCCATCATCGAGGTCAGGATCCCAGGCGCAGCGTCGCAAGGCATCGGCGAAGGCCCGGGTCTCTTCATCCGCCGCCGGCACCAAGGCGGCCAACTCCGCCAGCCCCAGCCGGGCCAGCGCGTGGGCGTTCACCAGGCAGCCGAAGGCGGGCGCGCGGCCGCGTCGCGAAGGCTTGGAGGCCAGGTGCCAGACGATGGGCCTGCGCTTGAAGCGCAACGTGTGGTACGCGAAGAAGCGTGTCTCGAGCCATTCCCGATCGGGTCGGTCCTCGCCCAACACCCACACCGAGTCCCCGATCGCCTGCAGCACCTTGACCATCCGACCGTCCTCGATCCAGGCCTCGCGCTCGGCCGCGCCCGGCGGCTCGTGCACCAGCGCCAGGGGATGCACGCCCAGGGCCAGCGCCCGGGCCTCGATCGGGGTCTCCGCCGGCATGGGCTTGCCTTCGCCCGGCGGATAGAGCCCCGGCAGGTTGGTGAGGTGGCGCAGGACGGCCGCGGGCACGCCGGGGGGCGGGTCGACGGGCCCGGCCAGAGGCAGCCAGCCGGCCGGGACGCCCGTCTCTGCGACCAGGTGCCGGCGCGCCTCCGCGTCCAGGCCATAGCCGTCGCATACCAGCGCCTCCAGGGCACCTTCCGCGGCATGTAGCCAGGCGGCCTCGTGCTGGGCGCGTGCCAGCGCCACCTCGACGGGCTGGTCCCAGACGGTAGGGTCGCAGGCCCCCTCCCGGGGGTCCGCGCGCAGCAAGCGCCGCTTGGCGGCCACACACCAGGCCACGAGCTCCACCACATCTGCGTGCGCGGCGGCGTCGAAGCGCGGCAGCGGCAGGCGCTCGGCCATGCCCGCCTGGAACATGTGCTTCTGCGAAAGCGCGCGCAGCATCCAGGACGCCGTGCGGCAGTTCAGGGCGGCGAACACCGTGGCACGGTCCAGGTCGCGCGCCTGCGGGAAGACGCCGATGCTCGCGACCTCGAAGACGGCCCCGTCCAGCTCGCGCGCGCCGAGGGCGCCGTAGGCCATGTAGCCGTAGGTGAGGCCCGGCTGGAAGTACCAGTCGGCGTTCTTGGCCACCCAGCGCCAGCCGCCCAGGTAAGGGTACTTGCGCGGGATCAGCGCCTTGATGCGCGCGCCGTCGGCCTCCCAGTCCACGAGCTCGTAGTCGAGGCCCGCCCACTTGCGGTACATCCCGCCGCGCGCGCAGGGCACCCAGCGGTTGGAAGGCGGTACTTCCCAGGCGAAGCGTAGGAAGCGCTGGTTCTCCGTCGTGGCAAGCCCCTGCTTCACGCAGCCCACCAGGTCGCCGCCCCGCGCCAGGAGCGCCCGCAGCCCCGCCGGTAAGTCGTAACAGAAGGGCGCGCCCGGCATCTCCAGCAAGTCGGCCTGCCGGAAAGCCAACCAGCGATCGGGATCCGCCAGGCGGGCAGCCTTCGCCGCCGGGCCCGGCACCGCGACGGCCTTCACGGCCTGGACCTCGTGGTCCGCGGCCGGGGCCGCCAGCCGCCAACAAGTGAGGGCGACGCTGACACCGTCATGCAAGGCCAAGGCGGGGTCGAAGGCTTCGGCCCCCAAGTCCGCGAAGGCCAACAGCGTGGCCTCTCGCAGGTAGCGTCCGCGCAACGCCGCGAAGCTATCCTGGTAAAGCCAGGCCTTCATGGTCACGAAGCCCAGCGTTCCGCCAGGCCGGGCCAACGCCAGCGCCCGCAGCAGGAAGGCGGCGAAGAGGTCGCCCTGCGCCGCCGGGAAGTCCTGTCCCAGCCGGCGCGCCAGCTCCCGCGACATGTGCTTGCGGCCGAGGTACGGCGGGTTGGCCAGCACGGCGTCGAAGGTTTGTCCCGAGAAGGCCGCGAGCCCATCATCGAAGCGCAGGTCCAGCACGATTACGCCCACGAGCTCACGTTCGCGGAGCCGCAAGGCCGTGCTGGCCAACGCGACCGCCTGCGGGTCCAAATCGCAGCCGGCCAGGTGGTTCGCGCCGGCGTCCAGCGCGGCCAGCAGCAGTTCGCCTGCGCCGCAAGCGGGATCCACCACCGTGGCACCCCCCGCGAAGCGCGCCAGGAAGCCCGCCATGTAGGGTTCGGAGAACAGTTGGGTGGCATGTAGGAGGGCCTGGCCGTCCAGCTTCGCGCCGCCCTCGCGCGCCGCCGCCGCGGCGCCGGTGATCTCCGGCAGGTGCCAGGCCATGTAGGCCCGGCCCAACAGCCCGGGGTCTTGCAGGTCCAGGCCGGGAGGCAGCCCCACCGCTGGCCAGGCTCCCGCGGGCAGCCAGTCGTCCCATTCGGCCGCGGCGGCGGCACTGACCTCCGTGGGGCCCAAACGGCGCGCGACCATGGAAGCCAGGGCCAGCAAGCGCGCGGCGGCAGCCCAGGTCGTTTCGGTGCGTAGGCCGCGGCAGGCGGCCTGAAGGCTCATGTTAGAGCCACTGGTCCTCTTCGACGAAAAGCGCGCGCGGGTTGGCGGCGTAGCGCCGCGTCCAGTCTTCGCCCTCGTCGGAGAGCACCTGGCAGGGCGTGGTCTTCAGCAGCCAGGTGATGAAGTCCTCCATCTGCTGCAAGATCTCCTTGGGCGCGTCCTGGTAGATGGCGATCGAGCGCGGGGAGATCGTCACCAGGCCCTGGCTGATCAGCGAGGTGCGCGGGTCCATCTTCAGCTTGGCTTCCACGTACTTGGCCATGCCGGCGCTCGCCGTGATGACGTACGAGACGTCGCCCGGCTGGTTCAGCCGGAAAGCGCCCGGCAGCAAGCGCAGCCGGGTCTCGATCTGTTGGAGGTTGAAGGGCAGCGATCCCGCTGGCGACAGGAAGTATTGGACCTGCATCGAACCTGCCTGGGAAGAGGGGCGAACGCTCCCTCTATACCCCCAAGTGCGCGCGTCTTTCGACGGGACAAACTTCCCTTGCCGTGCAGGCGCACCTCACGCGCTATCCGACGCAGTGAAGCAACTCCAACGCGTCAGAAGCGCGCTTTGCTAGCGAAGGTTCGTGTGAGTGCGGTTGGCGTGGTCGTCGAGGAACTTCTTGCCGGCCGGGCAAGCCGCGTCATGCGGGTTCTTGACGTCCTTCGACCACTTGGGCAGGTGGTTGCCGCAGTGATCGACCTTGAAGGCCTCGTCGTTGAAGTCGTGGCCGTCGGCCGACGGGGGGTACTTCACGGAAACGCTCAGGTGGGCCTGCGGGCGGAAGGCGTTGGTCGGGTCGCCGTCGGGCTTGATGCGGACCATGCCGCCGTCGCCGTGGGACCAGATCTCCA
>JAQBPE010000066.1 GCA_028287685.1 Cyanobacteria bacterium RYN_339 | reverse complement strand
GCAACGTGGGTACCTTCGAGATCAAGCAGGTCATGAACTACTCCTCGCTGGATGAGGCGCGCAAGGCCAGCCTGTTGGATGCAGGGGCCGGTCTCGTCAGCAACGACGCGTCCAAGCTGGACCTGGTGCCCGGCTTCACGATTGTCGCCAACGTTACGACCGCCGCGGGCTCGCGCTTCACCACATACCGTGGCTACATCTATCGCTACAGCCTGTGGCTCATCACCAGCCAGCTGGACCGCAAGGCCGCATCGTTCGCGGCTGTCCAAAAGGACATCGACGCGATGACGGCCAGTTGGTTCTGGCAGTAGCTCGCGCTACCTGACCGCGTGCACCGCGCCGCTCGGACTCGCCTTGCCGGCGCCATAGCGGTACAACGAGCCCATATCCCACCCGAAAGCCACCAGGCCCCAAAGCCCCAGCGTGGCTACGCATGCCATGATCGCGAGCGTCCGGGCCAGGGCCTGGAACTTGGTCGGGCGATCCACGAAGTGCATCGGGGGCGGGTTCTCCTTCGCGATAAGCAAACCAGATAGGGGCTAGCAGGCAAGCTTATTATAGCCCAGAACGGGGCCGGACGCACCTCAGGGCGTCCGCTCCTGCTCCGTCGCCGGCCGCGCCGTGGACACCAAGCGGTCCACCAGCCTCTGGATCGCCGCCCGAAGCGCCGTCGGCGTCTCCGGCTTCATGATCCCCCCGTCCCCCGACGCGAGCAGCGAGAACGAGTCCACCGCGTTGGCCTTGCTCCCCACGATCAGCCCGCCCAGCGTCCGCGTGGTCACGCCCGGCACCAGAACCGTCCAGTCCGGCGGCGGCGCCTTGGTCTTGCGCGCCGCCACGCTGTACAGCAAGGCGTACCAGGCCGTGGTGGCCGGCCCGATCTCCACGTGCTGCTCCGCGAGCTCCGGGGCCAGCTGCAGCGGTGCGGCCAGCGGGAAGAGCGGCGCGCGGGTCTTCGCGTCGATCAGGTCGACCGTCAGCACGACGGGGCGCTTGCCCACGTCCGCCGCCACATCCAGGAAGAAGCTGCCGTCGTAGAACGTGACGGCGCTGCCCAGCTTGCGGCCGGTCGGCACGTCACGCAGCACCACGGGCGCCCCGATTACCGCACCGTCCTTGGTGTTGGCGAGGCCGTCCACGGCCTTGGGCAAGGTGACGTGACCGAAGATGCGCAACATGCGCGTGGTCACGACCGGCGGCAACTCCGCGGGGAGCACCCCCGGCAACACGTCTTCCACCGGCTCGATGACTTGTTGCGGCATGGCCGCTATCGGTGCCGTATCCGGCAGGGTCGAGCACCCGGCGAGCGGCAAGAGGCTAACCCACGCGACCACGGCCGCACGGATAAGAGCCTTGGGCATGTGCATTGCATCCCCCTTGGCTTATACAAGAAGCGGCGCCAGCTTAGGTGGCGCTTGCTTCAGTTATGGCGTTCCCCACACCTACTTATTTAAGCACGACGCTTGCTACATCCGTGTTTCACGAAGATGAACTCTCGCTTGGTTGGTGTTCAGGCTATTTGGCGTGAACCGTCGCTGCCCCCGAGACCTTCTGGGTCAACTTGGGCTTGCCCAGGTAGGCGATGTCGCTGGCGCCCGTCGCGTCGGCCGTCAGGCTCGTCCCCGCGTTCACCAGGGCGTGGCTGGCGCCGGTGGCGTCTACGGCCGCCTGGTCGGCCTTCAACATGGCCGCGTCCATCTTGCTGGCGCCACTGAGGTGCGCGTTGAACTGCTGCACCTTGCCCATCACCGTGCCGCTGCTGGCGCCGGCCAGCGTCAGCGTGAAGGTGGGGCCGGCCAGGTGGTCGCAGGCCACGACGCAGGCGCCGGCAGACTTGATGCTGGTGAGGCGCGGCACGTCGACCCGGGCCGTCACGCTCGGGGCGTTCTTCAAGAGGTCGCGCCAGCTCTGGGTCTTGGGCTTGGGGTGGATCATCAGGACGCCCTTGACGACCTCCGTGACGTACTCCGCGACCGCCGCGTCCATCCCTTCCAGGGCCACCCGCTGGGGCTTGCCGACGTGCACCTCCAAGGTGACGCCGCCGGCCACGTCGATCGCGGAGAATGTCGGGACCGTGCGCGGGGCGGGGGCGGCCAGCAGCAGGAGGGTGGCGAGCATGGGCTTGAGCATGGGTTCATCGTAGCATGCCGGGTCCAGGCTTCAGGCCGGGGGAAAGAGCGTCGCGACCTCGACCTGGAAGCCCGGAAGCAACGAGCTCTGCAGCACCCCGCCGGCTTCGTAGGAGCGCGGTGCGCCATAGTGGCCGCTCTCGCCTAGCGTCAGCACGTCCACCCGGTTGGCGTCGGCGGGCACGAACCAGACCTCCGGAACCCCGAAGCGCGCGTAGAGGGCAAGCTTCCGGATCGAATCCACCCGGGCGCGGCCGGGGGACAGCACCTCGACCACCAAGTCGGGCGGGCCTTGGACGTTGGCGTCGGTCAGGCGGTCGGCATGGGGCCGCGTCACGAACAAGACGTCGGGCTGGAGCACGGTGGCGGGCCGTGGCGCATGCAAGACCACGTCGAGCGGGGCCATGTAGGCCTCGCCCGCGCCGTGCGCACGGCCATAGGCGCGCAACGCGCTGAAGATCTCCTGGGCCACGTACTGGTGGCGCCGCGTGGGGGAAGGTGACATCTCGACAAGCTCCCCGTCGAGGACCTCGTAGCGCTCGGCGTCGGCGAGCGCGGCGTAGTCTTCGTAGCTGGACAGGAAGTAGGGCGTGTCGATGGCCATCGGGGTCCTCCTTGGAGGCGGCATGCCTGTCCAGCATAGGCCAGGGCGAGGCGCGAATGCAAGATGTGGCAGTTGATAACGGCCCATGCGATTGGGTTTCTTGGCGGGCCAGCCCCCTCCGCTTACCAGCACCTCCCCCGCGAGGGGGGAGGAAGGGGCTTACTTGCTTGCTGGGCGCGCTTCCCGTGTGGTACGGTGGGGCGTTTTCCGCCCCGTTCTTATGGAGACGTCATGAAGGTTCTCGAGAAGCGCGTGTTGCGTGGGCCCAGCATCCATTCGCCGCGGCCTTGTTTCTATGCCGTGCTCGACCTGGAGGACCTCGACGACCGCCCGTCCAGCTCCTTCCCGGGCTTCGTGGACAAGCTGGTCAAGCTGCTCCCCGGCCTGAACGAGCACCGTTGTTCCACCGGCCGCCGCGGCGGCTTCGTGGAGCGCTTGTACGAGGGCACCTACCCGGCCCACATCACGGAGCACATCCTGATCGAGCTGCAGTGCATGGCCGGCACCGACGTGGGCTTCGGCAAGGCGCGCAAGGTCAAGGGCCGCGATCGCCAGTACACGATCGTGACCAGCTACAAGATCGAGAAGGTCGTCACGGAGGCCCTGCCGCTGGCCGTGAAGATCGTCGAGACGCTGGCGCGCGGCGAAGACCTGGACATCACGGATGACCTCGAGAACCTCCGCTACTGGGCGGAGCGCCACGCCCTCGGCCCCTCCACCCTGGCCATCGTGGAAGCGGCGGAGCGCCGGGGCATCCCCACCTTCCGCGTGACGGAAGATGCAAGCCTGTTCCAGCTGGGCTGGGGCAAGTTCCAGAAGCGCATCCAGGCCACCATGACCTCCAACACCAGCCACGTCGCCGTGGGCCTGGCGTCGGACAAGGAGCTCACCAAGACCCTGCTCGCCGAGGCCGGGCTGCCCGTGCCCCGGGGCGAGGTGGTGCGCACCGCCGAGGCCGCCGTGACCGCCGCCCGCCGCCTGCGCGGCCCCGTGGCGCTCAAGCCCTTCGACGGCAACCAGGGCAAGGGCGTCAGCCTGAACCTGACCGACCCCGACCAGATCCGCGCGGCCTACGATTTGGCCGCCACCTTCCGCCGCAGCGTGCTGGTGGAGGAGTTCATCGAGGGCCAGGACTACCGCGTGCTGGTGGTCGGCGACGACGTGATCGCGGTGGCGAAGCGCATGCCCGCCCACGTGGTGGGTGACGGCGTCCACAGCGTCACGGACCTGGTGGCGACCGAGAACAAGAACCCCGCCCGCGGCGTGGGCCACCTCAAGCCCATGACCAAGATCAAGCTCGACGAGAGCGCGCGCCAGGTGCTGGAGCGTCAGAGCCTCACGTTCGACAGCGTGCCGGCAGCGGACCAGCTGGTGGTGCTCAAGGAGAACGCCAACCTCTCGACGGGCGGCTCCGCCGAGGACGTGACGGAGACGATCCACCCGGACAACGTGGCCGCCTGCGTGGGCGCCGCCCAGAAGATCGGCCTCGACGTGGCCGGCATCGACGTGGTCTGCAAGGACATCAGCATCCCCCTCAAGGACCAGCGCGGCGCGCTGATCGAGGTCAACGCGGCCCCCGGCATCCGCATGCACCAGCACCCCGCCAAGGGCAAGCCGCATGACGTGGGCGCCGCCATCGTGAAGAGCCTCTTCCCGGCCAAGGCGCTCAGCCGCATCCCGTCGGTCACGATCACGGGCACCAACGGCAAAACCACCACCACGCTGCTGATCGGCCACTGCATCCAGAACACCGGCACGGTCACGGGCATCACCACCACCGAAGGCATCTACGTGAACGGCCGCCTGATCCAGACGGGCGACTGCACCGGCTACTGGTCGGCCCGCACCGTCCTGACCAGCCCGGACGTGGAAGCCGCCGTGCTGGAGACCGCCCGCGGCGGCATGTTCAAGCGCGGCCTGGCCTTCGACTACTCCGACGTGGGCGTGGTGCTGAACATCCACGACGACCACCTGGGCCAGCACGGCGCCGAGACCCTCGAAGATCTCGCCAAGGTGAAGAGCCTGGTGGTGCGCCACGCCAAAAAGGCCGTGGTGCTCAACGCCGAAGACCCGCTGGTGGTGGAGATGCGGGAGGAGAAGGCCGAGGAGACCGAGGTGATCTTCTTCGCCCTCGACCCCGCCAACCCCGTGCTGGAGAAGCACCTCGACGGCGGCGGCCGCGCGGTCTACCTGCGCCGCAACATGATCATGCTGGCGGAGGGTGACCACCGCCTGCCCCTGATCGAGGTGGAGCGCATCCCCTTCACCCTGAAGGGCCGCGCGCGCTTCAACGTGCAGAACTCCCTGGCCGCCGTGGCCGCGCTGGTGGCGATGGGCTACCCGCACGCGCAGATCGTGGCCGGGCTGAGCACCTTCACGTCGAGCGTGGACCAGAACCCGGGCCGCATGAACCTCTTCCGGGTGCGCGACTTCCACGTGATGCTGGACTACGCGCACAACGCGGAGAGCTACCGGCACGTGATCGAGACCTCGCGCCAGCTCAACCACAAGCGCCTGATCGGCGTGATCACCGCGCCCGGCGATCGCTACGACGAGAAGCTCAAGGAGATCGGCCGGATCGTTGGCCGGGGCTTCGACGAGCTGATCATCCGCCAGATGACGGACCTGCGCGGCCGCCCGCGCGGCGAGGCGCCGGAGCTGATCATGGCCGGCGTGAAGGAGTCCGGCTTCGCGATGGACAAGGCGCAGCTGATTCTCGACGAGCCGGAGGCGATCGCCAAGGCCATCGAGATGGGCCGCGAGGGCGACCTGATCGTGATCGGCTGTTCGGACACGGCCGACATGATCAAGGACGTCATGCGTCACGCGGAGATCCTCATCCCGAGCGCGGAGTAAGCATCGCCTTCCTGGCCAAACGCTACGAGCGCCCCAACCGGGGCGCTCGCTGTATTTAAGGTCCTATTTTTCGTCTCTTGGGCGGGTTCGCAGGTCTCGGCCGTGCTTCCCGGGTTCTGATCGTCCGGGCCGGGCGCTCCGGCTTTTGAAGAGGCTCCAACCAGGCGGCTTCGGCATGGAAGAAGACGAACTCACAGGCATCGTCGAAGCCGTTTGCCGCCTCCCTGGCATCCTGAAGGACGCGGAGGAAGGTCTCTCGACCCCAATTCTTCTCGTCTCGTAACGTTGCAATCCGGGCCTGGAGCTCGCGCAGGCGTTCGATATCGATACCGTCGCTCATTTCAGCACCCCGGCTCTACGTAGGACGTCTACAACCATATCATACCCCCGTGGATCGTCCCGTTGGAACTCCGTTGGATGGTAATAGTAGGCGGTGACTCCTTCCGCGAAGTATTCTTCCCTGTTAATGGCGGCCAACGCCGTGAGCGGGCTTCCGGCCGCCAAGGCCGCCGCGGCGAGCGGGCCGAAGGTCGCTTCATCGGAGAAGTAGATGTGGTGGCCAATTTCGTGGAGCAACGTCCGCGAGATGGCCTCGACGGAATCTGTGCCACCGAAGGAGACGCTGGGAATGCCGCGTGTGAAGGGCTTGCCATACGTCGTCGGCGCACGTGAACTATTTAGCCGGATCTCGTGGCCTTTGACTCGATACCGACCGTTGGAGCTTCCCATCATGAGGTCGTTCGGGGACATCTCGATCAACCCGATCTTGCGAGTCGCCAGGAATGCTTGAACTTCGGCCGGTACCGAAGCCAGGATGGCGTCCCGGTTTGCGGCTGTTAACGACTTGCGCTCGATGTTGCTGTAGTGGATGCCGCGTTGCAAGGAATCCTCAGGTGGCTACGGCGGCTTCTAGCACTTCCGTGACAAGGGCGTTGAGGCTTTGGTTGCGCGCCTCGGCCTTCGCGGCAGCGCGTCGGTGGATCTCCTGCCCCACGCGTACCTGGAACGTGCCACTCGCCGGCTTGTTGGGCTGGGCGTTAGGTTCCAGGCATACGGCCGGGTACTCGTCTACGCTCGCCTCGAATTCGCGCTGGAGCTGCGCCGGTGTGCTCGCGACGAAGCTCACCATGTCGCGGATGCCCGCAACACGGCCCACCAGCACGTTGTCGTCGGGATTGACCGTGCGGATATAGCCTTCGTAACCTCGGTGAGGCTTGAGCTGAAGCATCAGGTCTCCTCCTCCTTTGCGCTCGCAGGTGGTGGGGGCGCGTGCCCCGCGTTGAGGAACAGGGCCACGGACGTCAAAAAACCGAACGTTCCGGCCCTAGGCCTCGGCTTCGAACAGGTCGGCCACCGCCAGCTCGAAGCCAGGTAACAAGGGCGTGCTCAAGCAGTCGCCCGCTTCCAGCACCACGGGCCGGCCGAAGCCCGGGCCGCCTTCGCGGCGCAACACCTCCACCTGTTCGACCTCCGGCAGCACCATCCAGTACTCCTGGACGCCATGATCGGCGTAGAGCTGGCGCTTCTTGATGCTGTCTTGGCGTGCGTTGGAAGGCGACACCACCTCCACAAGCAGGTCCGGCGCTCCGTACAGGCCCGACTCTTGCATCCGGTCCATGTGGGCGCGCGCCACGAAGAAGACGTCGGGCTGCAACACCACGGCCGGGTCTTGCTGGCGCAGGATCACGTCGAATCGGGCACCGAGCACCTCGCCCAGTCGGTGGGTGCGGACGAAGGGCGCGATAGCGCTCAGCAGCCGGGCTTGCAGGCGCTGGTGGCGCCAAGTGGGAGCAGGCGACGAGGTAAATACGCCGTCGATCAGCTCCGCCCGCGTCTCCTCGGGCAAGGCCCGGAACGCGTCGAATGCCATGAATGCAGGGGTTTGCTCGAGCGCCATGCGCGACCTCCCGACGGGACGGCACCATGCTAGCACGGGGCGGTTTGTTGTACAACCGCGCGTGATGGGGGTTTCGGCTCGCAAACAGGGGGCGTTCCCGTTGGGGCGCGGCAGGCGCGGCCAGCCCACGGTCATGCTACGATCGGGTGCCATGAGCCGCGCCCCGAACTATACCCACCAGGACCTCGTCGAATGGGCCGGTGAAGACGTCTATGCCGCCGGCACGCGGCTGGTGGACGGCCGGCGCGTCAAGCATGTAACGGTCAAGCCGACGGCCAGCGGTGACGTGTGGGCGTACGCGGTCCTCCGCGAGGGCGGCAAGTCGTTCAACACGGATTTCTTCCTCGAAGACGAGCTGCTATGGGGCGAGTGCGGCTGCGGCGCCGAGGGCGCTTGCTTGCACCAAGTGGCCTTGGCCATCCTGGCGCTCGATCGGGCCGGCGTGTCGCGGCTAGGAGCCTCGCCGGCGGCGCCGACGCCACCTCCTGCCGCGGCAGTTCCGCCGACCATGGCCGGCCCACCGCCGGTCCCGGCGTCACCGCCCCGGCCGATGCCCGCGCCGGCCGGGCTCCCCGCCACGGGACCCTGGCGCCAGGACCTGGCCCGCTGGCAAGCCGCCGCGGACCCGGCCGGAACCGCCAAACCGGGCAAGTTCCAGTTCCGGCTGCGCCTCGTTGCACCGGCGGGCCGCCGGAGCTGGTCTACGTGCTGGGACCTGGAGATGTCCGTTTCCAAGCGTTACAAGCGGGCAGAGGACTTCGAGCCCCTGGCGCGCGAAGCCGTGCGGGCCCACGTCTACCGCGTCGGCCCGGAATCTCAGGCGCTGCATCGCTTCTGGGGAGGCGGCGGCGGGCGCGCCAAGGCCGGGTTCTATGCCATGGCGGCCTTCAGTGTCGACCCGCTCATGCGCACCCTGGCCGAGCTGCCCGACCGGCTGGCCGTGCAGAACGAGCAAGGCGAGCGCCTGCGGGTCCAGCTGGCGCCCCTGGTGCCCGCGCTGGTGCTCACCTATGACGACGAGGGCGCGGCCTGGCTCCAGCCGGTCTTCCGCGGCATCCCGGGCGACGTGATGGCTGACGAATTGCGGCTGGTGGGCACGGCAGACGCGCCCTGGGCCCTGGTGAACGGCGCGTTCTACCCCGTGCAAGCCGACCTGAGCCAGGCGGAGATCTTCGCGCGCCCCATCCGCGTGCCCCCCGCGGAGCGCGAGGAGCTGGAACGGCGCATTTTGCCCACGTTGGCGCTGTCCGGGGCCCTGGCCGGCCAGCGCCCGCCGGAGGTGGTGGCCGGCACCCCCAGGCCGCGCCTGGCGCTGTCGGAGGCCCGCGGCGCGTTGCTGGCGGCGCCAGAGTTCCTGTATGGCGAGGACCGGGTGGGCTACACGGAGGATATCGAGGTGCTGGGCCCGCCCCAGGGCCCGCTCTGGCGCCGCGACCACCCGCAAGAGCAAGCGCACGTGGCCCAATTGAAGCGCCTGCTGGACGTGCCCGTGCGCGAGGCGCCGCCCTTCCGGTTCCTGGGCGAGCGCGCGCTGGGCCTGCTGGCGGACGGCCTGCCGGCCCTGGCCAAGGCCCAGTGGGCGGTCATCGGGCAGGAGGCGCTGCGGGACCACACCTTGCGCGACGAGGTGCCGCGCCTGAGCGTGGCCGTGGCCTCCGGCATCGACTGGTTCGAGGTGGATGCGCACGCCTCGGTGGGCGACGAGCCCCTGCCCTGGCCGGAGCTGATGGCGGCGCTGGGCGCCGGCCAGCGCTTCGTGCGGCTGGGCTCCGGCGCGTTCGCACGCTTGCCCAAGGCCTGGGCGCAGCAGCTGGGCCTGGTGCAACGGCTGGGCCTGGGCAAGGCCAAGGCCGCGCGCCTGGAGCGCTACCATGCCCCTGCCCTGTCGAGGCTGCTGGACCAGGCGGAGGAAGCCCAAGCGGACGAGGCCTTCGCCGCCATGCGCGCCCGGCTGGAGAGCTTCGGGGGCATCGAGGCGGAGCCCGTGCCCAAGAGCTTCAAGGGCACGCTGCGACCCTACCAGCTCGCCGGCTTCCAGTACCTGCGCTTCCTGCGCGCCTATGGCCTGCACGGCATCCTGGCCGACGACATGGGCCTGGGCAAGACCGTGCAGACCGCGGCCCTGCTGCTGGCGAACCAGCAGGAGGCCAAGGGGCCCAGCCTGGTGGTGGCCCCCGCCTCCGTGGCGCCCAACTGGGTGCGCGAGCTGGCCACCTTCGCACCGAAGCTGCGCGTGCTGCTCCTGCACGGGCCGGAGCGGGACCTGGGACGTATCGCGGGCCACGACGTGGTGGTGACCACCTACGCCACCGCCCGCCTGGACCTGGAGGCCCACCAGGCCCAGGCCTACGACACCGTGATCCTGGACGAGGCCCAGACCATCAAGAACCCCACCTCCCAGACCGCCCACGCCATGCGCCGCCTGCCGGCCCGCCACCGCCTCTGCCTGACGGGCACGCCCATCGAGAACGACCTGGCCGACCTATGGAGCTTGTTCGCCTTCCTGTTGCCGGGCCTCTTGGGCAAGCTGGAGGACTTCCGCTCACAGTACGCCGTGCCGATCGCCAACGGCAACCAGGCCGCCCGCGACGAGTTGAAGGCCCGCGTCACGCCCTTCATCTTGCGCCGGCTCAAGGGCCAGGTGGCCACCGACCTTCCGGCGCGCACCGACATGACGGTTTGGTGCGACCTGGCCCCACCCCAACGCCGGGTCTACGATGCCCTGCTGGCCGCCCAGCGCCAGCGCGTGGCCGCCGCCGTGGCAGAGCGCGGGGTAGCCGCGAGCGCCATCACGATCCTGGACGCGCTGACGCGGCTGCGCCAGGCCTGTTGCCACCCGGCGTTGCTCAAGACGCCGGAGACCCTGCACCTGCCCTCCGGCAAGCTGGAGGCGGCTCTGGAGCTGATCGACGAGCTGATCTCGGGCGGCCACCGTGCCCTGGTGTTCAGCCAGTTCACCAGCATGCTGGCGATCCTGCGCGAGGCGCTGGACACCCGTGGCATCGCTTACGCCTACCTGGACGGCAGCACGCGCGATCGCCAGAAACGGGTGGACACCTTCAACCAGGGTGACGCGCCGCTGTTCTTGATCAGCCTGAAGGCCGGCGGGACGGGGCTCAACCTGACCGGGGCGGACTACGTCTTGCACTACGACCCTTGGTGGAACCCCGCTGTGGAAGACCAGGCCACCGACCGCGCTCACCGCATCGGCCAGACGCGCCACGTGTTCAGCTACAAGCTGATTGCGCGCGGGACGATCGAGGAGAAGTTGTTGGCCTTGCAGCAGCGCAAGCGGGCGCTGGTGCGTGACCTGTTGGAGGCGGATACGGGCGCCAAGCGATTGACGCGGGAAGACCTGGCGTTCCTGTTCGAGGGGTAGCCCTGGCAACTCGAGGATCGAGCCGAATATCTTGCTGGGCCTCGGCAAGGCGCTGGCAGGGTAGAATGAACCGTCTCCATCAACCGGGAGTTTGACTTGGTCTCGTTGCGCCTCCTCAAGCCTGCCATCACGCTGCCTATCCTGTTGATAGCCGGCTGCGTGTCGTTCCTGCCCCTGCCCCTCAGCCCCATCCCGATCCTCACCAAGGCCTTCCCGGAGACCGTGGTGGGGCCGGGGAACGTGCAGCGCGCCTACACCATCAAGGGCGACACCTTCGCCTACCCCCAAATTGGCCTGGAAGTGTCGCGGCCCGGCGTGACGGACTGGGAGTTCGTGCCGGGCAACAACGCCGTGACGGTGCGGCTGCGCAACAACGTCGCGGGCACGGAGCCGCGGCCGTCGGTGGCGGTGCAGCTGCTGCCGCTGCCGGAAGGCACGGACGTCGAAGCCAGCAAGGTCAGCGACCTCGTCAACCTCCAGAAGGGCAACGCGGCCGTCACCACCTCGCTGCGCTTCCTGCACGGCACCCTCTCTGACGCCTGGACCATCACCCAGCCCGACCCCGGCACGGGGTTGGTGGCGACCGTCTTCCGCGTGTACGTGACCCAGCCGAACCTGCTCGTGCTGCTGACCGCCTCCGCGGACCGCGGCACGTTCATGACGCTCGCGCCCAAGTTGTCCCAGATCCTCGAGAGCGTGAAGCTGCCCAACCTGGCCGCGGGCGCGACCCCCGTGCCGCCGCCGGGCCTGGCGCCGGGGCTGGCCGCGCGCGTCGTGGGCGCGGTTTACAAGGATCCGGGCGTGGGTGCCAGCATCACCAAGGCCGATGACAACTGGGTTTACGGGCTCTCCGGCGGCAACGTGGCCATCCGGCGCGGCGGCGTGGCGCAAGGCTTCGACCCCACGCCGCAGCTGACGCTGACGCTCGCCCAGTCGGATGGGTTGGACATCAAGAAGGTGAAGGAGGCGGACCTCGCCAGCCTCAAGGCGGACAAGATCGTCCCCACCACCAAGACGCGCACGGTGGGCGGCGTGGTGGGCGAGGAGTGGACCTTCTCCCAGCCCGACGTGCTGGGCAAGCCCGGCACGGGGAAGCGGGTCTACCTCCAGACGGGCAAGACCGTGGCGCTGATCGAGTGCACCACCCTGACCGCGTACAATACGGCCGTACAGGCGGACTTCGACAAGATGATCGACAGCCTGACGCTGCCGGTGGCGGCAGATGCCGCGGCGACCGGCGCGGCCACCCCGAAACCGGATGCAGCGGCGACCGGGGCGGCCACGCCCAAACCGGATGCGGCGGCGACGAAGGCGGCTTCGCCCAAGCCTTGAGGAGGTGTTCATGACGACGAAGTCAGAGACGAACGTGACCCTGGCGGACATCGAGAAGGCCTATGCGGGGATCCAGCATGTGGCCCACCGTACGCCGCTCTTCACTTCGCAAACCGTCGACGCGATCGCCGGCTGCAGCGTGTACCTGAAGGCCGAAAACCTCCAAAAAACCGGCTCCTTCAAGATCCGCGGCGCCTACCACTGCCTCTCCAAGTTCACGCCCGAGCAGAAGGCGCGCGGCGTGGTGACGGCCTCCGCCGGCAACCACGCCCAGGGCATCGCCTTGGGCGCCCGACTCAACGGCATCCGCTCCACCGTGTTCATGCCCACCCTCGCCTCGATCGCCAAGGTCCAGGCCACGCGCAACTACGGCGCGGAGGTGGTCTTGGAGGGCGCGATCTTCGACGAGGCCGTGGCCGCCGCCAAGGAATACGCGGAGCGCACCGGCGCGGAGTTCGTGAGCGCCTTCGATCATGACGACATCATCACGGGCCAGGGCACGGTGGCGCTCGAGCTGTTGGATGACCTGCCCGACGTGGAGACCGTGATCGTGCCGGTGGGCGGCGGCGGGCTGATCAGCGGCATGGCGATCGCCCTCAAGGAAATCAACCCGCGCATCCGCGTGGTGGGCGTGCAGGCCGAGGGCGCCCCGGCGCTGGTGCGCTCCTGGCAGACGCAAAGCCTCACCGCCACGCCCGGCGTGAAGACGATCGCGGACGGCATCGCGATCAAGCACCCCGCGGAGCGCACCTACCATTACATCCGCCAGTACGTGGACGAGATGGTGACCGTGGCCGACGAGGACACCGCCAACACGATCGTGATGCTGCTCGAGCGCATGAAGCTGGTGGTGGAGGGCGCGGGCGCGGTGGCGCTGACGGCCTTGCTCACGCACAAGGTGACGGGGCGCGGCAAGACGGCCGTGGTGCTCTCCGGCGGCAACATCGACACCAAGCTGCTGAGCAGCTTGATCGAGCGCGGCATGCTGCGCGCCAGCCGCTACGTGCGCCTGTTCACGGCCGTGGATGACCGGCCGGGGGCGCTCGCGCGCATGCTCAAGCTGGTGGCGGACCACCGCGGCAACGTGATCGAGGTGATCCACAACCGCTCCAGCCTGACGGTGCCCCTGAGCATGACGGGCGTGGAGATCCAAATCGAGACGCGCGACGCGGCGCACATCGAGGAGTTGCTGACGGCCCTGCGCGGGGAAGGCTATCCCGTACAAGTCATGCCATAATAGGCGCATGTCCCGCCGCCCCCCCCCCAGCAAGAGGCCTCCACAACGTGGCGGCGCGCACCCCAAGGGGCGCAAGAAGAAGAAGAAGCCCAGCGCGCTGACGGGTCAAATCGTCGGCGGCCTGACGCTGCTCGTGCTGATCGGCGTGGTGGCGGTGGCCGGCTATTTGGTTGCCAAGCGCGCCATCCCGGAGCCCAAGGCCGCGGCCACGCCCGCGCCCAACCTCAAGGTCGCGCGTCCGACGATCGAGGCCACCGTCGAGAACCAGCCGCCCAAGCGGCCCGGCCTGGCGCTCTTCCCGGAGGACGAGGTCTACGCCCCGCGCGCCAAGGACATCGCCAAGGACACCCCGCTGGATCCGCCCGTCAACGGCCTGTTGGCCCGCGGCGTCTTGACCGTCTTCGCCGACGGCAAGTTCCGCCCCAATGACCCCATGCCGCGCGCGGAGTTCCTGGTGTGGCTGTACAACGCCGTGGAGGCGCAGACCGCGCCGGGTCCCGACCCCTTCGTGAGCCCCAAGAAGGGCTTCCCCGCGGCGGAGGCCACCGGCGAGGAGTTCAAGGACGTGCCGGCCGATTACTGGGCGGCCTCCGTGCTGGCCTCGGCCAAGAAATCCGGGCTGTTCGAGTCCGTGCTCGACAAGGAGTTCCGGCCCGACGCGCCGCTGACGCGCCAGGAATGGGCCGGCTTCGCGGCGCACGTGGGCATCGCCAAGGAGGCGCAAGCCAAGGTGCCCGCCGAAATCGACGCCACCAAGCTGGCCGTGGCGCTGCGCAAGCTGAGCTACACCGACCCCACCGCCATCAAGGAAGAGTACCGCTGGCCCGTGTTCGCCATCGTCAGCGACGACAAGCGCAAGGCGTGGTTCAGCGACGCCTTCCCCACGCCGGACATCCCGGGGCCTTGGGGCCCGTCCAAGCCGATGACGCGCGGCGAGGCCGCCACCTGGTTGGGCGGCTTCTACGACGCCGTCGGCCTCGGGCTGATGTAGGTACACCATGGCCAACACCGTCCTAGGCAACCTGGTTGGCCTCAAGGCCAGCCAGACCGCGCAATTGAGCCGGCTTTACCGCCGCCGCGTCCCCACCTACCAGGTCTTCACCTACGAGCTGGCCGAGGCGATGACGGCCGCCGCGTGGGAGATCGATCGCCCCCTGGTCGTGCTGATCAACCGCAGCGGCCACGTCACCCACGTGGTGGTGGGCGACCCGCACGGCGGCGTGAGCCTGCCCGAGCTGCGCAAGCGCGAGTCTGCCGACCGCCTCTCCGGCTGGCGCGGCGTGATGGTGCACCCGGGCGGCGGCGCGCTGGATAAGCGCGACCTGATGGGCCTGGTCATGAACCGTCTCGACATGCTGGTCGCCATCGACAGCGAGGGCGCGAAGCCGCACAGCGCGGACGTCTGGATCTCGCACCTGCTCCCCGAAGCGGACGCGGAGGGCGTGACCTGGACCATGCTGGAGCCAATTGGCATGAAGGAGGCCCAGGCCTTCGACTTCGAGGCCTGGCTCTACGAGCTGGAGCGCTCGATGGCGGTGGTGGCCGTCGGCCGCGAGGTGGACACCTCCACGGAGCGCGCGCTGCTGGTGGGCGTGCAGCTGCCGGGCACCAACGACTGGCAGGCCGCGGAGTCGATTTCCGAGCTGGAGCAGCTCGCCCAGACGGCCGGCGCCGTGGTGCTCGACAAGTCGATCCAGAAGCGCAAGGCGCCCGAGGCGGCGACGCTGCTGGGCAAGGGCAAGGTCGAAGAGATCGCGCTGCGCAGCCGCGAGCTGAACGCCAACACCGTGATCGTGGACGCGGAGCTCAGCCCCAGCCAGCAGCGCAAGCTGGAAGACGCCTTCGGCCTCAAGGTGCTGGACCGCACGGCCCTGATCCTCGACATCTTCGCCCAGCGCGCCCAGACCAAGGAGGGCAAATTACAAGTTGAGCTGGCCCAGCTCAAGTACTCGCTGCCCCGCCTGTCGGGCTCCAGCTCCAGCACGGGCCTGAGCCGCCAGGGCGGTGGCATCGGCGCCCGCGGCCCCGGCGAGACCAAGCTCGAGACCGACCGCCGGCGCGTCAACACGCGCATCGCCTACTTGGAGAACGAGGTCGAGCAGATCAAGAAGCACCGCGGCATGCAACGCAAGAGCCGCCAGAAGCGCGGCGCGGTGCAGGTGGCCATCATGGGCTACACCAACGCCGGCAAGTCGACCTTGCTGAACACGCTCACCAAATCGACCGTGCTCGCGGAGAACAAGCTCTTCGCCACGCTGGACCCGGTCACGCGCAAGCTCTACCTGCCAGGCGGCAACCAGGTGCTGCTGACGGACACCGTCGGCTTCATCCAGCGCCTGCCGACCACGCTGGTGGCGGCTTTTAGGGCCACGCTGGAAGAGGTGACGGAGGCGGACGTGCTGCTGCACGTGATGGACGCCAGCCACCCCAACGTGGAGGAGCACTACAAGGCGGTCGTGGAGATCTTGGAGGCGCTGGAGGCGATGGGCAAGCCCATGATCACGGCGCTGAACAAGGTGGATGCCGTGACGGACCCCGAGACGCTGACGCGGCTGCGGGCGATGGTGGAAGGCCCGGTCGAGATCTCGGCGCTGACGGGCGAGGGCTTGCGCGACTTGTTGGCGACGATCGAGAGCGAGGCGCAGCTGACCGAAGTCGAGCGCGTCGAGCCCGCCGGCCCCGCCGAACGACCCTAGCTTCATCCGCCCTCGCGGGGGTGGCATCCTTATGCCGTACGCCTTCGTGACCGACCCCTCCTACGTCATGGACTTCTGGGCGTCGGAATAGTACCTTTTAAGCCATGACCCCCGAAGCCATCGTCTGTGCGGCCGAAGCCGCCCTTCACCCCGTCTGGGCCCGGCTGGACGCCGTCGCCCACCACAACACCGCCAAGGTGCTGGACGCCTTCCAGGAAGAGCGCGTGGGCGACCACCACTTCGCCGGCACCACCGGCTACGGGCACGACGACCTCGGGCGCGAAATTCTGGAAAAGGTCTTCGCGCGCATCTTCAAGGCCGAGGCCGCCTTGGTGCGCGGGCAGTTCGCCTCCGGCACGCACGCCATCTCGACCGCCCTGTTCGGCGTGCTGCGGCCCGGCATGGAGCTGCTCTACGTCACGGGCCACCCCTACGACACACTCGAAGAGGTGATCGGGCTGCGCGGCGAGGGCCAGGGCTCGCTCATGGAGTGGGGCGTGAAGTACCGCGAGGTGGAATTGGGCGCGGACCTGGTGGCCGCCCTGAAGCCCGAGACCCAGGTGATCGGCATCCAGCGCTCGCGCGGCTACGCCTGGCGCCCCAGCCTGACGATGGCCGAGATCGGGGACATGATCGCCAAGCTCAAGGGCGCCCGCCCGGACCTGATCGTGTTCGTGGACAACTGCTACGGCGAGTTCACGGAGGAGACCGAGCCGCTGGAGCACGGCGCGGACCTCATCGCAGGCTCCTTGATCAAGAACCCGGGCGGTGGCATCGTGCCCATGGGCGGCTACGTGGCCGGCCGCGCCGACCTGATCCACGGCTGCGCCTGCCGCTTCACGGCGCCCGGCATCGGCGCGGCCGGCGGCGCCAGCCTCGACATGAACCGGCTGCTCTACCAGGGCCTGTTCCTGGCGCCGCACGTGGTGGGCCAGGCGCTCAAGGGCGCGACGCTCGCCGCCAAGGTCTTCGCCGACTTGGGCTACGACGTCAGCCCGCGCTGGGACGAGACGCGCACCGACATCATCCAGGCCGTGAAGTTCGGCGACGCCGACCGGCTGGTGGCCTTCTGCCGCGGTATCCAGCAGGCCAGCCCGATCAACTCGTACGTCACGCCCATCCCGGACGTGGTGCCGGGCTACGGGGACGCCGTCGTGATGGCCGGCGGCACCTTCATCGAGGGCTCGACCATCGAGCTGTCCGCCGATGGGCCGCTGCGGCCGCCCTTCGTGGCCTACCTGCAGGGCGGGCTCAACTACAGCCACTGCCGCATCGGCGTGCTGCGCTCGCTGGCCCAGATGGGCGCGATGGCGGCCGTATGAGCCACTCGACCGACCTGCCGCGCACGCGCGTGGCCGTGGTGCTGGTGGAGGGCGACCGCGTGCTGCTGGTGCGGCACACCAAGAAGGACAAGAGCTACTGGCTGTTGCCCGGCGGCGGCCTGGACTACGGCGAGGGCATCGCGGAGTGCGCCCGGCGTGAGATCCGCGAGGAGACCGGGCTGGAGATCCAGGTGGAGCGGTTCTTGTACCTCTCGGAGGCGATCGCCCCCGACAGGTCGCGCCACATCCTCAACATCACGGTGTTGGGCCGGCTGGCCGGTGGCGAGCTGACCACGCCGGACGAGGAGGTGCTGGACGCTGTGCAGTGGTTCCCGATCGTGGAGCTGCCCACCCTCACGCTCTACCCGGCGATCCAGCCGCATTTGCTGGCCTCGCATGCGGCGGGGTTCGTGCACGAGATGCGCTACCTCGGCTCGATCTGGACCTAGCCATTCCGGGTATCTCTTTCTTGCTTGCTTGAAAGGAGCTGCCCATGGCCATTTTTACCGCGTTAGCCCTCGCCTGGACGATGATGGGGACCCAACCGATCCAGGACACCCTGGAAGGCACCTACGAATGCCGCGGGTGGAACCCCGGCACCCCGATCACGCGGCCGGTGGAGTACGGCGGCACGCTGCAGCTGAAGCGCGTCGGCGAAGCCTGGGCCGCGGACTGGCAAACCGGCCCGGCGGACCACCACATCCTGGGGAACGGGATCTTGTTGAACCTGGGCGGGACGCGCGTGCTGTCGATCGCCTACATGGAGGGCGACCAGCCGGTGGTGGCGACCTACGAGGTGTCGGCCGACGGTCGGAAGCTGACCGGGGTCTGGGGATCCGATGGGACCGGGCACGAGGTCGACACGCGGCAGTAAGCACAAGAAAGCGCCCTCCCCAGCCGGGAAGGGCGCTCACCGTATCTAGCTTACTTCGGGGTGACGAAGGTCGAGGTCAGGCTCGTGTACGGGGTGACCGTGGCACGCGCCAGGCCCGCCAATGCGGGGAAGTTGAAGCCGCCACCCGGCATCGTCAGGGAGTAGTCCTGGGTGCCGATGAAGGTCGGCTTGAAGCTGTACTGGCCGGCCGAACCGACGGCCTCTTCGATCGGCAGCCAGACGTGGATCTTGCCGTCCGACGACGCCGCGGGCAGCGACATCTTCAGGCTGCGCTTGTTGCCGCTCGCATCCGTCAGGTCGTAATCCATCCGCCAGTTGTTGCCCGCACCGGTGATGGTGAAGACGACCTCGGGCAGGTTGGCGTTGACGCCCAGGTTGAGCGTCTGGCCGGCCACGGTGTAGGTGGCGCTGCCGCGCAGCTGCACGGAGCCGGTGGTGTGGGTGGCGTTGACGGTGCCCGCGGTGCCGTTCAGGCCGAAGGTGCTGGCCGAGCTGACGGCCTGGAAGCTCAGGGTGTCGCGGCCGGCCGGCTTGGCCTGCGCGCCGGAGACGGCGTGGGAGAACAGCACGTTGGAGTTGGGGGCCGCGGCGCCGCTCCAGGTGTTGCCGGCGCCGGTGGGGCGCATATCGGCGGGGACGGTGGCGTCGTTCGAGACGTACGCCAGATTCACGCCGATCGGGCGGCTCCACCACACGCTGGTGGGGACGCTGGTGCCCTGGTTCCAGCCGATGCTCGCGGTGTTGCTCTGGACGTCCACCTGGGTGGTGGCGTCCGGGCGCACCAGGCCGTTCACGGAGAACGACGCGGTGGCGGCTTCCAGGGCGATCGCCGGCGTGAAGGACGGGTTGGAGGTGCCGCCGTTCATGGCGCCCAGGTTGGTCGGGTAGTCCAGGCTCGACGCCGTGGGCGTGCCGCCGACCGTGGTCGTCAGGTAGACGCGGGGCTTGTTCTTGATGACTTGCAGCTGCGCCGTGGAGCAGTCCACGTTGTAGTAGGCGCGGCGGCCGTAGGTGTAGTCCATGCCGGGCACGGAGGCGATGGCGCTGCCGCCGGCGTTCTGGAGGCCGGTGGTGTGCGCGTCGCCGCCGCCGTCGGCCGTCTGGCTCATGGTGGCCGGGTGGACGGGCGTCTCCGTGTGGCTGAAGTAGACGGAGGCGCCGGGGATCGCGTGGTTCGCGATGCGGCCGTCGTCGGACGACCAGGTCACGTGCGCGTTGATGGTCGAGGTGTACCAGCGGCGCATGATCTTGTCGCGGCGATCGGCCCACCAGCCGCCCTGGTAGCCGCCGTCGCGGCAGACGTACAGGTTGGGATCGTAGTCGTAGTAGATGCAACCGCCGCCGTTGAAGCGGCCGTCGTGGGTCATGATGCCGGCCACGCCGATGTGGTTGCCGGCGGCCAGCCAGGGGTCACGGTAGCTGGCGTCCCAGAACTCGATGCAGGCCGTCATGGCGCGGCTGTTCGCCGGCAGGTCGGCCACGGTCTCGTCGTAGTAGGTCTGGCAGGTGGTGGCGGCCAGCTTGTAGGGGCCGCCGTCCGCGGAGGCGCCGGGGCCGTAGCCGACCATGGTCACCCACAGGTCGCCGTTGGCGTCCTTGCTGACCACGTCCGTCAGGGTGTGCAGGTCGTCGCCGGCGTCCATGCGGTTCTTCAGCACCTTGAGCATGGGGCCTTCGACCTTGAAGCGCACGCTGTACTTGGCGCCGGGGGCGAGCTGGGCGCCGCCCAGGTCCAGGTTGTACTTGTACTCGCCCATCACGGGCAGCAGCTTGGCGTTGACCTTCAGGTCCTGGCCTTCGCCGTAGTGGTCGGTGTAGAGCTCCTTGGGCACGTCGGTGTCGGCCGACAGCTGCTCGCTGTAGCGGCGCGTCACGGCGATCTGGCCGTCGCCCACCAGCGCCCCGGGGGGGAACTGGACTTCCACGTTGTTCTTGCTGTTGCGCGCCACGCCGCCGCTGGCGCCCACGGCCGTGCGGGCCGCGTCGACCGGGACGATCTTGAGCGCGGCGCCGGCGATCACGTTGGCGGACTGGCCCACGAAGCCATCCCGGGTCACGGTCGCGGCGATGGTGGGGCGCGAGGTGTCGGCCAGCGCTTCGGCCGGCAGCTCGATCACGCCCAAGTCATTGGTCACCAGCTTCTGATCGCCCACGATCACGGTCACGCCGGCGACCGGCGAGCCGTTCTGGTCCTTGACCTGGAACTGGGTCGCCGTCACGTAGGAGTCCGGCGCGGCCAGGCCCAGGGCGGCGGCGCGGGTGGCGAGGCTCTGGGTGCCTTGCGAGGCGGCGACGGCGCCTTCGTTGGCCGGCGTCTGCACCGGGCTCTTGCCCAGGGCGCACGAGGTTACGAGCGCGCAGGCCAGCGTGAGCGGCAGGGCTTGTAGGACCAGGCGTTGGTTGATGGGGGGCATCCGTCTCGCTCCTCTTATGTTCGTGGGCTGTTGAAAAATATACCCGGCTGCTTGGTTAATTAACGCTTGATTGACGCGTTCGACATATCCGCGCAATCTACTTCTTGATGCGGCGGATGCAGTTGTTGTCCCGATCGGCCACGTAGAGCGTGCCGTCGGCGGCGATCGCCAGCGCGATCGGGGCGTTGAACTTGGCGTCGGCCGCGAGCCCGTCGCCGGGCGGCAGGCCGATCTTGCTGGCCTCGTCGGCGTAGACCCGGGCGCCCGCATAGGTCGTGACCTTGTCGGCCTTGATCGCGCGGATCACCACGTTGCCGGAGTCGGCCAGGTAGATCGTGCCGTCCGATCCCACGGCCAGCCCGGCGCCGTTGTTGAACAGATCGAACTTCGCGCTCGCGGCGTTGCCGTCGGCGTAGCCCGTCGAGCCGCTGGTGCCGGCCAACGTGGTCACGACGCCGTCCTTGTCGATCTTGCGCACGGTGGAAGAGCCCTGCTGCGCCACGTACAGGCTCTTGGCGCTGTCGATCGCCAGGCCGAAGGGGAAGGTCAGGCCCGGCGTCGGCACCACCGTGCCGCCCGTGCCGATGAAGGTGCTCACGTCGTTCGAGCCCGCGACGTCGACGGAGCGCACCATGTTGCTCTCCGTGTCGCAGACGAGCAGCTTGCCGTTGTCCAACACCAGGGCGCGCGGGAAGGTGAAGCTGGCACCCGCGCCGGGGCCGTTGGTGTTGCCCATGGCGCCGGAGCCGGCCAGGGCGTGGACCGCCCCGTTGCTGGCGGAGATCCGCTTGATTTTCTGGTTGCCCGTGTCGGCCACATAGACGTCGTTGTTGGACATGTCGACCGCCAGGCCGCCCGGTGACTTGAATTGGGCCAGCAAGGGGTCCGTGTTGTCGCTGTCGCCGCTGGTCGAGCCGGCCAGCGTGGTGACGGTGGCCCGCCCCGCCGCGTCGAAGACCAGCTTGCGGATGCGGTTGTTGCCGGCATCCGCCACCAGCAACGCGCCGTTCTTGTCGAACGCCAGGGCGCTGGGCTGGTTGAGGCGCGCCAGGCCCTTGTCCGCGCCGTCGAGGGTGGCGCCCAACCCCTCCGTGGCGGCGGGCTCCGCGGCGACGCCCGCCACGGTCGAGACCTTGAGGGGCTGCGGGGTGGGCGTGGCGGTGGGGGAGGCGGTCGGGCTCGCCGTGGCGCTGGCGGAGGCGCTGGGGGAAGGCGAGGGGCTGCCGGCGGCGACGCTCGCCGTGGGGGAAGGGCTGGGGCTCTTGGACGGCTGGGCCGTGGGCGTGGCCGTCGGCGTCGCCGTCAGCGACGGGCTGGGGCTGTCCAGCTTGCCGGCCGTGGAGCGCTGGCCCACGGGCTTGGTCGAGGCCTCGGGCTTGGTGGGCGTGGACGGGCAGCCTGACATCAGGACCAGCGCGCAGGCGAAGGCGGCGGCGCGGGTGGGCGGCGTGATCTGCATGATCGGTTCCTCCTTATGGGTCGTACCCACAAAGCAGGGGTTGAATCGGGGTATGAAGAGCTGGCAAGACCCTCATGGAGCGCCCTTGTGAACCGCCCCGTTCCCCTCGTTGCGAGCCTGGCCATCGGCGCCGTGCTGGTGGCCTGCAACAACCCGGCGCCCGCCGGGGTGAAGGGCACCGACGTGGAGACGGCCGCCGTGCCGCGCCTGGGCTTCCACTCCACCGCGCCCACCACCCGGCCGGTGCTCACGCCGATGCCACTGCCCACCGACACGCCCACGCCCGGCCCCACGGAGGCGCCCACCCCGGCCCCCACCGCGACGCCGGAGCCCACCCCCTCGCCCACCCCGACCGCCACGCCGACGCCGGAGCCCACCCCCATCCCGCCCACGACCACCAAGCTGCTGGCGGGCGCCAGCACCCCCGGTGATGCCGTGGGCGACCCTGCCACCGCGCGCTTCAACGAGCCCAGCGGCGTGGCTTTCACCGCCAAGGGCGAGGTGGTGGTGGCGGATGCCTTGAACAACAAGCTCAGGCTCTTGACCGCCGGCACCAGCGCCACCCTGGCCGGCACGGGCAGCTTGGGCGCCAAGGACGGCCTGGGCAAGAGCGCGGAGTTCCTGATGCCGCGCGGCCTGGCCGTGGGCCCCGACGGCGCCGTCTACGTGGCCGACACCGGCAACCACAAGATCCGCAAGGTCGTCACGGACGGTACGGGCGACGTGGTGGTCAGCACCGTCGCCGGCACGGGCGCGCCGGGCTACCAGGACGGCCCCGCGGCCGAGGCCAAGTTCCTCAACCCCTTCGGCGTGGCGGTCGGCGCGGACGGCACGCTGTTCGTGGCGGACACGGGCAACCACTGCCTGCGCAGCATCAAGGCCGGCGTGGTTTCGACGCTGAGCGGCACCAACGCGGCCGGCAACGTGGACGGCGACGCCAAGACCGCGCGCTTCAACGGCCCGCGCGGCCTGGCGCTGGGCCCCAAGGGCGTGCTGTACGTGACGGACACGGAGAACCACCAGGTGCGCGCCGTGCAGCCCGACGGGACGGCCAAGCTGGTGGCGGGGAACGGGAGCGCGGGGTTCGGCACCCAGCTGGACTCGCCCTGGGGCATCGCGGTCGACCCGATCGGGCCGGTACTTTATGTCGTCGACGCGCAGAACCACCGGGTTTGCCGGGTGGTGGACGGCGCCGTGACCACGCTGGTGGGCTCCGGCTCCCAGGGGGATGCGGATGGGGTCGGCGAGGCGGCGCTGTTCAAGCTGCCGGCCGGCATCGCGATCGACGTGGGCGCCAAGCGGCGCCTGGTCGTTGGGGATTTGGGGAATTCGCGGGTCCGGCTGGTCGAGTAACCGCCGTTACGGGCGGTTGACCTCGACCTCGGCGACCGCCGCCGTGTAGCCTTCCAACTGGTGACCCGCATACAGCGAGCCATTCGACTTCGCGTTGTTGGTCTCCGTGATATCCAACCGGATGTAGCGCCCGCTGGTGGTGTTCACCGGGAAGTGGTACCAGCTCGACGGCGTGGCCTTCAGGTTCTTGAACTCCTGCACGAAGGTCCAGTTGACCTTGTCGTTGCTCACGTAGAACGCGATGCTCTTCGGGAAGGCCTCGCTGATGATGCGCGGCGGCGAGAGCAGGTCGAAGCTCTTGATCGACTTCGTCACGCCCAGGTCCGCGATCGCGAACTCCGGCTTCATGTCCTTGCGGTTGGCGGAGACCCAGTAGGTGTTGGGGTCCTTGTCCGTCATGTAATGGGTGTTGTAGAAGATGCCGTAGTAGTTCGAGCTGGAGTTGCGGATGATCGCGTTCTCCTCGCCGTTCAGCGCGATCTCCGCGACCTGGTCGTAGTACAGATCGTTGTCGGGGTTCTGGCGCGAGCGCGAGATGTTGAGGCGCACGAAGCGGGCCTGGGTGGGCGGGATGTTCCAGCGGTGCCAGGTCGACTCGTCGATCTGGAAGTCCGTCTCGGCCGCCACGGCCTTCCAGGTGATGCCGTCCACGCTCGTCTCGATCGTGAAGTCGGCCGGGAACAGGAAGGAGTAGTACGGCGCGGACAGCAGGGCCACGGAGGTGACGCTGACGACGCGGCCGGCGTCGAGCTTGAGCCACTCCGGGTTGTCTTGCTGGCGGCGGGCGCTCGACCAGTAGGTCTCGGAGTCCTTGTCGCCGGCGCGGTCGGCCGGGTAGATGCCCTCGAAGTGCTCGGAGCTGGCGATCAGGTCCACGCTGCCGATCGCGCTCTGCAGCGTGTCGTCGAAGTTGATGCGGCCGTAGCCGTACTCCTGGTCGTAGCCGGTGGCGCCGCGGTCCACGGCGGTGCTGGTCATGATCTCGCGGATCATGGCCGGCGTGTAGGTGGGCTTGGAGGCCTTGATCATCGCGGCCATGCCGGCGGCGTAGGCCGCGGACAGGCTGGAGCCGGAGACGGTGGCGTAGCCGCCGCCGACGGAGGTGGTCAGGATGTTCTCGCCGGGGGCGGAGACCGTCATCCACTCGCCGGTGGTGCCCCAGACCGGGCGCACGTCGCTGGTGTTGGTGGGGCCGACCGCGATCAGGCCGGTCTCGCGGCTCCAGGCCGCCGGGTACTCCTTGATGCGGGCGCCGTCGTTGCCCATCGAGGCCACGACCGTCACGTTGAAGCTGATCGCGAACTCCACGGCGGCCTTGAGCGGCGCGTCGTCGATCAGGCTGGCGATCGACATGTTGATCACGCTGGCGCGGTTGCGCACGGCGTAGTTGATGCCGTCCACGATCGAGCTCGTGGTGGCCTGGCCCTGCGCGTTCATGACCTTGACCGGCATGATGCGGGAATTGAAGGCCAACCCGGCGATGCCCAGGTTGTTGTTGGCCATCGCGCCGATGATGCCCGCCACGTTGGTGCCGTGGCCGTTGTCGTCCGCCACGTTGCCGTTCTGGGAGTACGAGTTCCAGCCGTTGTAGTCGTCGATGCGGCCGTTGTTGTCGTCGTCCTTGCCGTTGCCGGCGGTCTCGAAGGTGTTCTTGAAGAGGTTGGGCGCGATGTCCGGGTGCGTCAGGTCCACGCCGGAGTCGAGCACGGCCACGATCGCGTCGGGCGAGCCGGTCGAGAACTGCCAGCCGCGCGGCGCGTGGATCATAGGCAGCGCCCACTGCTTGGAGAACTGCGGGTCGTTGACCGTCAGGTCCTTGCCGAGGTAGAGCGTGTCGCGCGTGCAGTCCTGGAAGACCGTCTGGGCCATCAGCTTGGCGCGGGCCTGGTCGAAGGACAGCGTCATCGGGTAGTAGGCCACCACGTAGTTCATGCCGGGGTAGCGGTAGTACAGCATGCCGGCGGTCTGCAGCGCCTTCTCCACGGAGGCGCGCGGCGCGCCCTCCACGAACTTCACCATCACGCGGCCCAGCACGTAGACGCTGTTGGCGTCTACGGAGGTGCGGATGACCTCCGTGGCGCCGTCCTTGACGATGAAGATGCCGGAGGTGGGCAGGTTCTTGGGGATGGTCAGCTGCACGGAGCTGCTCTCGCGCTTGGTGACGCCGAGGTCGGTGCCGCCCAAGACGAAGCGCAGGCCGGCCTTGTTGAGCAGCTGGCCTTCCACGATCAGGCCGGTCTTGTTGGGGATCACGTTCGTGACGACCGGGCTGGTGGCGCTCGCGAGCAGCGTGGTCATGCTGCCGGGCGTGCCGGTGACCTTGGTAATCTGCTTGAGCAGCTTGGACTCTTCGGGCAGGGACAGCGTGAAGTAGGTGCCGCCGGAGCCGTCCGTCTGGGGCGTCACGGCCTTCGCCTGGCTGGCGTCCTGGAAGGTGCCCGAGCTCAGGGTGGGCTCGCCCAGCACGAAGGTCGCCTGCGTCGGCGGCGCGGTCTGACAGCCGGCCACCGCCAACGCGGTGATCGACGCGGCCAGCGCTTGATGCAGATAGAAGCTGGTTTTCGGCACCGAGGTTCCCTCCCTGCGTCTCCCCGCCATCCTTGCGCAGGGACCCTTTTACGATTGCCTATCGGCTGGTTCAGGGGCTGGCTTGAGCCGACCACCTGCATAAAGCAACATACCACGGGGCAAGCGAGTTAAACCCGGAGCGTTGATTACGACTTTGTTACAACTCGCCCGTGGCCCTGAAGCCGGGGCGCAACCCGAGGGGTCCCGTCTCGCGCCCGCTCTGGCGGTTGCGCAGGGGCAGGCTGAAGCCGATGTAGTTGCCTTCCAGCACGCGTTTGCGCTCCGGATACGCCAAGAAGGCCGTGCGCCCGTCCGGCGTCAGGCGATCGACCCAGGCTTCCATGATCGCGCGGGCCTCCGCCGCCAGGTCCGCGCCGCGCTCGTAGGGCCGGCTGGCGGCCTGGCCGAAGCGCGCTTGCGCCAGCATCGGCGGGCAGACCAGGGCCTGGGCGATCGCCGCCATCGCGTCGAAGTGGCCCGTGGCCTCGCCGTTGCCCATCGCCAGCGACGCCTCCCCGGCGATCGCCAACAGCTCCACCTGGGCGAGCCGCATCCCGATCAGGGTGTTGCCCTCCAGCGCGGTCTTGGCGCGGGCGAGCGCAGCCGGGTAGTCGCCGTCCGCCAGGGCCACGCGGGCCAGCGCCTTG
>JAQBPE010000061.1 GCA_028287685.1 Cyanobacteria bacterium RYN_339 | reverse complement strand
AGGGACGCCGTCGTTGAAGGCGCGTGACACTGCAACGGTCAGGCCCGGCAACCGAGGTGAAAATAAAGCTTCCATTTCCGGGATCAGAAGACGACATCACGCCCAAAGAGCTGGGCGCAGAACTTGGGCTTCGGGAGGCTCGTCCCGGCTTGAAGGTACGAAATTGGCTGCGAGAGAACGTCCGCGCCCGTCTGCCTTCGACCATGTTCGAGTGGCGCATCCCGGCGGAGATGGCCGACCGTATTCGGGTTCATTTCAGGTCCAGCGCCGGGCTATGACAATCAGCCCTCGCGGAAGAGCATGTCACGATAGTGCTGACTGTCGAGCCTCCGCCAAGCGTGATTTCATTTTGAACTGTTCCTGAAATCAGCCTGTTCCGAAAAACACGGAACGCTGCACTCTGCGGAACAAAGTGCGCAAACGGCAAAGAACGAAGAAAGGCAAACGCTCGCTCCCTTGGTCAAGCGATTTCGGAATTCGTTCCAGATGTTATGCTGTTCTACATGAAGCGGAACATCCAGATATCCGGAACAACGTTGATCCAGACGGCATACGAAGCGATCGAGCGCCGCCTCCCGCCTGGGTGGCAGCTCGCAAGGGATGGTGAAAGCCCTATCCCGGCGGATGCAGTCTTCAACTTAAGAGCCCCTGGTGCCGCCGAAGGGCAAATCGCCGTGGAGGCGAAGGACTCCCTCGACCCGCGGACGGTCGACGCGGTGGTCAGGCAGTTGCAGTCGTTCGGGCTCCCTGCAACGCTGGTCGTCGCGCCCTACATCGGTCCCGAGGCTCGAGCTAGACTAATTGCCGCAGACTGCGGCTACGCGGACTCGACCGGTAACCTCCGGTTCGTGTCGACCCACCCCGCGGTGTTCATCGAGGCGTCCGGGCTTTCCAAGAATCCCTGGCGCGAAGAGCACCCGCTGACGTCGCTAAAGGGGCGGGCAGCGGGCGACGTGGTGCGGGCCCTTTGCGACTTCCGCCCTCCCTATGGCGTGCGCGAGTTGGTGAAACGAGGTGGCTTGGCACTGGGGACGGTCTCGCGCGTGTTGGACCTATTGACCCGCGACGCAACCCTCGTCCGCGGCGAACGGGGAGCCGTGCTCGACGTCGACTGGGAAGCCACCATCCGCCGCTGGGCGCGAGACTACATTTGCTTGGAAGCCAACCGCCCTTGGCAATACTTCGATGCCCGTGGGCTGGCGACGTTGCCAGCAAGGCTCCGAGATTGCGGGGAGTTGTACGCCATCACCGGGTCGCTGGCTGCCGTAACACGTGCGCCGATCGCACCTGCCCGGCTCGCACTGATTTACGCCGACGATGTAGATGCCTTGGCGCGGCGCGTGGGCCTAAAGAAGGTCGATACGGGCGCCAACGTGATATTGCTGGAACCTCGTTCCTCCGTGGTATTCGAGCGGATGTGGGAGGCGGAAGACGTCGAGTATGCGGCTTTGACCCAAGTGGCAGCAGACTTACTGAGCGCCCCAGGGCGCGGGCCCGCGGAAGCGGAAGCACTGCTCAATTGGATGAGAGAGCACGAAGATGTCTGGCGAACCTGATCCCCTGTATGTTGCCGCCCGCCAAGGATTGCTCGATGCGCTGGACGCGCTCGGCAGCCAGCGAGACGCGTTTGTCCTGGTCGGCGTCAGGTCCCACGGCGTGCCCAAAAACCCGCTCAGGAAACCGGCGTCGCGACAGGTCGTGCATATCCACTCGATCCTGCGCTCGTTCACAAGAATTGCGATGAGGCCCTGGCACGGCACCCTCGCTGGCCGCTTCGGACAATGGATGGGCGTGACCCTCGTCCGGTCCATGGGCAGCCCCATGGCCGTCGCGGCCTCCGCGATCGCCCCAAGTTGCTGGGCGACGCGGCGGGCCGGCGCTGGAACCGTAATACGCGGGTCCCACACGTCCACGAAGTGCTGCATGTCAGCGATGAACACGCCTGGTCTCCTTCAGGTGACGCCGGCCAAATGGGATACTTCGTATGGAATGGCTGCTCCCCCGAGTCGCGCTCCTGGAGCCGGCACCGCCCACTTGGCCTCGCTCGGAATGGGATAATGGGAGCCCGGAATGGGATACTTCGGCACGGCCAACCTACTTGCCGGCATGGCTTGCCCCGCCGTCCGCGCCAGAAGGCGTCACCAGCCGCCAGCGCGCGCCGGGCCCCTTGCCGTCCACGGTCACTGTTCCGTCGTCGACCTGCATCTCCGCGAGCAGGTTCTTGACCTTATTTTCCTTCTGCTCCGGGGAGAGGCCATCCGGCAATAGCGGCCCCAGCAGGTCGTCGAGCTTGCGCCGCGTCGCCGCCGGGAACCGCTGGAGGTGCACAAGCACGAACTGCTTGAGTTGTTCCTTCTCCAGCCCCTTGTTCCGCGTGTACGCTTCCTGGTTGCCGACCGTGTCGGCCACGTGGGCGGCCAGGAAGAGGTTCGGCTTCCGGCCTTCGACCAGCCCCTCCCGGCGTAGCAGCCGGACATCGGCGTCCGCCAACGGCAGGCGCTTCTGGACGCGATCGAGCAGGATCACAGTCCGGATCGGAAGCTCCCCGCGCTCCAGGAGGAGCAGCGAGTACCGCGGGTCCAGTGCCTGACCGAAGATCTCCAGGACGACGTGCGACGCCGTCGACTTGCCATAGTCGGGGAGGGGGAAGTACCGCCGACGCTGCGACTGCGTCATCGTGAAGATACCGTAGCCCATCGTGTCGATCATCCCGAGCGACGCCATCACCTGCACCAGCCACGGGTTCCGGTAACGGTCCGGGGTCTTCTCCCCCGTGAAGTAGTCCTCCGCCCGACCTGCGAAGAAGCCGCCCGCGTTCTCGAAGACCAGCCGGTCAGCCTTCTCCATCAATATGATGCGCGCGCCTCGCTCGTAGTCCTGGTGGGCCAACGCGTTGTGGAGCGCCTCCAGGATCACGCGCGGGTCGTACTTCATGACCTCCGTCGCGAGCAACTGGTTGGCCGGGAAGAGCTTCTGGCTGACGTTCCGGATCTGCTGCGCCACTTGCGTGGTCGTAACCAGGAAGGGCGGCGAGAAATGGCGGTAGGCGCGTTCCTCCGTGTCCAGCTTCCAAGTGATCTGGGCCATGTGCGGCGACAAGAGGTGAACCGCGCCCTCGTTGCCGAGGAGCAGTAGCGCCGCGCGAGTGAACTGACCGTCGCGGGTCAGCCGGGCTCTGTCGAGGAAGGTCTCGTCAGACCAGGCGGGTAGGTCAGCCGCAAAGGAGGCGTTGGCGTGGTGCTCCGCGAACTTCACGCGGGCGAGGGCGATCGCCGCCAGGTCGACGTCGCGCATGGTCGCCGCCGGCACGACCAGCGCCGTCCAGTCTGTCCCCTCGATCGGCTCGGCCAGGATGGCCTCCAGCCGCTCGGGCCGCATCGCCACCAGTTCGTCGCCCAGACGCTGCCATGCCTCGCCGTGGGCGTAGACCGGTCGCCGCGGGAGGTGCTTCGGGACGTGCAGGACCCAGACCGTCCGCCCGGTGTCGCTAGCCATGAAGGTCTCCAGCCGCAGTCCTTCGGAATCCAGGTGCTTGCAGCGCCCCACCACCCTCGGGCAAAAGTTCTCCGGCGTGTAGTCCTTGAAGTCCTGGATCCCGACGATGCGCAAGGTCTTGTCTTCGACGCCCATGATCAAGTGCCCGCCCGCGACGTTGGCGATTGCGGACACGTAGCTAACCACGTCTTCGGCCTTGTGGCCGGCAACGGCGTGGTTCAGGCTCTTGAACTCCTTCCACTCGCACGCCGCGTCCTCGCGGGGGTACGTTGTGGCGAGGTAGACGTGCAGTTCCGCCTCCGTCACGCCACCTCCGCGAGGACGGCGCCCTTGGTGCTCGCAAGAAGGCAGTTCAGTCGCCGTAACACCGAGAAGGGCAGGTTGACCTTGCCAGAGTTCGACTGATTGAGGGCCGCGCACAGCAAGTCGGCCACGGACCAGATGGAGGAGGACAGGGCTTTGGGGTTCAACGAATGGACTCCAGGTGAGACTTGGCTGGTATCGGACCGGACGGCAACCCACAGGCGGCGTGTCAGGATGCTACAGATTGTACCCGTTGCTGGCGGCAAGGCCCGGCTGCCGTCGACGCGCTTCAGCTCCTGGCTGCGCGTTCGAGCGCGGAGAAGAAATAGCCCGTGTACGCGCGACGAACGGCAAGACCTGGCCTCGATCCGGGCGAAATCGATCTGCCTGCCCTTGCTACCAGGAGGATATCCATTGCATCCAACTCCACTGCTCGCGACCGCGGTCATCGCTGCCCTGAGCGCGGCCTGTGCCGTTTCTTCGCCCGCTTCGCTGGCCCGCTTGAAGCCCACCGCCCTTCACGTGGACGCCTCCGAGCGCGTCACGGTCAAGGCCTTCATCCGCGCCAAATCCCTCGAAAACAAGCCCTGGTACCACCGTCGTGCCGAGGACATCCAGATTATGCTGCCGCCGATCTTGGCCGATCAATACGTCTACTCCGCGGTCCTCGTGATCGAGGACCTCCAGGAGAACTGTCAAGGCCGCGTCATCCAGATGGGCATCGCCAACCCCTCCGCCGATCAGATAAAGGTCACCTGGGACCACGTCCTGGAAGGCGGGTGCATCAAGCCCATACCGGGCAAGAGTGCCTGCTACGAGGACCTGAAGGACCTTCCTCGACCGCACGAGGCGGAACCCGCGAGTTGAGAACGGAGGACAAGATCAAAGCGTTCCGGGGGACGTGCGCTTCGCCGCGATCCTACCTCAGGGGTCGCGCAGGCGCGGCCGCGTCCAAGTCGCTGACGAGTTGGTCCAAATGCCCGAGAAATCGCTTGGCCCAGATTCGATACCCGTCCCTCCCGCGGCGAACCCATTCGGGGGCTCGTCGCGGCCCGAGGCCGAGCAGCAGCCAGCTGCGTTGAGAGAGGTGATCGCCCCGCGGCGACGCGATTTAGCCGCGCGGCAGGATCGGGGCGGCCTTGAAGCGACCCCAGGCCACGAAGGCTGACAAGGCCAACAGGACGAGCGGGGGCGCCACATGGGCGGCCTCGCCGTGCGTGACGTGGTAGCCGATGGCAAGCACCATCACGGTCGACAGGCCGACGCCGGCCCAGGCCGTCAGCACGGGCTTGATGCGGGTCAGGGCGGGCAACAGCAGGCCCAGGGCACCCGCCACCTCAGACAGGCCGATGAAGCGCACCTGGCCTTCCGGCATGGTGGTCACGAAGGTCATGCCCTGCGTGGCGGCCGCGGCCGCCGTCCAATTCCCAAGGTATCGAACCAGGTGTCAGGCGCGGCGCCTGACCGCCAGCACATCCGGTGTCTTGCCCAGCGCCACGATCGTGGCTTCGCCCTGCGCGAGCGCGGTTGGGCTGGTGTGGACCGAGTAAGAACCGCAAATGAGCGGGTGGGGATGCTTGGCCGCCGAGCCGATGACGAAGTCCACATCGTCGGTGGCGCCGACCGTGATGGCGCCGTTGCCTCCTTCGAACAGGACCAGCTCGCGGTCCACCAACTCGCCAGCGACCTGGAGGGCACCCCCATGAACCGCCAGCCAAGCCACGTCATGGTCGGCCGCGGGCTGGTAAGTCCACCGCTCGCCGGCTTTAAGCCGGACGTGCAAGTAGGTGATCGAAACGGGCAAGGCGATGGGGCTGCGCAGCGCACCGTAGTGCCCGAGCAACAGGCGGGCCACCCCGTCCGACGGCACCTGTGCGGCATCGAGGTACTGGCTGGCGGCCGGGGCCAGCTCCAGTCCGGGCGGGAGGGCCAGCCATAGCTGGTAGCCCCGAAGGGTGCCGTGTTCCGGCGCTCCCCAGTGCCAGACCCCGCCCCCCGCCTGCATCCACTCCACATCGCCGGCGTCCAGGCTGCCGGCCTGCCCGGTCGAGTCCCCGTAGGCCAGCCGGCCATCAAGGAGGGTCGTGTGGGTGGCGATGCCGGAGTGCGGGTGGGGGTTCATGCCCAGGCCCGCGGCCGCGGACAGTTGGAAGTGATCGAGGAAGACAAACGGCTTCAGGTGCTCGCCCAGGTCACCTGGGCTCATCAAGCGCGTGATCGGGCCATGCGTGACGCCGCGGGTGCGGTAGGCCATCGCGCGGGGGCGGCCCTCGCCGGAACCGGCGAAGGGGGGTTGGAAGGTCGAGGTGGTCATGGTCTTAGTCCTTTGATGCGTCCCATTGGGCTTGGGCCGACAGGCCCAGCTTCTTCAACAGGGCCACGAGGGTGACACGCTCTTCATCCGTCAAGGCAACGACGGCGCGCTCCAGCGCGGCAGCGTGGCTGGCGAAGGCGTCCTGGCTGCACGTAACCCCCTTCGGTGTCAGGGCCACGATGCGTGAGCGACGATCGCCCGGGTCGGAGGTCCGTGCGAGCAGCCCCTGGTCTTCGAGCCGGTCTACGGCAGCCGTGATGGCGCCGCTCGTCAGCCCGATCGTGCGGCCGATGTCGTTTACCTTCTGGGGTCCCTTGTTGAGCAAGATCTCCAGGACGGCGAAGTCGGACAGCCCGAGGCCGAGGGCGACGATGCTGTGCTCCGCGTGCCGCTGGAGAGCACGGTACGCCTTCATCATGACAAGCCAGGTATGCGGGCCCGAAGGTGTGGGTTCCGTGCTGCTCATAAATATATCTTACCATGAAGTATCTTCACGTCAAGATATTTTTATCGGCGCCGCTCGAAGGGAGGACTTTCTTGCGAGACGCGGAGGCCCGCACGCGCCAGGCTCTCGACGAGGCCATCGCCCATGCCCTGCCTTGCCTGACGCCGCACGACGCCGGCGCCTGATTCCGCCATTGCGGTAACGCGGCCGAAAACTCACCAAAAGATGGTTGAAAATCGTCCACAAAGTGGTTGATTATCAACCACAACGATGTCAGGATAGCGCCATGTTCCCACGCAACGTTGCTCCTCTCATCACCACGGCTATGGCGGACACGCCTGTCGTCCTGCTCCAAGGCCCGCGCCAATCGGGGAAGAGTACCCTGGCCAAGGCCTTGATCGGTGAGCATCGGGACGGACGCTACCTCACGCTGGACGACGCGACAGTGCTCGCAGCGGCGGTGGCCGATGCGGCGGGTTTCGTGCGTGGCCTGACGGGACCCACCGTCTTGGACGAAATCCAACGCGCGCCGGGCCTGATGGTGGCCATTAAGGCCGAAATTGATCGCGATCGGCGGCCCGGCCGTCTTTTGCTCACGGGCTCGGCCAACGTTTTGATGTTGCCAAAAGTCTCCGAGTCGCTTGCAGGTCGCATGGAACTCCACGCCCTGCTACCGCTTTCGCAAGGCGAATTGGAAGGCCGAAGCGAAGGTTTCGTTGATGCGCTTTTCGCGTCAGGCGCACTGCCTGCACTGCGTGGCACGCTGGACAAGCCCGCTCTGGTTGCGCGTATTCTGGCGGGCGGCTATCCCGAAGCGGTTGCACGCCAAATTCCCCGCCGCAGGCGCGCCTGGTTTGATGCCTACGTCACGACCATTTTGCATCGCGACGTGCGCGATATCGCCCACATCGAGCATCTTACGCAGGTGCCCAGGCTCCTCGCGTTGCTCGCGGCCCGCATGGCTACGCTGGTCAACCACGCAGAAATCTCGAGGTCGCTCGACCTGCCACAAACCACGTTGAAGCGCTATCTGGCACTGCTCCAAACGGTATTCCTCGTGCGCGAGTTACCCGCCTGGTCCGGCAATCTGTCGAAACGCCTGGTAAAGGCTCCGAAGCTGTTGTTGGATGATAGCGGGCTAGCCGCCAATCTGCTGGGCCTCGACGCGGGGCGTCTCGACGCCGAGCCCAGCTTCTTGGGTGCGTTGTTGGAAAACTTCGTCGCCATAGAACTCGTCAAACAGTTGCCTTGGAGCTCCACGCGCCCACAGGTCTTCCATTACCGCTCGCATGCCGGTCAAGAAATCGACCTCCTCCTGGAAGATGCGCAAGGCAGGCTGGTCGGCATCGAGATCAAGGCGCGAAAAACCCTTGACGGTCGCGACTTCCGCGCGCTGCGAGATCTTGAAACCGACCTGCCCGAGCGGTTCCACCGTGGCGTCGTGTTGTATACCGGCTCGGAAACGGTGTCTTTCGGCGATCGTCTGCAGGCAATGCCCGTAGAGGCACTTTGGCGCCTGTGAGCAACCGCAAATAGCCCCCGGCGCGAGGGATGAAGGAAATAACTGCAATGACCCATCGATGTACCTGAGCGGAAAAAGACCCCTTGATGCAGGCGTATCACGACACGGAGTGGGGCGTGCCCGGGCACGTCCGTCTGGCCGGGGCGCTCCGGCGCGACCATCCGGATCCGCGGGCCCGCATCATCCTGGGCGCCGGTAGTGGCCACCGGCGGTCGAACGTGGGGGACTCACCGGCGCGAGTTCGAGTGACGACGGGAGGTAGCGGTCGATGCGGCACGTTGCCGTGAAGCGCCCCGTCTGTGGGTGAAACCTCAGGTCGTAGGCCACGGCGTGGCGCTTTGGGGCGTCGGTCGGGCCCGGGCCAATGCCGTCACCGCTCAGTACCAGGTGCTGGCCGACGCCATCCCACGGCCCCGTGGTGGTCTCTTCCGTCGGGACCCCCATGTGCCCGCCCCGGGGGCCGGGAGGCAGGGTCCAGGACGGCGGGTCCTCGTTGACCACT
This sequence comes from Cyanobacteria bacterium RYN_339, assembly GCA_028287685.1. Classification (GTDB taxonomy): domain Bacteria; phylum Cyanobacteriota; class Sericytochromatia; order S15B-MN24; family JAQBPE01; genus JAQBPE01. Next base: position 10,886 of record JAQBPE010000061.1, on the reverse strand, counting down.
AATTGCAGGCGATCGCCCAGGGGCCACGGGCGGTGGATCACCGTGAACCGGAAATACAGGCCGTTCAATGTTGCCTTCGCGACCGGCCCGTGCCCGCCCGGCTGGACGGACGCCCACACGCTCGTCATATCCGGCGCGGGGTTGCCCGCCAAGGCGACGAGCACCAGACCTCCCAGCAACGGGTCCATCATCAATTTTCCTCCAGCTGTCGCGGTCGAGGCACGTATACCCTCGCTCGCCTTGCGGGGCCGCCAGGAGCGTGGCGAGGCGGTCGGGAAGCGGCGGGTCATCGGCGGTGCGGGTGCGCTCCCGGCCGTGGAGCTCCAGATACCCGTCCCCCGGCCCTAGCCGCAGATTGCCTGGAAAGGCAGGATCGGCGCCGCGAACGGCAGCACGATTTCCCGTCCGGTCCCTTCCGCTTGGATGCGCAACTCGCCATCCAAGTGGTTGTCGCTGGCGCGTACGAACTTGATGCGACCCTGTTTGTTGGCGCAGTGGCCGCGTTGCAGGCATTCGTTGAGGTAGCCGCCGCCCTCCTTCATTCCCAGCCCCGGCAGCGCGATCCAGCTGTTGACCGGCGGGTGGCGCATGTACAAGGTCACGACCACCTGGGGATAGGTGTCAGGCGGCAACGTCTGAAACGTCACCAGCGGCGTGGCCGCCTTGCGCAGGACCAGGCCAATGGCGGGACCATCCCAAGGGGCGCAGTCGTAGTGCGCGAAGCTGTAGGGGTAAACCCGATCAGCTCGCGACGTTGCCGTAGCGTGGGCAGCGCTGGCAATCGCGAGGACGACCATCGCTGACATGACAAATCTCATGGTGTCTTTGTACCCGGTCCGAAATTGACATCAGCGTACCTGGAACGTATTTTGAGCAACGCAAGGCCGGTCTTGGCGCCTTTGGGCGATGGGGTGCGGGATGATGATGGAAACCTTCCCCGAGGGCGACGGCGACGACAACGATCGGCACATGTTTCCCAAGCTGAGCGTGGCGCAGGTGCAGCGCATCACGCGCTACGGGACCCGACGGTTCGTGCCCGCCGGCGAGCTCCTCTACGATCAAGGGACCCTTTCGCCCGGCATCCACATCGTGCTGGGCGGGCGCCTCGAGATCGTGCGGCCGGGGCTCACCGGCGTGGATCAGATCGCGGTCTACGAGGCCGGGCAGTTCTCGGGTGAGCTCAACGTCCTCGCCGGGCAACGTGCGCTGGTGCGGGGACGCATGCTCGAAGGCGGCGACGTGCTCTCCATCGACACGCAAGCGCTCCACAAAGTCATTCAGGACGACTCCGAGCTCGGCGATCTGCTCATGCGCGCGTTCATCCTGCGCCGCGTGTTGCTGATCGCGAAGGGGCTAGGCGATGCAACGCTCATCGGGTCGTCACACTCCGCGGGCACGCTCCGGCTGCAGGAGTTCTTCACCCGCAACGGGCACCCGTATACGTACGTCGACGTCGAGCGCGACCGGGGCGTCCAGCTCTTGCTCGAGCGCTTCCACGTCGGCGCCGGCGAGGTCCCGATCGTCATCGGCCGCGGCGACATCGTCCTCAAAAACCCCACGAACGAAGCCGTTGCCGCGTGCTTCGAGCTCAACGCGACGCTCGATCCCGAGACGGTGCGCGATCTCGTGATCGTGGGGGGCGGGCCCGCCGGGCTGGCCGCGGCCGTCTCCGCCGCGTCCGAGGGACTCGACGTCCTCGTCATCGAGCGGAACGCTCCGGGCGGTCAAGCGGGGACGAGCTCGAAGATCGAGAACTACCTCGGCTTCCCGACGGGCATCTCGGGCCAAGATCTCGCCATGCGGGCGATCGCCCAGGCGCAGAAGTTCGGAGCGGAGCTGACCGTGGGGTCTTGTGCCCGGTTCTTCGCCTGCGACGGCGCGAAGGGCTACGAGATCGCGCTGACCAACGGATCGCGCGTGCGGACGCGGGCCATCATCATCGCCAGCGGCGTCCAGTACCGGAAGCTGGCGCTCGAGAACGTCGACCGCTTCGAAGGGGCCGGCGTCTACTACGCCGCGACGAACACCGAAGCCCGGCTGTGCGGAGACGAAGAGGTCGTCGTGGTGGGGGGCGCCAACTCGGCTGGCCAGGCGGCGGTCTTCCTCTCCTCCCACGCGCGCCAGGTGCACGTGCTGATCCGCGGCGCCGGCCTGGCCGACACGATGTCCCGCTACCTGATCCGCCGCATCGAGGAGACGCCGAACATCACGCTCCTCCCCCACACCGAGCTTGTCGCCCTCGAAGGCGACGACCGCCTGCGCACCGTCGCGTGGCGCGGGCCGCAGGGGGTCGAGCGACGCTCGCTCGGGCGCGTCTTCCTCATGATCGGCGCCCAACCCAACACGGAGTGGCTTGGCGGGTGCGTCGCGCTCGACGAGAAGGGCTTCGTGAAGACCGGCGCGGACCTCGGCGCCGAGGACCTGGCGCAGGCCTGCTGGCCGCTCGCGCGCGCGCCGCACCTTTTCGAGACCAATCGCCGGCGTGTCTTCGCCGTCGGCGACGCGCGCTTCGGCAGCGTGAAACGCGTGGCGTCCGCGGTGGGAGAAGGATCCGTCTGCGTGCAGCTCGTCCACCGGGCGCTCGCGGAGTAAGCGAAGCGACCCGAGCACCGAGCCATTTCGGCTTGGCCTCCACGCGTGCGAGCGGGTGGTGTTGGTCCGGTGGCTATCAACTAACTTTTTATACTCTACTTGACTTTAGTAAGTTATCGCATTAGGATGAGCAGCAAGAACTTACGAGATGTAAGTAGTATATCAAAAGCGAAGCCGCGCACGCCGCCCCCGCCCGCCGAGAGGAACGACCATGTCGACCACCGCCACCCAAGCCCTGTCCGTCCCGGCCGCCATCGAGGCGCGCCACTCGATCCGCAAGTACAAGGACCAGCCCGTACCGGCCGCGGACCTGCGCGAGATCCTGCGGCTGACCAGCCTCGCGCCGTCGTCGGCTAACATCCAGCCCTGGCGCTTCGTCGTCGTGGAAAACAAGGCCCTCCAGGCGCAGCTGCAAGCCGCGGCCTTCAACCAGGCCCAGGTCGGCTCCGCGCCTGCCTTGATCGTTGTCTACGCGGACCACGAGGACGTGGTCGCGACTGCCGACGAGGTGATCCACCCGGGCGTGCCCCCGGAGGGCCGGGAGCGCTCGCGCGGGATGATCGCCGGGTTCTTCGCGGGCAAGACCCTTGAACAGGCCCATGCGATCACCGCCAGCCAGAGCGGCATCGCGGTCGGCTTCCTGGTGCTGGCCGCCCAGTCCCTCGGCTACAGCACGTCGGTCATGCTGGGCTTCGACCCGGCCAAGGTCCGCGAGTTGTTGGACCTGCCGGCCCACGTGAACCTGCCCGCCCTGATCGCCTTGGGCGTGGCCGATGAGCCGGGCTTCGGCACCCACCGCCACCCCGTCGACCGCCTCGCGCGCTTCGTATCTTAGGGCAGGCCCTTTCCAAGCGTGTATCGTAGAAGCTGGCTTCGACATGTCGGCGCCCGGACCGACCATCTCGGGTTGCCGGATGCACCGTACGCAGCGTTTGATAGACCCGAAGGGAAGTTTGCCATGACCACCGACTTCGACACGATCCTGTCGACCTACGACCCCCAGGTCCAGGCCCTCGCCCGGGCCGCCCATGCGCTGGTTTACGACGTGCTGCCTCAAACCGTGCAGGTGGACTGGGTGCGGCAGAAGAACGTGGGCCTGGGCACCGGTCCCAAGAAGCAGACGGAGCACTTCGCCTGGATCCAGCCCCACAAGGCCCACGTGAACCTGGGTTTCAACTACGGCGTTGAGCTGCCGGACCCCGAGGGGCTGCTGGAAGGCACCGGGGCGCTGTTCCGGCACGTGAAGCTGCGTTCGCTGGACGACCTCCAACGGCCTGCGCTGCGCGCGCTTCTGGAGGCGGCGACCAAGCACCGGGTGCCGCCGCCGGCCGGGCGGGCCTGAGCTCATCGCCATAGGATCGGGCAAGAACCGAGGAAGATCGAGCAAACGCGTTGTGAAGCCGCTTCCGTTAAGATGCAGGTATCGACTTCACGAGAGGAAACCAAGAACATGACGCGAACGATCAGCACGCCGGCCTATGCCGCCAACTCCCCAACGATGCCCCTCGCGCCCTTCACCATCGAGCGCCGCGAGCCCGAAGCGAACGAAGTCTTGATGGACGTCCTCTTCTGCGGCGTCTGCCATTCGGACTTGCACCAGGCCCGCGACGAGTGGGGCGCCGGCATCTTCCCGATGGTGCCCGGCCACGAGATCGTTGGCAAGGTCACGCAGGTGGGCAGCGGCGTGACCAATTGGAAGGTCGGCGACACCGTGGGCGTGGGCTGCCTGGTTGGCTCGTGCCAACACTGCGAGGCCTGCGATTCCGGCGAGGAGCAGTTCTGCAAGAGCTCCCGCGGGACCTACAACAGCTACGAGAAGGACGGCAAGACGCCCACCTACGGCGGCTATTCCACGCGCCTGACCGTCGATGAGAACTTCCTCGTCCGCATCCCGGCCAGCATCCCGCTCGACCGGGCGGCGCCGCTCCTGTGCGCGGGCATCACCACCTATTCGCCGCTGCGCCACTTCGGCGTGAAGGCCGGTGATTCGGTGGCGATCGTGGGCCTGGGGGGCCTCGGCCACATGGGCGTGAAGCTCGCCAAGGCTATGGGCGCGAAGGTGACCGTGCTCAGCCATTCTCCGGGCAAGCGCGAAGATGCGCTACGGCTTGGGGCGGACGACTTCGTCGTTACCAAGGACCCGGATGCGTTCACGCAGAACGCGGACCGCTTCTCCTTCATCCTGGACACGGTCTCCGCCCAACACGACTACAACGCATATCTTGGCCTATTGAAGCGCGATGGCACCATGGTGCTGGTGGGGGCCCCGCCCGAGCCCACGCCTGTGGGTGCCTTCCCGCTCATCATGGGCCGCCGGCGGCTCGCCGGGTCTCCGATCGGCGGCATCCGCGAAACGCAGGAGATGCTCGACTTCTGCGCCGAGCACGGCGTGGCCTCGGACATCGAGCTGATCCCCATCCAGCAGATCAACGAAGCCTACGAGCGCATGTTGAAGAACGACGTGCGCTACCGCTTCGTGATCGACCTGGCGTCGCTCGCGTCGCAATAAAAGGAGGCTACCGTGGACATCAAGCGCAACGGCTCCCAACCCTCCGGCAAGGGGCCAGCGGATTGGTTCACCGGCAACGTGCGCATCGACGCGCCCTTCCAGGGCAGCGATCCGGCGCGCGTGAACGGCGCCACCGTCACCTTCGAGCCCGGGGCCCGCACGGCCTGGCACACGCACCCGCTGGGGCAGACGCTGATCGTGACGGCCGGCCTGGGCCTGGTTCAGCGTTTGGGCGGCCCGATCGAGGAGATCCGTCCGGGCGACATCGTCTGGATCCCGCCCGGAGAGAAGCACTGGCACGGGGCGACGCCGACGACGGCCATGACCCACATCGCCATCAACGAGCTGCTCGACGGCAAGGGCGTCGACTGGCTGGAGCATGTCAGCGACGAGCAGTACCTGGCGCGCTGATCGGCTTGGCATAGCTCGTTCCCCGGCCACCATCGCACGCTCGTTAGTTGAATAATCCCAACCAATCTATTTTCATGGAATTCAGCAAGGAAGTGTGCGAGCAGAAAGGGTGGGGATTATGGCGAAAACGGTGCAAAGATCGAAGAAAACCCAACAAGTCGATGTCACGATCAAGCCCGTGGATAAGATGGGCTATTACACCGGTGAACATGCGGTCCCCGGAATTCACTTCATCTATGCAGGTAAAGAGTTGGAGTTGACGACGTTGGGGCTGAACGTGTTGCAACTCGAGCCGAATTGCGACAAGTACCCGGAACATGATCACAAGAAAAACGGCGAGGAAGAGCTCTACATCCTGACGGAGGGAAGCGCGACGCTCCAGGCCGGGGACGAAACCTTTGACGTCACGCCCGGCGTCTTGGTGCGGGTCGGCGCACAGGTCACGCGCAAGTTCGTAGCCGGCGAAAAAGGTGCGACCATCGTCGCGCTGAGCAACATGCCCGACGAATAGCGGCCCCCCTGTTTCAAAGCGAGAAGCCGGTTTTCGGGAACTTCCCCGAGCCGGTTTTTTTCTATAGCCGTTCCTTGACCTGGCCTTTTCCATTCGATAACTCAGCCCCGGGTCAGCCAGCCCGATAGACCTCTTGTCCAACGTTCGAGTGAAGAGGAACCGCCCCATGTCCGTCGCCTCCGCCGTCGCCACCAAGATCGGTCCCACGCTCGAGAAGAAGTTCAGCAGCGCCGCGGGCGTCGGTAACGTCGCGCTCGTCGAGAAGTACCTGAGCGACCCCGCCATCCGCGCGGCCATCCCGACCGCTTTCGGCGACCACGCCGTCATCAACGTCACGGGGCACGTCAAGGTGCTGCAGCGCAGCATCGACGAAGGCATGAAGTTCCCCAACAACGCCTCGATCCAGATGGACGTGGCGAATGACCGCGCCTACTTGGGGCGCCTCAAGACCATCGTGGGCGACCTGAAGGCCGCTGGCGCACGCCTCACGGCAGACCTGGTCAAGTTCCTGGGCGGCTAGCCCGGGCCTGAAGCGGTTTCTCGGGAAACCCGAACCAAGCGACTCGCCTGGCGTGGTATAGGGCGGTATGTCCCAGTTCATCGTCGCGCTGCGAAACATCGACCTCGAACCCATCCGCTACAGCTTGATGTGCGGCGGACTCATCTCCACGGTGACGCTGCTGATGGTGTTGCCAGGGACCTGGGATCTGCCGTGGCTGTTGGCCGATGGCTACGCGCTCACGCACGGCGGCGTGCACGTCGACGTGCCCTTGGAAGGCCGAGAGACCACCTACGGCAGCTCCACCTACAAGGGCAAGACCACCCGGCGCCCCATCCCGGTGTTGGTCTTGCGGCCGCCGGGCGGCGCGCAAGCGCGCGTGCCCGTCTCCCGCGAAGAAGCGGATCTTGCCTCGCGCTCCGGCCGCGTGCCCCTCGTGCACCTGCCCGGCGCACCGGACCGCTTCAGGCTGGAAGGCCACGCGTGGGACGGCATTGGCTGGCGGCTGGCCATGATCGGCCTGATCGGCCTGAGCCCCCTGCTCTTCGGGCTCTTCCTGTCCGTTCTGCACGTGGCCCAACACCTCCGCACGGTGTGGCGGAGGACGTGATTCCTTGGCCTAGTACTTGCCCCAGCGGTGGCTGTAGTTGGTGGTCACGTAATAGGTGGTGCCGGGCTTGAGCGCGTCGGTGCCGGCCGCCAGCATGACCTGGGTGTCGTCGTCCACGCGGTACTTCACGCCGCCATCGACGTTGGCGCCCAGGCTGTTGGTGGGATCGTAGCCGCCGGCGACCTCGCCGTAGATCGCCCAGTTGTCCCCGTACAGCTTGTGGCCGACCGACGCCGCGTAGGTCAGGGCGGGGCCGGAGCTCGGGAACTCCCCGCCGAGGTTGGCGTTCAGGCCGGTCTCCAACGGGAGCTGGATGTCCGCCAGGAGCGCGATCGCCGGCGTCACCTGGTTGTTGGCTTCCAGCCTGGCCGTCCCGAACAGGGCCAGCGCCGGCAGGCCGGCGGGCATCAGCTTCTCGATGTTCCACTTGCCTTCGAGCGCGACCCATTCCCGCTGGACGCCGGTGGCCTGCGTGAAGGCCAAGATCGGCGACTCCACGCGCAGCTCGACGGTGTCGGAGAGGCCGAAGCGGTGCAAGGACGGGAAGCCGAGGCTCGGCACGCCCGCGTTCATGTCGACCTGGACGTTTTGCTCCAGCTGGTAAACGCCCAAAGGCACGATGAAGGTGCCGGTGGCCGCGTCCGGGGCGTCGGAGTGGATGTGCTCCGCCAGGGCGGCCGTCGGGAAGGCCAGGATGGCCGCGAAGGCCAGGGCGGTGAAGGGGGCGAAGTTGCGCAAGTAGGTTTCCTCCATTCAGCTCGCCTGCAGCCAGGCGAGGTCGACGACAGTCTACCCCTGTCCATGGGGCATGAAACAGCTCAGGTGGAGCCGTCCTCCGCAAGCACGATCACGCGGTCTTCCTGGGCGAACGAGACGAGCCGGTCCTTGTTCGGGTTGACGACCACGCCGAACGCCAGCTGGGCGCTGGCCGCCTCGGATTGTCTCCGGTAGCCCAGGGCCACCTCGCCGCGCCGCTTGGCGGCCTCCGTGAGCGCATGGAAGTCCACCGGCGTGCCCAGGGCGACGTAGTCACCGACCGGCTTGAGGTACAGCTCCGACCCGTCCGGATCGAGCAGGTGCGCGAAGACGGCCTTGAGGGACTTGTTCTCCGAGACCTGGGACAACATGAGGCTCGCCAGCTTCTCGCTGACGATGAAGTCATTCACCTGCGTGACCAGGGCCAGGTCGCGGTTGCGCACGTCCATCATCTCGCTGACGATGGCGATTTCCTTGCCCGAGGCCTTCACGATTTCGCGCAGGTGGAGCAGGGTCATCAGCGTGCGGGCATCGGCCTGCTGCACCGCCATGCTGTCGCTGTAGCTCAGCACGATCACGTGGTCGAACGTCGGCACGTCCAGGCGGTTCAACACGGCGCGCGTGGTGGTGTCGTCTTCCTCGTAGGTGGCGATCTGGTTGGCAGTGGCGAGCTGCGGGATCTCCGGGTCGCCCAGGCCCTCCATCGCCACGACATGGACGCTGGAGCCCGGGGCGACGTAGGCGCCCAGCTCCTTGATGATCAGGTTGCCCCGCACGTTCCAGCCCAAGATCAGCGTGCGCTCCGGGCCCGCGGGCCGGTTGGCGCGCTGGCGCAGCAGGTCTTCATTGATGACGTGCGCCGTGGTCGCGCGGGCGATCGTGGCGTCGTCCTCGCCGATCAGGATCAGCGCGTCGCCGGCCAGCAGCGGCGTGTCCATCGGTGGGTTCAGGGACACCGTCCCATCCGCGTGGTGGATGCCCATCACGACCGCGTTGGTGTAGGCCGTCAGGCAGGCGCCGAAGGGCTTGCCCACCATTTCCGGCTCCTTGCGGATGTAGATCTCGTTGCCTTCGAAGTCCAACAGCTCCGTGTACACCACGCTCATGCCGGATTGGCGGCAGGTCTGGACGGTGATGCGCGAGATCAGGTCGCTGGTCAGGATCAGTTGCGCCTCGTCCTTGCCGACCAGCGCCGCCACCTCCATGTTCCGGTGATCGCGGATTTCCGCGACGATGTGGAACTTCTCGGGGCCGCGCGAGGGGTTGTTGGTAATGGCCAGGATCGCCTTGATCACGTCGATATCGGGGTCATCACCGGGCTCGGACAGCACGATGATCGACTTCGCGTCATGGGGGTTCACCATCTCGAGGTCGGCGATGTCGATGGGGGTGCCGGAGCGGCAAACGATGCGCGTGCGACCCAACTTGCCGATCTTGGTCCGGATCTCGTCCTCCATCTCGACCTTGTCGCGGTCCGCGAGGATCACGATGCGCGGCTTGGCGACGTTCTCGTTGGCGATGATCAGCTCCGAGATCACGGAGAAGATGTTGGGCGACCACCCCAGGATCAGGGTGTGACCCTTCTCGACGACGTAGGAACGGCCCTTGCGGAGCTCCTGGAGCCGCGCATCGATGCCGTTGCTCAGCACGCCGATCAGCAAGCTCATCAGCAACAGCCCGACCACCGTCACGCCCGCCATGACCAGGCGGTAGGACCAGCCCTGGGCGCCGCCCAGGTTGCCGGCGTCCAGCGAGTACATGAGGCCCAGCCAGAGTCCCTCGAAGAGGTCGAAGGGCTCCTTCGTACCTTCCGGCACGATGCGGGTCGCAACCAGCACGCAGCCGGTGATGATCACCGGGATCAATGTGAGGATCGCGAGCACGCCCAGTTGGGCGATCGCGCCGGCGGCCATCAGCCTATCGGCGTGGTACCGCAAGAATTGCGCGGTGGTTGGCGGAGTTCGTTTAGATGGCTGTTGCATAGCGAGGCAGAATCACACATCCAGGGTCCGCGGCGCAACCAACCAGGCCGTCCTCCGGGCAGCTTGCTGCTTATGGAGGCCATAAGGGAAACCGATCCATGTTTTGGCGGCCGGTCCACCGGGCATGCAAGGGATGTAGCCGTCAGCTTGGGGGGCCCTTAACCATGCAGTACCAACTTCAACCGGGCGACAGCCTCCAGGCGCTCGCCAGGGCCAACCGCACCACCGTCACGCGCCTCCTGCAGGACAACCCGCAGTTGCAGGCCAACGGCATGCACATCGGCGACTCGATCCACATCAGCGTGGGCAGCGCCCAGCCGGAGTTCCCCGGCCTGGTGGAATACCCGGTGCAGCCGGGCGACACGCTCGCCAGCATCGCGGGCCACCTGATGCACGACCCGCGCGGCGCCGCGGAGCTGCGGGCCCTGAACCAGGACGTGATGGCGGAGCTGAACCATGGCTTCCACCTGGAGGTGGGCGATCGGCTCCTGGTGCCCGTGGCGGCCCAGCAGCCCCAGCCCGTGCCCCAGCCCGCCATTCCGCAGCCCCAGCCCGCCGCGGTGACGCCGGTCGCGCTGGACAACCTCGGCGTCACGGCGCAGGGCCCCCAGGTGGTGGCCGAGCAGCAAGCCGCCAACGCCTGGCTGAACTCTCCCGCCGGCCAGGCCTGGGCGAGCGGCCCGGGCCTCGCGGCCACCGGCGGCGCCGGCCAGATGCTGGTCGTTGACGGCCTGGAAGGCCCCCACACCCGCGCCGTGCTCAAGGCCATGCAGGCCGCCCAGGGCGCCAACCCGACCACCGCGGCGGTCGGCCCCGCCCAGTCCGGCGCCAACGACGTGGTGAGCCTGGAGCAGCAAGCCGGCAACGCCTGGCTCGCGACCGCTGCCGGCCAGAAGTGGGCGCATGGCAAGGCCGGGCAAGCCGCCTTGGCCGCGACCGGCGGCCGCTTGCCGGTGAACGGCCAGCTCGACGAAGCCACGCTTACCGTGATGAAGGCGATGATCCACGCGGAATCG
>JAQBPE010000044.1 GCA_028287685.1 Cyanobacteria bacterium RYN_339 | reverse complement strand
GGGGACGGACAACAGCTTCATGCGGCACCTCTAGAGCTCGACGGGAACGAGCCCAGTGTGCCGCATCCGCCGCGCCGTCGCCGCGTCCGCCGTCACCAGTTGACGTAACGCGGCGTCAGCGACCGGCGCCGCCGCCCAGCCGGGCCAGCGCCGGCTTCACGTTACGGTCGAAGGCCGCCTGCTCCACGGCGCCCGCGGGCAGGTGGTGCTGGGCGATGTAGGTCTCCAGGCGCTTGATGCGGTCGTCGCTGCGAGGGTGATCCGCGAGCGGCATCAGCCAGGTGGGCGCGTTGCCCGAGACGCGGGCCAGGATGCCCAGGAAGGTCTCCAGCTGGCGCGCGTCGTACCCCGAACGGGCCGCGTAATCCGCGCCGGCCAGGTCCGCCGCGTACTCCGCCCGGCGGCCGTAGCCGCGCAACACCAGCGTGGCGCCCATGTTGATGGCGGCCACCTCGAGCTGCCCCGGGGTGTTGCCCGCGATGGTGGTGGCCACGCCAGACGCGACCAGCGCCTGCCTGATGGCCTTCACGGCGTCCTTGTGGGCCACGTGGCCCACCTCATGCCCCAACACGCCGGCCAGCTGGGCCTCGTTCTGCATCGCGCGCAGGCAGCCCGTGGTGATGAAGACGAACCCGCCGGCCAGCGAGAACGCGTTGACCGCCCGGTCGTCCACGACCGTGAAGGTGTACGGTACGTCGCGCCGCTCGGCCTTGGCCGCCACCTTGGCGCCCACCGCGGCCACGTAGGCCTGCAGGGCCGGGTCTTGCACCGCCGGCATCTTGGCGAGCACCTGCGCCGCCGTGCGCTTGCCCAGCTCGACCTCCGTCGCCGTGGTCAGAAACAGGCCCTGGGCGGCGATCGCCCCGCCCCGCAGCAGCCGTTCCCCCAAACTTTGCGCCATGGCCGGCGGCGCCGCAAGCGCCAACGCCAACCCCACGATCATCCCAACGTGCTTCGCCATCTCGTTCTCCCTCCGCATAGGAGAGAGGTTCGCGGCGAGCCGGCAGTTCTCCTGCTACTTGCGCGTGAACCAGGCCACGGCGCCGTCCACGATGGCGGACAGGGCACAGGCGATCGCCATCCCAGGCCGGCCCATCACGCCGAGGATCACGCCCGCGGCCAGGGAAGCGCCGGCGCTCCACAGCGCGGCCTGCGAAATCTTGCTGGGGGGCGCTTCGTTCGCCTTCTGGTAGCTGTCCAACACGGCCTTCACGGGCGTGGCGGCCGCCGCGGCACGCGCGGTGCGGACGGGGGCGGGGACGGAATTGTTGGCGGCGGCGATCTGCATAGGGGTCTATCGGCCCGGGGGGCTGGTCGGCGACGCTAAGGTTGGCCTAAGATAATGCCTGATGGACCTCGACAAGCCCAAGCAAATCATCGTGATCCGGCGCGACCTCAAGATGCGGCGCGGCAAGGAAGTGGCCCAGGGGGCGCATGCCTCGCAGCTCTCCACCATGGCCGCGGCGGAGCTGGACACGCCCGCCTACCGCCAGTGGATGGACCGTGGCTTCGCCAAGGTCTGCGTGACCGTGACCAGCGAGGACGCGTTGTTGGACCTGGCCCGCCGCGCCCACGAGGCCGGCCTGCCTTACGGCCTGATCACGGATTCCGGCAAGACGGAGTTCCATGGCGTGCCCACCAACACGGCCCTGGGCATCGGCCCCGCATACGCCAGCGAGCTCCACCCGATCACGGGCGACCTGCCGCTGTACTGAAATCACACCCGCGCTGCGGGGGCCCTCACACCGACCGGGGAGCCGGCGGTGGTTCACTGGACGGGTGAAGACCCTCGCCTGGATCCTTGCCGCCCCACTTCTCGCGTCCTGCCAGCTCTGGCCCGCGGCTTCCGTTGCGGCGCCCGTCCAGGCCGCCGCGACCACCCGCCAGGTCGCGCCTCCCTGGCCCGCTCCCGCCGACCCGCTCCCCGGGCTGCGGGCGGCCCACATCGAGGACTACCTCCAGCTGGCGGGTGGCAGCCACATCCATGCCCACCTGAGCGTCTTCTACGACGGCGTGCCGGTCACGGTGCCCGCGAGCCTGGGGATGGACCCGCACGGCATCTTCATCGCCCCGCTGCACACCCACACGCCGACCGGCGTCCTGCACCTGCAGGCGCCGCCCGGCAAGACCTATACGCTGGGCCAAATCTTCGCGGTCTGGGGCGTCTCGCTGCAAGGCGCGGCGGTCTTCGACCACGGCGAGGCCGTGGCGGAGCCCCAGAGCTACGTGGTCCAGGACCACCACGAGGTCGTGGTGGCTTACGGAACTTTGCCCCCCCGCATCCCCGTCGAGTACAACGGTTGGTTGTGCATCGACTGGAGCCTGTGCGAGTAACGAGGAGAGCCCCGATGTCCGTTCGTCAAATCACGCTGGTCGTTGCCGCGTTCCTGCTGTCGGGCTGTTGCGGCGGCGCGAACCTGCCCGCGTTGGCGACCGCCCTGGCCACGCCCGCGCCGTCGGCCAGCCCGGCCGCCCGGTAGGCTAAATGGGCAAGCCTGCGAGAACTTCAAGGGCCGCGTCCAGCTCGTCGCGCGTGGCCTTGCGCCGCGTCTCCGACGAGTCGTAGCCTACCTCCAGCTCGCCCGCGTCCACCCGCGCCATCACGCTGTCGGCGAAGGCGTCCAGCGGCACTCCGAAATTGTGTAGCCCGACGCCGCCCAGGTCGGTGTTGACCGCGGGCGGGATGATTTCCACCACCGCCACGCCGACCTTGGCCAGCTGCTTGCGCAGCGACAAGGTGAAGCTGTGCATGCCCGCCTTGGTCGCGCTGTAGACCGCCGCGCCGGGCATCGGCGCGAAGCTCAAGCCGGAGGTCACGTTCACGATCGCCGGGCGCGCCTGCTTGGCCAGGTGCGGCGTGAAGAGCAACGCCAGGTGGATCGGCGCCTCGAAGTTGATGGCGATCTCCTGCTGGTGCTCCGACCAGGAGGTGACGCCCTCCGTGAGCTTCCCGCGGCGCTGGATGCCGGCGTTGTTCACCAGCACGTTCAGGTCGGGGAAGCGCTTCACGGCCTCCTCGAAGAGCGCGACGCGGTCGGCCTCGCCGGCCACGTCGGCCACGATCGTCTCCAGGCCGGGGTGGGCTGCCTGGGCCTCCGCCAGCTTGTCGGCGCGGCGGCCGCAGACCACGACGCGGCTGCCCGCGGCCAGGAACCGTTGCGCGATGGCGAGGCCGATGCCCGTCGCCCCACCCGTCACCAGGACCGTGTTGCCGGCTAATTTCATGGGAAACCCTCCTTTTTCGGTGGCCGATCTTACCACCCACGGTTAGAATGACGGCCATGCAGGTGACCTTCGAGAAAGATGACCACGATAAGCGCAAGCGCGTGGTCATCGTGGGCGCCGGCTTCGGCGGGCTGAGCGCCGCGAAGCAACTGGGCAACCAGCCCGGCGTGGAGGTCGTGTTGATCGACCGCCGCAACTACCACCTGTTCCAGCCCTTGCTCTACCAGGTCGCCACGGCCGCCCTCTCGCCCGCGGACATCGCCGTGCCCATCCGCGGCGAGATGGCTCGCTACGCCAACGTCGAGGTCCACCTCGGCCAGGTGGAGCAGCTGGACCTCGCCAACCGGCTGGTGGGCACGCCGGACGGCGGCATCCGCTACGACTACCTGGTGCTGGCCTGCGGCGCCAAGCACAGCTACTTCGGCAAGCCGGAATGGGAGCCCTTCGCCCCCGGCCTGAAGACCCTCGAACAAGCGACGGAGCTGCGCTTCCGCATCCTGTCCGCCTTCGAGCGCGCGGAGACCACGCTGGACCCCGTGGAGCGCGAGGCCTGCCTGACCTTCGTGGTGGTGGGCGGCGGCCCGACCGGCGCGGAGCTGGCCGGCGCGCTCGCGGAGATCGCGCGCAACGTGCTGGTGCGCGACTTCCGCCGCATCGACCCGCGCGATACCCACATCGTGCTGGTGGAGGCCGGCAAGCGCGTGCTGTCGATGTTCTCGGAAGACCTCTCGCAGCGCGCCCTCGAGGACCTGGCGGACCTGGGCGTGGACGTGCGCCTGCAAGAACGCGTGGTGGAGGTGGACGCCGCCGGCGTGCAGGTCGGCGATCGCCGCATCGCGGCACGCACCGTGATCTGGGCCGCCGGCGTCCAGCCTTCCGGGCTGAACCAGCACCTGGGCGTGGAGCTGGACCGCGCCGGCCGCGCGATCGTGCAGCCGGACCTCAGCCTGCAGGCCGCGCCCAACGTCTTCGTGATCGGCGACCAGGCCCATGCGGAGCAAGACGGGAAGCCGTTGCCGGGCCTCGCGCCGGTGGCACTGCAGCAAGGCAAGGCGGTGGCCCGCAACATCCTGCGCGAGCTGGCAGGCAAGCCGCGCGAGCCCTTCAAGTACTTCGACAAGGGCCAGATGGCGACGATCGGCAAGCAGCGGGCGGTGGCCGAGACGGGCAAGCTCAAGCTGACGGGCCTGCTGGCCTGGTTGGCGTGGCTGTTCATCCACATCATGTTCCTGGTCAACTTCCGCAACCGGCTGGCCGTCACCAGCCAGTGGGTGTGGAGCTACGCCTTCGGCAAGCGCAACGCGCGCCTGATCATTCCGAAGACCTGGCGTTCATATGGCGACCACGGGGAGATTTAGCCATGTACGGCATAGACGCATCGATTTACCTGGCCATGATCCTGCCGATCCTGGGCCTTATCGGCAGCGTGATGATGTGGAAACGCTGGAAGGCCCCTGTGGGGGCCAAGATTGTCATGGTGATTGCGATCTTTGGCCTGCTGGTGCCCGCCACCTGCGGCGGCATGCTGTTCATCGGCGACTACTTCAAGCTGTTCAAGACCAGCCCGGGTCACTGGTAACCCATGCTCGACTACCGCAACAAGGACCCCTTCCGCCTGCTCGTGCTCGCCGTGGTCGCGCTGCTGTGCCTGCCGTGCCTGTTCACGGAGCACTGGATCGTCAGCTACCTCAACAAGTGCCTGATCATCTGGTTCCACGAAGCCGGCCACGGCGTGATGAGCGTCTTCTGGACCTGGGGGTGGTTCGGCCGCTTCCTGGTCTACGCGGGCGGCTCCGCCTTCCAGATCCTGGTGCCGCTGATGTTCCTGGTGGCGGTCTTCAGCACCGGGCGGATGTTCCAGGCCTCGCTGGTGATCTTCATGATCGCCATCAACTTCGTGGACGTCTCGTACTACGCCGCGGACGGCGCCCTGCGCGAGCGGGGCCTGATCTTCAACATGGACAAGGACAGCCACGACTGGGGCAACATCCTCTCGATGTTCAACCTGCGCGGGCAGGCACAACTGATCGGCTGGTGCATCTGGCTGATGGGCGTGGTGTCGTGGTTCCTGGGGCTGGGTATCTCATATGTGGTGGCAGAGCAAGAGTATGGGCGTTTGACAACCTAGTTTTTACTTTCCTGGCAAAGTATTGCCAAAGAGCGATCGTAGGCTGGCGGGAATTTCCATGAATTTCGAGGTAAAGATGGCAAACTGGCGGCACATTGGGACCTTGGCGATCGTTTGTGTCGCGCAAATGGCAGGTCCCGCCATGGCCGCCGATCTGGACACCTGGCTGCCCCTGCCGCCGGTGCTGGATACGGACAAGCCTATCGAGTGGACGGCCACCTTCGACCGCACGCCGGCGCCTGCCCAGGACGTCGACCCCACCTCGGCCAGCGCCCAGCGCCAGCCGCGCCGCGGCGCCGGTGGTCCGGGCGGTCCGCGTCCGCCGGGAGGCCCTGGCGGCCCTGGGGGCCTCGGCGTGGACCTCGCCAACACGCCCATTGGTGGCGTGGCGGAGTTCGTGAAGCAACTGCGCGTGCCCTCGCCGCGCCTGGGCAACGTGGAACTCTCCGCCGGCGTCGGCGGGCTGCACACGGAGTCGGACCAGCCCTCCGCCAAGGCCGACATGGGCATGGACGCGGGCCCGGGCTCGACCTTCCAGGTCGCCGCCAAGTACCTGGTAGACAAGCACGTCTCGATCACGTTCGGGTTGAACGGCGCCCAGGCCCAGACGCAGGCAGCGTCCACGGATCCAGCGGCGCAGGCTGCCGCCATGCAAGCCGCCACCCCGCGGCCGAAAACGAACGCGATGCGCGGCTTCACCGCCATCAGCAACATCGGGCCGTCGATGGTCCAACGCCTGGTGAGCACCACCGTACAGCCCACTGCGGCGATCCAATACGCCGGCCCCTTCGGGCTGAACCTCTCATTGGGCGTCGCCAGCAACCCGCTGGACGTCACCGGCGCCGCGGACGTGCAATTCCACGCCACCTACCGCTCGGACTTCCGTGACAAGCGGCTGCCCGCGCTCCCCGCGCCCCTCGGCGTTGGCGTGGGCCCGCTCGCCGTCAAGTAGCGCTACCTCGCCTGTTCGTCCGGCCCTACCCACGCAGTAGGATCGGGTGCATGAAGCTGCAAGACCGGGTCGGGCTGATCTTCGGGACCGTCTTGGCCACCTTGCTGGCCGTCATGTTCCTCACGGGCGCCTCGTACTTCGCGACGCAACGCGAGCGAACGACGATCGAGCAGCGCGTGGGCCCGATCATGGAAGCCTGCCGCCAGATGGAGCGCCTGGCCGATCTCATGCTGGAGGAGCAGTTCATCATCCTCAAGGACGCGCAGGCGCGGCCGAACGCGATGCGGCAGTTCGCTCGATACCGCATGGAGTTCGACCTGGCCTACCAGGAGGCGCTGTTGGCCGCGCGGAACCCCGTGGTCCGGGTGCTGCTCGACGAGATCGCCAGCTTGCACGCCAAGGCCCAGGCAAACCAGCTGCGGCTGGAAGCCCTGGTGGCCCAAGGGAAGGTCGAGCAGGCCAGTCGCGAGCACCGCGCCATCGGCAGGCCGCTGGTGCAGATCCGCGACGACGCGGAGAAGCTCTACACCCAGGGCATCCGGGTGGTGACGGAGATGGACGAGGAGGCCCTGCGGCGCGGCAACCTCGCCTTCCGGACCTCCTTCGCTCTGTCGTTGCTGGGCGCGGCGATCGCAGCCTACCTGTGGCGCCAGACCTCTCGCGACCTGGTCGAGCCGCTGCGGGCGATCCAGGCCGCCGCCGGCGAGCTGGCCGAGGGCCGGTTCATCCAGGCCAGCCACCCACGGGCGGACCGCGTGGCGGAGCTGGCCGCGCTCCAGGACGACTTCAATCGCATGAGCGCGCGCCTGCAAGACGGCGCCCGCCGGCTGCAGGCGACCAACGCCGAGCTGGAGGATCAGGTGGCGGACCGCACGGCGACCTTGCAAGGCCTGGTGGCGGAGTTGCAGACGTTAGACCGGCTGAAATCGGACTTCCTGGCCAACATGAGCCA
>JAQBPE010000039.1 GCA_028287685.1 Cyanobacteria bacterium RYN_339 | reverse complement strand
CCAATCGGGTAAGCCCAGGGGGCCTCTTCGACGGCTGATGACTTATCTGGGCGCGCACCGGTTGGCGACTGCCGGCACGTTCGCCTCGATCCTCATCACGTTGGCCGCGAACCTGGCCACGCCCTTGTTCATCCGCTCGGCGGTGGACGAAGGCGTGGGCCACCACGACCAGCAGGCGCTTTGGCTGGCCCTCGGCTGCCTGGTCGGCGCGGCGCTCTTGCGCGGCCTGTTCGGTTACCTACAAGTCTACCTGGCGGAACGCACGTCGCAGCACGTGGCCTTCAAGTTGCGCGGGGACCTGTTCGAGAAGGTCCAACGGCTGAGCTTCAGCTACTACGACCAGACGGAATCCGGCCAGTTGCTGACCCGCCTGACGAACGACGTGGACCAGGTGCGCACCTTCTTCGCCTCGGGCCTCGCCCAGGTCGTGCAGTCCGCCATCATGCTGGTGGCGAGCGTGGTCTTGATCGTGACGCTGGATTGGAAGCTGGCGCTGCTCACGCTGGTCTCGCTGGTGCCGATCGTGCTGGTGTTGGGGCGCTTCACCAAGGTCATCCGGCCGATGTTCATGCAGGTGATGATGCACATGAGCCGCATGAACACGGTCTTGCGCGAGACCCTGGCAGGCGTCCGCATGGTGCGCGCCTTCGGCCGCGAGGCCCACGAGGCCGGGCGCTACAACGCCGTCAACGCCCAGCTGCTGGACCAGACCATCCTGACCACCCGCGCGGGCTCGAACACCTTCCCCGCCATCTTCTTCTTCTCGAGCCTGGGGACGCTGGTGATCGTGGGCTTCGGCGGGTGGGAGGTCATGAACGATCGCCTCACGCTGGGCACGCTGCTGGCCTTCACCAGCTACCTGGGCTTCCTGCTCCAGCCGCTGATGATGCTGGGCTTCTCCGCGATGTTGATCGCGCGGGCCAGCGCGTCCGCCACCCGCATCGTGGAGATCATGGACGCGCCGCTGGACGTGACGGACAAGCCCGATGCCGTGGTGCTGCCGCCGATCCAGGGGGAGGTCGTGTTCGACGAGGTGTCCTTCCGCTACCCCGGCGGCGAGGCGGACGTGCTCTCGGGCGTGGCCTTCACGGTGAAGCCGGGCGAGACGGTGGCGATCGTGGGCATGACCGGGTCCGGCAAGAGCACGTTGGCGCACCTGTTGCCGCGCTTCTACGACGTGACCAAGGGCGCGGTGCGCCTCGACGGGCACGACGTGCGCGACCTGACGCTGGGCTCGCTGCGCGGCGGCATGGCGATCGTCTTACAAGAACCATTGCTCTTCAGCGGCACCGTGGCGGACAACATCGCCTACGGCAACCCGGCGGCCACGCGCGCGGCCGTGGAGCAGGCCGCGCGCGACGCCCAGGCCCACGACTTCATCAGCGAGTTGCCGGACGGCTACGACACCGTGATCGGCGAGCGCGGCGTCGGGTTGTCGGGCGGGCAGCGGCAGCGCGTGGCGATCGCCCGCGCGTTGTTGGTCAACCCGCGCCTGATCGTGCTGGACGACAGCACCTCCGCGGTCGACACCCAGACGGAGCGCGCGATCCAGGGGGCGCTGGATCGCTTGATGCGCGAGGCCAACCGCACCTGCCTGGTGATCGCACACCGCTTCAGCACCTTGCGGGACGCCGACCGCATCCTGGTGCTGGACAAGGGCAAGCTGGTGGGCCAGGGCTCGCATGCGGAGCTGATGCGCACCAACGCCGTGTACCAAGACATCGTGGGCACCCAGTTCTCGGCCGGGAGGTCCGCATGATCCAAGGCGTCGGGGCATACCTCCAAACCGGCGAGGACAAGGCGCAGCAACGCTGGGCCGTGAGTCGGCGGTTGCTGGGGGAATTGGGGCCGTACCGCGCGGAGTTCACCATGGCGATCGGGCTGGTGCTGGTGGCGTCGGCCTGCCAGGCGGCCGGGCCCTGGCTCGTCAGCAAGGCCATCGACATCGACATCGCCCACCATGACGTGCGCGGCCTGGCGATCCGCATGGCTTGTATCCTGGCGGTCAACGCCGTCGGTGCCGTGGCCTCGCGCAACCAGACCTACATGATCGGCTGCACGGGCCAGCGCGTGCTCTACTCGCTGCGCCAGCGGCTGTTCGGCAAGTTCCAGGCGCTGCCGATCGGCTTCTTCGACAAGCGCCCGATCGGCGATCTCATGAGCCGCGTGGGCAACGACGTGGACACGCTCAACCAGGTGCTTTCCCAGGGGCTGACGCAGTCCATCGGCGCGGTCTTCAACCTGACGGGCGTGATCATCGCGATGTTGGTGATGAACGTGCCGCTGGCGCTGGTGGCGATCGCCGCCGTCCCCGCGATGTTGGCGACCATCTGGGGCCTGGCCGGGCGCGCCCGCCTGGCCTACCGCGACACCCGCGAAACCACGGGCGCCGTCATGGCGGGCCTGCAAGAGGAGATCGGCGGCGTGCGCGAGGCCCAGGCCTTCAACCGCACGGAGGAAAATCTCAAGAACTTCCGCACGCGCAACGAGCGCAACCGCGACGCCAACGTGCGCGCCGCGGCCATCACCAGCGCCTTCTCGCCGGCCATCGACGTGATGAGCACGCTGGCGATCGCCGCCGTGATCGGCGTCGGAGCCTGGCTGGTGCTGCACGGCAGCCTGACGCTCGGCCTGTTGGCCGCGTTCATGCTCTACATCGCCGGGTTCTTCTGGCCGATCCAGCTGGTCTCCCAGGTGGCCGCCTCGCTGCAATCCGCGCTGGCTGGCGCGGAGCGCATCTACGCGATCCTGGACGAGCCGTCGGAGGTCGACTCCGCGGCGCCCCCGCAGCCGCGCGGCCCGGGCCGGGTAGAGTACCGCAACGTCGACTTCGGCTACATCCCCGGCCAGCACGTGTTGCGCGACGTGAGCTTCACCGCCGAGCCCGGCCAGACCATCGCGCTGGTGGGGCCCACCGGCGCGGGCAAGACCACCATCGGCAACCTGCTTCCTCGCTTCTACGACCCCACCGACGGCCTGGTGCTGATCGACGGGGTGGACGTGCGCAAGCTCTCGCGCGCGGACCTGCGCGACCGCATCGCCGTTGTCTCGCAGGAGCCCTTCCTGTTCGGCGGCACCGTGGCGGAGAACCTCGCCTACGGCCGGCCGGAGGCGTCACGTGACGCCATCGAGGCCATGGCCCGCGCGGTCGGCGCCCACGAGTTCATCGCCGCGCTGCCGCAAGGCTACGACACGCCGCTGGGCGAGGGAGCCGGGCGGCTGGGCCACGGGCAGCGCCAGTTGTTGGCGATCGCCCGCGCCATGCTCGCCGACCGCCCCATCTTGATCATGGACGAGGCCACCAGCCACGTGGACTCCGCCACGGAGCACGCGCTGCAAACGGCGCTGAAGACGGCCATGGCCGGCCGCACCAGCATTGTCATTGCCCACCGCCTGAGCACGATCCGCGACGCGGACCTGATCCTGGTGCTGGACGGCGGCCAGGTGGTGGAACGCGGCACGCACGAGCAGCTGCTGGCCCAGGGCGGCCTCTACGCTCGCCTGCACGCACACGGGGCGTTGTGATACTTTAGGGGGCGAAAGGAAACCCCCTCATGCCCGTCAAAGAAATCGCCTTCACGATGTACCCCGTTTCCGATTTGAAGCGCGCCGTGGCCTTCTATACGGATGTGCTGGGCCTCAAGCAGTCCGGCCTCGCGTCCGACGCCTGGGTCGAGTTCGACATCAACGGCGCCTGCTTCGGCGTCGGCAACTTCCCGCAGATCGGTACCCCCGGCACGGCGGGCTCGCTGGCACTGGAAATCGACGACCTGGACGCCTTCCGCAAGGAGCTGGCGGCCAAGGGCCACGAAACGGGCGAGCCGTACGAGACCCCGGTCTGCTTCATCACCGCAATCAGCGATCCGGACGGCAACAAGGTCGTGCTACACAAGCAGAAGGCGCACGCCCACTAATGCACGTCTGACCAGGGGGCGGGGTCGTTGGTGTAGCCCACGGTGATGGCGCGGCGGATCGGTCCGCCGCCCGCCGTCACGCGGTAGGCCTGCGCCATCGGGTCGTTGGCGTTGCCGAAGGCGATCATCTGGTCGTACGGCTTGCCGTCCGGCCCGAGGATCCGCCCGGCGCGGCAGCCCTTGGCGATCAGCATGGCGATCACGCCTTCCCGGAGCTGGGCCACCTTGGCCGTGTCCACGTAGCTCTCGGCTTCCGCGATTTCGGGGTGCTGCGCGACGTACGCCGTGGCAAGGCCCTTCACGATGTCGATCGAGATGGGGGGCGGGGCAGCCTGCGCGGGCGCCGGAGCGGGGGCGGGGCGAGCACCGCGCTGCTTGGCTTCCGGGCTGTCCTGGAAGAGCTGGCGCAGCTCGTCGCGGGTCACGCCATGGCGCAGCGCGTCCGTGTGACTCGCCAGGCCGGCGGCGTCGGGCTCGCGGCCAAGGACCGTTTTGTAGAGCTCCGTCACGTAGGCCGTGTCGTCACCCTTCATGAAATCGCGGTAGCGCGACATGAGCTGGTCCCACAGGCCCTGTAAGTCTACGTTCGGCAGTTGGACGGCAAACGGCTGCGCGGGCTGGTTGCTGGGCACCCACCGATCGGCAACGTAGGCGGGCGCCACGGCAGCAGGCTGCGGATTGGCTTGCCGCATGTACTGGAACAGGCGCGATGAAGTCAGACCGTCGATCATGGGGTGCCTCTCTCTCTACTGTTTTGTCCCTTTACCTCACCTCATGCTGACGTTAAAGCAACCTAAACGGTTATTGGGTACGTAGGGGTATGGCCGATCTCCAACGCTTGGAAGCCCTGGTGGACCATGTGGACGCCCTGTTGGCCGCGTCCGTAGCGGCCCCTACGGCGCTGCAAGACCTGGGCCTGCGCCACCTGGCCAAGGGTGCGGCGAGCACGCGCTCGGCCCTGCTGTTGCTGCGCGAAGGCCGCTGGCCGGACGCCTGCATCCTCACGCGCGCCGTGATCGAGCAGCTCTTCTCCTACCTCTGGGTGGTCCAGGACCCCCTGCTGGCGGAAGCCCGCAGCCGGATGGTCACGCTCAAGCAAGAGTGGGCCAACGCCCAGTACCTCGAAGGCCTGGCCGCCACGGCCGCCGAGCCCCAGCGCACGCGCCTGGCGGAGGCGGCCGTGGCTTACCGTGAGGCCGCGAGCGTGCTGCTGGCCGACCTGTCGGCGGAGCTCGGGCTCACGGAGAAGCAGGTGCGCACCCAGGCCAACGCCAAGGTCAGCGCCAAGGCCAACGAGGTCCAGGTCGACCCGCGCTTCAGCATCCCGTTCGCCTACTACTCGGGGTTCGTGCACACCGACGGCATCGCCCTCGCGCACTTCGCCGGGTATGCGGCTGCCCCGGAGCCGGACCTGCCCGTCGCCGCCGATCTCCACCGCACGATGCTGCAGCTGTTGCTGGAGGTGGGCTCGCGCGTGGACCTGCCGCTGGGCTTCGCCCACGAGCAGTTGACCGGGCTCTAACTGGCCGCTGGAGCAGGACGCGGCAACGCTTGGTCAAGCAGGCACCCTGACAATCCGAGAAAAACGAATCCGATTTTCCAGATCGGTTTTTTGCAAGGCTACCCTCTTCAGCACCCTGCTAGGGCCCGGGGTGAGACCAGATCCCGCGGGGGTAAAGGCCGGTCGACCAGGTCATGCGATCGAGCCCGTCAAGGGGCAACACGCGGCGGCGGTACACATTTTCGTAGAAGTCCCATTCCTGTTCACCGACGAAATCCGCGGGCCAGTTGGGGCGGTCCTGCCAGGCGTGCATCGGCTCCTTGGGGAAGTCCTGGTCCCAGTAGCCGAACTCGACCTGGTGGAAGAACTCATGGTGGAACCACGTCAGCGTGTTATAGAAGCCGTAAGGCTCGCAGGCATCGCCCTCGGAGAGCAGGCAAGCCCGACTCGTGCCTTTGGCCCAGACCGTGCCCGAACCCCCGTTTGTCACGTGTTGCTGCAGGCCCGGGTGGGTGCCGGGCCAGAAGATGTAGAACATGTCCGCGTCGGCGTGGCGATCCAGCACGGGCTGGATGGACGGCGAGATGCCGCCGGGCTCCAGCTGGGCCATGAGCTGGTAGGCGTCCCGGGTGTACACGACCCGCGATTGGGCCGCTACCGTGTAGCCTTCCAGGCGCTCCACGCTGACGTCCCAGCCCACCCGGCCGTCCGTCAGTGCGAGGAAGCTCTCGCTAAACCAGAACAGCCCTTCGCGCGTCAGCGCCACCTGGCTCTCGTCCAGCGCGCGGTGCACCTGGATCGGGGCCGGTGCCTCTGGCGGGCCCGGTAGCACCAGGTCGGTGCGCGGAACCACCAACATCACCAGCTTGCGCGGGCGCTCGGCACGGGCGTTGGGATGGCGCAGGCGGAAGTCGGCACTCAGTACCCGCAGCCGCAGGGCCTCGAACATCGTACGGGGTTCCTGGGCGCGCAAGAGCCACCCCAAGGGGTTGTATACGGCCCGGTAGTGGGCCAGCGCGCCGGCAAAGTCGTGGGCATGGTAGAGGCGATCGCCGATTGCGATGGCGTCCGCCACGTCCGCCTTATCCGCCGGCGTCAGTGCGCGCGCGATCGTGCCAGAGGCCGAGGTGGGCCGGCCGGCCGCGAGGTTGCGCTTCGGGTCTGCCGGGCCGAAGACCGAGAGCTCGGACAGCCACATGCCCCAGTGGTTGGGTCCGGCCTCGCCGGTAACGCGTAACCAGCGCGCCGTCACGGGCTCCATCCGGCGCTCGTCGTGCGTCTCGCCACCCCAGGCAGCCACATGCAGGACGCTACACCAATGTGTGCCGTCGGCCGATGCTTCGACGCGGTAAGCCGTGGGGTAGGTGACGGGCTCCCAATCGATCGCGAGCCTGTCTAGCCGCGTCGGCGCGCCCAGGTCCACCGAAATCCAGGCCGGGAAGCCCGGGGCCGAACCCCACCAGGTGGTGCGATCGCCATCCGTCGCCTGGACGGGGCGCCGCGCGGGCGCGCTGACGTCGGGATCGCCCGTGGGCAGAAGCGGGAAGGCGGCGGCCAGCAGGAGTGCGAGCACCTACCTGACGGTCGAGAAGCCCATCGACGGGCGGGCGGGCAGGAACTTCGCCAGCATGAACGCCGGCACGCCGTTGTGGTCCGGGTGGACGTAGGCAGGCATCATGTCGACGCGCAGGCCGTGGGTGGCCAGCTGCTCCATCGCGCGGGCCTTGTTGTGCTGGGTGACGACCGTGGCCACCTGGGTGCCGGGCTGGGTGGCTTGCAGGGAGGCGAAGGTGCCCTCGGCCCAGGTGCCGTAGGTGCTGTCGGCCAGCAAGATCTTGTCGAAGTGCGGGGCGTCGTCCTTCTCCATGGCGTTCTGGATGCTCTTGCCGCCGCCGCTGTGGGCCATCAGCCAGCGCTCCTGGGGCGCGCCGACCTGGACGCCCGTCAGCGAGCGGAACTGGGCCAGGGCCTCCGGCACCAGCGCGCCCAGGTCTTCGTTACCGGCGAACCAGCTGTGCATGTCGCCGGGGCTCTTGGGCAGCACCAGCAGGACGTTGCGGCCCTCGGCGTTCAGCTGGTTCAGGCCTTCGGCCAGGAACTGGCCCTCCAGGCTCTTGGTGTTGTCGCCCTCGATGCCACGGTTGTAGACCAGCACCTCGAAGGGGCGCGTGGGGTCGAAGCCGGCGGTGGCCAGCACGGCGACCTCGCGGTTGCCGTTGGCGGGACTCAGGTACACGGCGGAGACGCCGCCGGCGCGCTTCAGCGCGGCCACGGTCTGGCTGGCGATGCGGCCGGTGAAGCTCGCGCCCGCGGCCTGGCCGGCGTTGCTGGCGACGGGGGCGCCGGGCTGCACGGCCACGCGGGCCGCTCCTGCCTGGACCGG
>JAQBPE010000028.1 GCA_028287685.1 Cyanobacteria bacterium RYN_339 | reverse complement strand
CGTGGTGGTGGTGGTCGTCGTCGCCGTCGTGGCGGCGGTCGTGTCCACCGTCTGGGTGGTGGCCGTTGAGCCGCCCAGGTTCAGGGTCTCCGTGCCGATCACGACGCCGTCCTTGTCCGTGGAGGTCACGGTGCCGGTGCCGGTGATGTCGCCGTTGACCGCCACGGTCTTCTGCCAGGCCGTGACCTTGGTGGAGCCATCCGCCAGGGTCTGTTCAAGGTTGAAGACCAGCGCGTAGTCGCCGTTGTCCTGCAGGGTCTTCTCCCAGTGGACGGTGTTGGTCGAGCCGTCGGCCAGCGTCTCCGACAGGTCCGTGAAGGCCTCGATCAGCTCGCCCGTGCCCGCCTTGACCACGCGCTTGAGGTGCAGCTTGCGGCTGACCATCTTGCCGGTGCCGTCGGTGTGGGACAGCTCTTGCGTGCCTTCCTTCACCAGCAGCGTGCTGTCCGACGCGTCGTGGTTCCAGTGCGCCAGCGCCAGCAGCGACTTGACGGCCTGGGCCTCGGCGGACGGGACGGCCGCTTCCTGCTTCTGGTCGCGCTTGTCCTTCTCCTTGCCCTTGCCCTTGGCCTGCTGGGAGCCCTTCTTGTTGGCAGGCTTGGCGGCGATCGGCTGGATGATGATCCGCTGGCCGATGTCGCACCGGGGCATGTGGCCGGCGTTGATGATCACGATGACCTGGGCCACCTCGATGTTGCCGTTGCGGCCCGCGCGACGGGGTTGGAGGTTGCCCGGATCCTTCCACTGGCCTTGCTCGGGCGCCTCGGCCGCATCGTCCGTCGTCGCGACGTCGTCGCCCAGGCCGGCGTCGTCGGCGGGCGCCTGGTGCTGCGGGGGCAGGGGCTTCGGCGCCGGGGGCTTGGGGGCCGGCGGCTTGGGCGCTGGCGGCTTGGGCGCTGGCGGCTTGGGAGCCTGCGCCTTCGGGGCCTGCTGCTGCTTGCCGCCCTGCAACAGGCTGGTGCCGGCATCCATGCCCCAGGCATCGAAGGCGTCGGCGCCTCGCACGGGGCGCGCATCGGCCGAGGCCGTGCCCAGCGCCTTCAACGAGTAAGTGCTTGCCACCGTGGCGTCGGAGGCTTCCAAGGTGGAGGCGATCGCGTTGTAGCCTTCGATGTCGCCTTCGAGCTTGGCGGCGGTGGCCGCGGACTGCACGGCGGTGGTGGTGCCGACCGTGATCTTGGCGGCGTTGGCGGCCTTGATCGTGGCCGCGGAAGCAGTCTTCGCGGCGACCGAGGTCTTGGCCGCCGTGACGGTCGTGCCGGCCGTCGAGCCGGCCTTGGCGGACGTCAACACGCCCGAGAGGTCGGAACAACCGGCGAGCAGCGCCACACTGAGCGTTGCGGCAAGTAGACGGTTCATAAGGGGAGTTCTCCTTGTAGGTTGCGGAAGTGAGGGAGGAAGAGAAGTGATGTGATCACGGTACCGTGCTTGTTCGTTATGAGTTTCGCACCGGGGTTAATTCTAGATTAATAAGTTCGGCTCGTTTGCTCCCGAACCGTGCTATCGTTAGGTCGTGGCGACCGACCTCCCCATGCTGGCGCTCTTGGTGCCGCTGACGGCCCGTTGGCTGGTGCTGGCCCGGCGGTTCCGGGCGGAGGCGCGGCGCATGCCCACCTTGCAGCCGACGGCCTGGGGCGATCCGGCTTCGCCGGTTTCCTCCGGGCATCGCCCCGCCCCCCACGTCACGGTCGTCTTGCCGGCCCGCAACGAAGAAGCCACGCTGGCCGCCTGCCTGGCCTGCCTGCTGGCCCAGCAGTACCCGGCCTTCGACGTGGTGGTCGTGGATGACCGGTCCGACGACGCCACCGCTACGATCCTGGCTGCGACACCCGGGATCACGTGGGTCGCGGGGCAAGCGCTGCCCGCCGGCTGGGTGGGCAAGTCCTGGGCCAACTGGCAGGGCGTGCACCAGGCCCGGGGCGAATGGCTGCTCTTCACGGACGCGGACACCTGGCACCACCCCCAGGCGCTGGCCACCGCGATGGGCATCGCCCTGGAGCAACCGGAAGGCCTGCTGACGCTGTCGCCCCTGTTGGTGTGCGGGAGCTTCTGGGAGCGGGTCGTGCAGCCCGCGGTGGCCTTCTTGATGTCGGAGCTCTATCCCCTGGCCTGGCGGGAAGATCCCGCGCGCCCGCACGCGCTCGCCAACGGGCAGTACCTGCTGGTGCGGCGGGGGGCCTACGACGCGGTCGGCGGGCACGCGGCGATCGCCGGCGCGGTCGTCGACGACGTCACCTTTGCCATGCTGTTCAAGGCCCTGGGCCGGCCCGTGCGTTACATGGTGGGCAAGCAGTTGTTACATGTGCGCATGTACGCTGACCTGGGCGCGCTCTGGCGCGGCTGGCGCAAGGGCTTCGTGGCGCCGAGCGCGGGCCCGATCTGGCACCTCTACCTGGGATCGGCGCTCCAGTGGACCGCGGAGTCGATCCTACCGTGGCTGTTGCTGCCGTTCTGCCGCGGCTGGGCGCTGGCGGCCTGCCTGGCGGTGCTCACGTTGACGCTGGCGGCCCGGCAAGCCAAGCTCCGCAGCTACGTTGAGCTGGCGCCTTGGTGGCACCTGGCCCACCCGCTGGGCGTGGCGGTCTTCACCGGGCTCATGCTGGACGCGCTGTGGCTGTCGGCGCGGGGCCGCGGAGCGGAATGGCGCGGCAGGACGTACGCCCGGCCCTCATAGCTGCTTGGTCGTCCGCATGATCGTGGTGCTGGCGTGGGCGTAAGGCAGCATCCAACGCGCGGCGAAGGCGGCCATGCCGGGGTGCCGCAGCGGGACGTGCCAAATCGCGGTCGGGATGCCGGCGCGCACCATGCGGGCCACGGCCTCGCGGTAGAGCGCGAAGACGCGGCCCAGCCGCTGGAGATCCGGCCGCACGAAGCTGCACGTGAAGGACAGGGTCGCCTCGTCCTGCAGGTGGTTGATCACCCAGCCCACCACCTCGCCGTCGAGCCGCAGCCCGACGCTGGTGAGGGGGCACCAGCCGTCCAGTTGGGCGGCCGGGTGCAGGTCCTCCGGGATCCAGGGTTGGCCTACCAAGCCCTCGGCCTCGGCTGCCGTGAGCGCGGTCCAAGAGAAGATCTCGAAGCGGGGACCCAGGTCGCGCGGCTTCATCCAGCCCGCCGGGGCCACCGACGCCGGGGAGCTGACGATGTACATCATCGAGGCCTCGGGGGCGTCCCAACCGCCGCGCGCGAGCAACGCCTCCGTGGCGGCCCCGCCGGCCTCGTAGAACGTGCGCAGCCAGCGCACGCCGTCGGCGCGCAGCCGAGCCTCCGCCAGGGAAACCAGCCGGCCGGCGTGTCCCTGGCGCTGGTGCTCCGCTACGACGTGGACCAGCAGCAGATCGGCACCCGCCGGGTCTTCCAGGCGCTGGGCCAACAAGATCCCGGCCGGCTGGCCGTCGGCCATCAGGCCGAACGCCAAGCAGGAGGCCCCGGCTTCCGCCAGGGCCTCTTGGAACTGAAGCGGCACCAGCGGCGCGTAGGCACGCGCCGCGTCGCCAGCCAGCAGCGCGATGGGTGCCACCAAGCCAGCGCTATTTAGTAACGCTTGCGGCCGGGCAGGTTCGGGGGCAGCGTGCCGGGCTTCGCCACGACCGTCGTCGTCGGATGCGACGGCGCCGAGGGGTTGATGCCCAAGCCGAAGCCCGGCTGGCCGGGGAACTGGGACTTGCCGGCGCCGCCGGCCACGCTCTCCAGCTCGTCATCGGACAGCTCGCCGTCGGCCGCGTTGGAATCCGCCTTGGGCAGGCCGATCGTGTAGCTCATGCCCTGGTTCTCGACGAACCGGATGCTGACGCCCTGCGGCAGCGGGAAACCGGCCACCGACTTGATCGCCTCGCCGGGATCGCTCAACGCCAACTTGCGCAAGTCGGCATCGGACGCGCTGCGGGCAGTGATATCGCCGATGGTGGCGTAAATCTTCTCTTGGGTCCATTCCATGGGGCAAACTCCTTCATGGTCCGTAGGGGGTGGCCCATTCTTGGTGAAGAACCCCTGCCTGTCAACCTGTCAGCGCAGCGGCAGGACGTAGGCGGGCAAAGGAGGCAAGGGAGCTCCCAAGACTTGAACCCGAATGTAGAGCGCCGGCCCCAGCACGATCACGCCCACCAGCACGGCGTTGATGGCCGAGACCAGCACGGCGGCCGCGGCCACGTCCTTGGCGATCTTGGCAAGCGGGTGGCGCTTGTGGGTGTAGAGGTCCACCGCGTTCTCGATCGCGGTGTTGAGCATCTCCATCACCACCACCAGCGAGGCCACCACGCTGACGATCGCGAGGTGGAACAGCGGCACGGCCAGCCAGATGCCCAGCCCCATGGCGCTGAAGCCGGCCACCACGTGGATGCGCATGTTGCGCTGGGTGCGCAGGCAGAAGTAGATACCGGCCACCGCGTACTGGAAGCTGGCGAAGAGGCTGTGGGCCTTAAAGCGCATCGCCGAAATCCTTGACCGCCAACCCGAGGCCGTCCAGCAGCGCCTGTTGGCGCGCCCACATCTTCTTCTTCCTGGCCGCGGTGTCGTGATCCTCGCCCAGCAGGTGCAAGAACCCATGGATCAAGAGCAAGCCCAGCTCGGCTTCGGGCGCGTGGCCCCGTTCGGCCGCCTGCCGGAGCGCGGTCGGGACGGAGATGATCACGTCGCCCAGCATGCGCGGGGCGCCGGGCGGCAGGAACGGGTCGCCCTCTTCCTGGGCGAAGCTCAGGACGTCCGTGGGCTTGTCCATCCCCCGGTATTCGAGGTTCAGCGCCTGGATCGCGGCTTCGTCGACGAAGGTCACGGACCACTCCGCGGCCACCCCGCAGGCGGCCGCGACGGCATCCGCCCGGCGCTGCCAGACGTCCATATCCAGCGCCAGGTCGGCCTGTTCGTCGTTAAGGTGCGCGGCCAACCTTTTTGCCTCGATCCGCCTCCATGGCGCCCCCGCGGAGCTCGCGGAACACCTGGTCCGGGTACTCGATGCGGTGGTGGAACAGGCCCGTCAGGATGCGGATGAAGGCCGCCGAGACCTTCTCGATCTCCTTGAGGGTCAGGGGGGCCTCGGAGAGCTCGCCGTCGGCCAGCCGCTTGTCGACGATCTTGCGGACCATCTGCTCGATCTGCTCCGGGGTGGGGGTCTTCAGCGACCGGCAGGCCGCCTCGACGCCGTCCGCCAGCATCACGATGCCGGTCTCGCGGGTGCGCGGGCGCGGACCGGGGTAGCGGAAGTGCTCCTCCTGGACCTGGCGTTGGCCTTCGGCCTGAACGGCCTGGTGGTAGAAGTACGAGACGAGGCTGGTGCCGTGGTGGGTGGCGATGAACTCCTGCAAGATCGCGGGCAGCTTGTGCTCGCGCGCCATCTCCAGCCCCTCCTTCACGTGCGCCGTGATGACCAGCGCGCTGAGGCGCGGGGAGATGCGGTCGTGCTGGTTGGCCATGCCCAGCTGGTTCTCGATGAAGAAGTAAGGGCGCTTGGTCTTGCCCACGTCGTGGTAGTAGGAGCCCACGCGCACCAGCAGCGCGTCGGCGCCGATGGACTCCGCCGCGGCCTCCGCCAGGTTCCCCACCAGGATCGAGTGGTGGTAGGTGCCGGGCGCCTTGAGCTGCAGCTCGCGCAGCAAGGGCTGGCTGGGGTTGGCCAGCTCCAACAGCTTGAAGGTGGTGGTGATGCCGAACATGTCTTCCAGGTAGGGCAAGACGCCGACCACCAGGATGGCCGAGCAAACGCCGCTGACAAGCGCCGCGCCCGCGTTCATGTACCAGGCGCCCCACGGCAGGCCCATGTAGCAGCTCAGGGCGACCACGCACCAGCCGGAGACCAGGGCGGCGAAGATGCCGGCGCGCGCGAGATCGAAGCGCTGCTGCACCCGGCTGACGGCGTGGATGGCGATCGCCGCGCCCAACAGGCTCTCCAGCACCACGATCGGGTCATGGTTGGGGAAGACCGCCAGCAACAGGCCGGCCAACGAGGTAACGATCAGGCCCACGCGGGTGTTCACGAAGACGGCCAACAGCATGCCGCAGGCGACCAACGGGCTGAAGTATGGGCCCAGCGCCATCTTGCCCAGGCAGAGCGCGATCACGAAGGTGGAGGCCACCACCAAGCCGATCAGGTACAGGTGGCGGATCGAGGCCACGGTCGCCGGCTCGAACTGGCGGAGGTACCCCACCACGATCGCCGTCAACGTGCCGATGATCATCAACAGGCCGGCAAACGGCAGCCAGTGGCCGTGTCCCAGGCCATCGATGATGCCCGGCTGGGCCATCAAAAGCACATAGAGCACGATGCCGGCCGTGGCCACCACGTTGATCAGCTGGTGCGTGAAGGGCTGCACGGCGATCGACTGGACGCCCGGCGGCACGAAGCGGTGCGCCGCTTCCAGGATTTTTTCGGTCATTCTGGCGTCCGCCCTTCCCAGACCTCGTACGCCTGTACGATCCGGCGGACCAGGTCGTGGCGGACCACGTCCCGGTGACCGAAGCGCACGAAGGCCACGTCGGTCGTTCCCCCGAGCAAAGACTCCATGTCTTGGAGCGCCGAGCGCTTCCCGCGTGGCAGGTCCACCTGGGAGACGTCGCCGGTCACCACGACGTGCGAGCCGAAGCCAATCCGGGTCAAAAACATCTTCATCTGCTCGGGCGTGGTGTTTTGAGCCTCGTCCAGGATAATGAAGGCGTCGCTCAAGGTCCGTCCCCGCATGTAGGCCAGCGGGGCCACTTCGATCATACCCCGCTCCAAATGCTTCGCAAACTTGTCGCCTTCGAGCAGCTCGTACATCGCGTCGTAGAGCGGGCGGAAGTAGGGGTCGACCTTCTCCTGGAAGCTGCCCGGCAGGAAGCCCAGGCTCTCGCCGGCCTCCACCGCGGGGCGCGTCAGGATGATGCGGCTGACCAGCTTCTCCTTGAGGTAGCGCACGGCCAGGGCCGCGGCGAGATAGGTCTTGCCCGTGCCGGCCGGACCGATGCCGAACGTCAGCGTGTTGGCAAGGATCGCCGCCACGTAAGCCTGCTGTTGGAGCGTACGGGCACGGATGGGCTTGCCCTTGGACGTCCGCACGATCACCTCGTTGAAGAGGGCCCCCACCGGGGCGTCGGCATCGGTGCGCAGGGCCTCCAGCGCGGAGCGCAGGCGCGGGCCGTCCAGCACGTCCTCGTCGTCCGCGAGGGGCAGCAGCTGGGTGAACAGACGTACGGCCAAGGTCACCTCGCGTTCCTCGCCGCTGACGACGAGGCCCTCGCCACGCAGCGACGCGTCGACGCCGAGTTCGGCCTCCACTTCGCGCAAGTTGCGCTCGTTGGGGCCGGCCAGCCATTGGGCCTGGTGGCGATCGGGGAGGGGGATGCGGATTTCCATGGTCTACCGTTGGGCCCCCTCCGCCCTGCCGGGCACCTCCCCCGAGGTGGGGGAGGAACCAAAGCCTTTGCTCCCTCCCCCCTCGCGGGGGAGGTGGCGGCAGCCGGAGGGGGCTCCCTCGAAAAAGCGAATCGACAGAGCGGGGGCCGCTCTGTCGATTCAGGAAGGTTACTAGAACCCTTTAGGAGCTATGACGCTTGCGAGCGGCTTCGGACTTTTTCTTCCGACGCACACTGGGCTTCTCATAACGCTCACGGCGCTTGATCTCCGACAGAATGCCAGCTTTCTGAATCTTCTTCTTGAAGCGCTTCAGAGCACTTTCAATCGGTTCATTTTCGCCTACACGAACTTCGGCCAAACTTGTTCACCCCCTTTATATTCGGGGTCATTGTACCCATGGCCCACGGAAAAGATCAAACGACCGCTTGGCAAGGCGGCAATCGCTTAATCTCTCCTTAAACGTTTCTCCCCTCAGGCATAACCTTCTTGGCCGGTTAAGGCGGCGATAACCAACCTGACACACAGCACGGAGGATCAGGTCCCATGTCGTCCATCAGCCCCATCCGCTCTAATTTCAATTCGACGACGGTCGCCCCCGCGGCGCAGCCGGCCGGCGGCGCGGCGCCCGCTTCGTACGGCAACGACTGGAACGCGATCAACCCGCACACGCACATCTTCGACTTCCCCTACGACGGCTGGAAGATGAACAGCTTCCCGATCAGCCTCGGTGGGATCGGCTTCTGGACCGGCGGCCCGATGCGCAAGGCGATCACCTCGATGATCACCGGCATCCCCCAGGACCGCCTGTCGGCCTTGGCCGTGCGCACGGAGTTCATGAAGGTCCCCGGCATGACGCCGGACTATGCCCGCGTCTTGCAAGCGACCTACCTCGCCAACACCCAGGGCCAGCAGCCCATGAAGATCGGCAACTTCGGCAGCCGCATCAGCGCGCCCCTGAGCTGGCTGGCGCAGTACGGCGCCCCGGGCGGCGTCTACGACTGGACGCTGCGCGGCCCGCTGGAGATCGAGATGAACACGATCGCCATGCAGATGACGATGTACACCGGCTTCCGGCCGAGCGTGCCCGGCAACAACGCCCTGGAAACGCTGGCCCAGCAGGCCATGCGCTTCGCGCCGCCCTTGCCGCCCGGCTACCTCGGCTACGCCCAGGCCGGCACGCCCTACGGTTATGCCGACCCGATCCAGCAAACCGTCGGCCTGATCGGCCAGATCGTCAACATCTTCCGCTAGCCTTTGGTACAGTGGTGCCGTGACGGCACCCAAGGCGCGCATCTTGCTGGTCGAAGACGAGCCCGAAATCGCGGAGTTCGTCGCCACGGAGCTGCGCTTCGAAGGCTTCGAGGTGCGCGTCGAGCACGACGGCATGCGCGGCATGATCGCAGCCCGGCAAGACCTCCCGGATCTCTTGATCCTGGACCGCAACCTGCCGGGGCTCGACGGCCTCGAGATCACGCGGCGGCTGCGCAAGACCTCCGACGTGCCGATCATCTTGCTCACGGCCCGCGGCGAGCCGCGCGAGCGCGTGGAAGGCTTGAACGCGGGCGCCAACGACTACCTGCCCAAGCCCTTCGACCTCGACGAGCTGATCGCGCGCGTCAACGCCCAGCTGCGGGCGCACAAGCCGAAGGCCAAGACCTCGTTCGAGGTGGCCGACCTGGCGTTGGACACGGAGACACGCGAGGTCCGGCGCGCCGGCCAGCAGGTGGCGCTCACGCCCAAGGAGTTCGACCTCCTGAAGTACCTGATCGCGAACGCGCGCCAGGTGCGCACCCGCGAGCAGATCCTCGAGGCCGTCTGGGGCTATGACTTCGGCGGCGAGGACAACGTGCTGGAGGTGTACGTGCGTTACCTCCGCAACAAGATCGAGCGGCCGGAGCTGGGCAAGCTCCTGCACACCGTGCGCGGCGTGGGCTACGTGCTCAAGGATGCCGAATGACCATCCGCATGCGGCTGACGCTCCTGTTCGTCGCGCTGCTCGCCGCGGTCGGGCTGTTGCGCAGCGTCGTGGTGCTGTCCGGCTTCGCCAACACGCTCTACCAGATGAGCCGCACGGACACGATCACCAAGGTCCAGGAGGTCGAAGACTACCTGGAGGACCTGGACCAGGAGCTTACGAAGGTCGGCGACGCCCGCGGCCTGGAGCTGGACAGCCCGGACGCCCTGCCCGGCGCTTTCTCCGATGACGGCAGCTACATCCAGCTCAGCGACCGCACGGGCAAGGTGCTCAACCGCAGCGCCAACCTCCGCAGCCAACAGCTGCCGGCCGCGGTGCGGTCCAGCACCCAGGAAATCGACCTGCCGCTGCCGCACCACTTCTGGTCCACCCGCGCGCTGATGGTCACCCGGCCGCTGCAACTGCCCAACCGGGGACAGGTCGGCTGGATCCAGGCCGCCACGCCGCTCCAGAATGACGAGCGCACGCTCGCCAACCTGGCCTTCTTCGAGGCCGCCGGCTGGCTAGGCTCGATGGTGGTGGCCTTCGGCGTGGGCCTGCTCTTCTCCGGACGTGCGCTGCAACCGGTGGTCCGCATGACCGGCACGGTCCGAGGCTGGGGCGCGGGCGACCTGGACAAGCGCCTGGAGGTCGGGCCGGCGCCGCATGACGAGATGGACCAGCTGGCCTTGACGTTCAACCAGCTCTTCGACCGCCTGCAGGCCTCCTTCGAAGCGCAGCAGCGCTTCGTGGCGGATGCGTCCCATGAGCTGCGCAGCCCGCTCACCGCCATCCGCGGCCACCTCCAGCTGTTGCAGCGGCGCGGCGCCGACCACCCGGTGGAAGCGGCCCGCTGGCAGGAAACCGCCCTCGCGGAGGTCGACCGGCTCACGCGCCTGGTCAACGACATGCTGGCCCTGGCAAACACCGGCGCCACGACCGGCCCGGCGGCCGCGCGGGTAGAGCTGGTGGCCCTGGCCCATGACGTGGTGAGCCAGCGCCAGGTGTTGGCGCCGCGCATGCGCGACGTGGCCGCCGACGGCCCGGTGTGGGTGCTGGGCGAGCCCGATCGGTTACGACAGGTGTTGATCAACCTGCTCGACAACGCCGAGCGCGCCACCCGTGAGGGGGGCGAGGTGGTCGTGGCGGTGGCGGTCCAGGGCGCGGAGGCCGTGTTGCGCGTTTCGGACACCGGCACGGGCATGCCGCTGGAAGCCACCCAGCGGATCTTCGACCGCTTCTACCGCGTGGACACGGCCCGCGACCGCAGCCAGGGCGGCACCGGCCTGGGCTTGTCGATCGTGGCGGCGATCGTGGAGGCGCACCAGGGGCGGATCATGGTGGAAAGCGAAGAAGGCCGGGGCACCGTCTTCACCGTGACGTTGCCGCTGGCCTAGGCTGCAGCCCCATCAGTCCGTGAAGACTTCCGTGATGTACGCCTTGCCGTCCTTGGCCTTCGCCACGCCCACGCCGATGTGGCCGAAGGCCGGGTGCAGGAGGTTGGCCCGGTGCTCGGGGCTCTTGCGCCAACCGTCCATCGCCTCGGCGGCGGAGGTCTCGGCGGGGAAGTTGTTGCGGGCCAGGTTCTCCCCGGCGGCCCAATAGGTGATCCGCTCGTCGCGCATGCTGGCGAAGACGTCGCCGCCTTCCGGCGACACGTGCGAGAAGTAGTCGCGCGCGGCCATGTCGCGGCTGCGCTGGCGGGCCAGGGCCACCAGCTTCACGTCCGGCTTGAGCTCGGGCAGGTTGTTGGCCTTGCGGAATTCGTTGGTGGCGTTGAAGACGTCGGCTTCCTCTTGCGTCAACGCTACAGGCGCGACTTCCGCCTTGGCCGGTGCCTTGGCGAACAGGCTGGCACAGCCCGTACCCGACAACGCAAGAGCGCCGGCCAGGGACAGGGCGAAGAGGCGGATGGGCTGGGGCATTGGCGGGTCTCCTGTCAACGGGGCGGCTCCCACATAACCTACCCGCCGGCGGCCGCTTGCACAGCAAGCCAGGAAGGGTTAGGGGGGCGATCGCCCCGCTAAGTTTCGTGAAGTTGCTTGCCCGTCCCCTTGCGGAGGGCATAGAGTCCAGGAAATGCGCCCTACCCCCTGGATATCCTGCCTCACGGCCTGGTTGCTTGCCGCCGCGCCCGCCCTGGCCGAAGCGCCCCAAGGACCGCCCGAGGAGCGCCGGCTGGACGTGTTCTACACGGGCTTCAGCGGGGGCCTCGCCAGCGGCCGGCTGGACTTCGCGGAGGTGCGGCCGCTCTTCCAGCCCGAGCTGCCGCGCGACTTCGAGGCCGGTGGCTTCGTGGCCGACAACGTCTTCCGCCGCGACGGCTTCGTGCTCTATACGGAGCACGGACCGCTGACGCTGGAAGACTTCCAGGCCTTCTTCGCCCATGGGCCGATCGCGGTCGAGCCCGCGGGCGAACTGCCATACTTGTCGAGCGACTTCGCCTTCGTGGTGACGCCCGAGGCCTGGCCCATCGCCTGGCTGCTGGACCATTTGAAGCAAGGCGGCGGCTTCGGCGACGCCTACCTGGCCCGTGGCAAGCATTACCGCCTGGCGAACCGCGACGGCCTCCGCCTGGACTTGCTCGGCCGCGCCGCCGCCCCGCCGGCGCCCGGCTACTTCGACGACCCCACCCGCTGGGAGATGTGCCCGGCCGGCACGGTGGCGCTCACGCGCGGCGGGAAGCAGACGCCGCTGCTCGCGGTGGGGCGCACCCTGGGCGACGGCCTGCGCCGGTCCCGGCTGCTGCAAGACTTGCGCAAGGCCACCGGCCGCCCGGCGCTGACGGTGGACGTGGGCAACATCCTCGACCCGGGCTACACCCAGCTCTCGCGCGACCAGCGCGAGTTCACGCTGCTGCGCCTCGCCAGCCTCGGGTACGACGCCGTCGTGCCGGCGGAGACGGAGCTCGGGCTCTCGGACGACGAGTGGGGCCGCCTGGCCGCCATGGTGCCCCTGCTGGCGGCCAACCTGACGCCGCGCACGTCCGCGCACAAGCCGTTGCCCGGCCACCTGATCGTGCACCAAGGCGGGCTGAAGCTCGCGCTGATCGGGCTGGTGGACGACCATGCCCTGGAGTTGCGTGGCGCGGTGGGGCCCCAGGCCGCGTGGCAGGCTACGGAGGCGATCGCCGCGGCCCGCAAGGAGTTGGAGGCCCTCCAGGCCGAAGCGCCGGACGTCACGCTGGTGCTCACGAACGTAAGGGACGAGCGCCTCGCCGTCATGCGGCAGCTACCCGGCGTGACGGCCGTGCTGGCGGACTTCGACGGCCTGCCGGGCGACGTCTTCTCGGAGCGCGTGGAGGTGGGCGGCCCCCGCCGCGTGCGGATCCAGCGCACCTTCATGGTCGCAAAGTCCAGCCCGAACCGCGTGGGCCGCCTGGAGGCCATCTATGACGCCCCACCCGGCGGGCGCCCGGAGATGCGCGCCTTGCGCAACGAGGCCCACCTGGTCACGGATGAGCTGCCGGAGGACGAAGGCTGGCGCTGGCAGCTGAACGTGACCTTGGACCGCTACCAGGCCGCGCGCCGGGTCTTCTTGTTGCCGGACCTGCGCGAGGCCGCCGCCGCGGCCCCGGACGCCAAGCTGGTGGAGCCGGGCACGCTGCCAGCGCTCGACCGCCCGCGCTGGACCCGCCTGGTGGCGAACACGCTGCGCCAGGCCACCGCGGCCGAAATCGCCATCACGCGCGAACTGCCCGTCGGCCGCGTGCTGATCGGTCCGGTGCCGCAGCTTTCCGTGGAGAGCTGGCTCGACGTGGGCGATCGCGTGGTCACCACCTCGTTGACGGGCAAGGCGCTCAAGCAGTTGGTGGACCAGGACGCAGACACCCACATGTTGGCCTTCTCGGGGTTCGACCCGGTGGCGGGCAAGGTCATGGGCGCCGACATCAGCGACGTCGAGCTGTACCGCGTCACCACCACCGACATGGTGGCCCGCCACGCCCTGTTCGAGGCCACCTTCGCCAAGCGGCCGATCGTGGAGCGCCAGCAGTCGCTGCGCGAGCTGGTGCTGGCGGCCTTCCTACAGCGCAAGCATGCCTACGGCGATGCCTTCACGCCCCCTTACATGCGAGAGTACGCGCAAATGCTGCAGCCCCAGGGGCTGGAGGTCGAGCCCCGCTGGGTCTTCCAGCTCGACGACGGCCAACTGCTGCTGAACAACTACGACAACACGGGCAACGCGCCCTTCCAGGAGGTCCGGAACACGCGCGTGACCACGCCTGGCAGCTTCGCGCTGGGCGGCAAGGGCCGCTTCTCGGGCCTGTGGGACTCGCGCGACTGGGCCTGGGAGAACCGGGCCAAGGCCACCTACAAGCGCGCGACCTTGCACGCCAAGACGGGCGAGGACGTAACCCAGGACGCCGAAGACGAGGCGGTGCTGTCCAGCGAGCTGCGCCTCAAGTTCCTCCATCCCGCCTTCCTGCAAGCCTGGAGCCCCACGCCCTTCGTGAACACCAGCTACACCACGGAGTTCGTGCCGGACGTGGCCGAGGGCGTGACCAAGCCACGCCGCGCGGAGTTGAATGCCGGCACCGGCATCGTGCTTTACCCCGGGCTCGGCTTCAAGGAGCTGCGCGCGGGCTTGCTGCTCAAGGACGACCTGGCCCGGCCAGGCTACCTGG
Source organism: Cyanobacteria bacterium RYN_339 (assembly GCA_028287685.1). Taxonomy (GTDB): domain Bacteria; phylum Cyanobacteriota; class Sericytochromatia; order S15B-MN24; family JAQBPE01; genus JAQBPE01. The sequence goes on along the minus strand of JAQBPE010000028.1, from coordinate 44,163 downwards.
AGCCCGGCACGCAGCTGGGCGCGACCTTCGAACACACGCTGGAGACGCTGCCCGTGACCGTCAAGGCCGGGTTGGACCTCGTCAACTACCTGCCCACCCCCACGGACGGCCCCGACCGCCTGGGGTGGCAATGGGACGCCTCCGCCTCGTTAAGCTTGCCTGTCTGGGAGCGGTTCACCCTGAGCCTCGGCGCCGATTACTTCCTGTACCGCGGCAAGGTGCCGGCGACCATGAGCTGGGCGTCAAGCCTGGATTTCAAGATTGGCTTGGGTTATTCTTTGGCCTTCAAGCCGTTCTACGGCATCTGGTTTTAGGAGTCTGAATGAAGCGCCTCGTGGCCGCCCTGGCCTGTGTCTCCATGTTGTCCGGGTGCAGCCTCTACCAGGCCTACGCCCAGCGCGAGGCCATCCGCCAGGCCGCCTTCCACCTGAAGGGCGTGTCGCTGGACGGCATGGACCTTACGGGCGCCAACGTCACCGTCACGCTGGAGCTCGAGAACCCCACGGAGACGGAAATCGCGCTCGACCGGATCGACTACGTGCTGTTCGTGAATGACCTGCGCGCGTTGTCCGGCAGCACGCCCCAACCCATCCACGTGCCCGCCCACGACGTCCGGCCGCTGCCCATCCACGCGACGCTGCGCTTCCGCGACGTCAGCAACGAGCTGCGGCAGGCCTTCATCACGCGCGGGCGCTTCACCTACCGCCTGGAAGGCACCGGCCACTTCGACACGCCGTTCGGGCCGATCGACTACCCGATCCACGTGGCGCCGGTGATCGCGCAGTAACGGGAACACTTCCCAGACGGGCAAGCGTCGGCTAAACTGGGCTCGATCCACCTTGCTTGTTCGCACCAGGAGACCTGCCATGCACCGTCCCAAGGTCCTCATGTCGCTAGCCTTCGCGGCTATGCTGTTGCTAGGGTGCCGGGAAGGGTTGGACTTCGACCGCGCCTACACGGCAGACGAAGAGCGCGGCAAGGCGTTGATCCGCCAGAACTGCGCCAACACCTGCCATCCGGCGGACGCCTTCACGAAGCCGAATGGCGTCAAGAAGGTCAAGAACTACAACCAACTGGCCTACGCCGTGCGTGACTACTACGAGCAGGTGGTGGGCGATGAGCAGAACTATTCGCAGCAGGACGTCTTCGACATGGCCCGGTACTTGAACAAGCAGTACTACCACTACCGATCGTTCTAAGCCGATGTCCGAACCCAACCAACCACAAGGGCCGGATTTCCTCACGATCTGCCTCTACGGCCTCCTGGCCTTCCTCCCGATTGCGGTCGCCGCCGAATACCTCCACTGGGGGCCAGGCGTCGTCTTCATCACGTCCATGTTGGCCATCGTTCCGTTGGCCAAGGCCATGGGCAACGCCACGGAAGAGATCGCGCTGCGCGTGGGTCCCGGCCTGGGCGGCTTGCTGAACGCCACGTTCGGCAACGCGACCGAGCTGATCATCGCCCTGTTCGCCTTGAACGCGGGGCTCTACGAAGTCGTCCAGGCCTCGATCACCGGCTCGATCATCGGCAACATCCTGTTCGTGCTCGGCGCGGCCATGCTGCTGGGCGGCATGAAGTACCCCCACCAGTACTTCAACCGCACCATCGCGGGCCTCAACACCTCGCTGCTGGTGCTGGCCGTGGTGGGCCTGCTGGTGCCTGCGGGCTTCGCCGCCACGATCACCACCATGCCGCCGGGCCTGATGCAGCGGTTCTCCGTCTTCGTGGCCGTGATCCTGATCGCCGTCTACGTGTGCAACCTGGTCTTCGCCCTGAAGACCCACACGGACCTCTACGCCGGCGGCGAGAGCCAGCACGAGGACGAAGAAGAACCCACCATGAGCATGGGCAAGGCCGTCGGGCTGCTGGTGGGCACGACCTTGCTGGTGGCCTGGATGAGCGAGCTGTTGGTCGGCTCGATCGAACATGTCACGCACGACTTCGGCCTGAGCAAGAGCTTCATCGGCGTGATCCTGGTGCCGATCGTCGGCAACGCCGCCGAGCACCTGACGGCCGTGACCGTGGCCCTCAAGAACAAGATGGACCTGAGCCTGGGCATCGCCATCGGCTCCGCCACCCAGATCGCCCTGTTGGTCGCGCCCTCGTTGGTGTTGGCCGGCGCCGTGATGGGCCGGCCGTTGACGCTGGCCTTCTCGCCCTTCGAAGTGCTTTCCGTGGTGATGGCGGTGGTCATCGCGAACTTCATCACCTTGGACGGCGAAAGCAACTGGTTGGAAGGAACGATGCTCCTCGCAACCTACGGAATTCTGGCAGTAGCCTTCTTCTTACACCCGTAGCGTGCAAGCAAGACTCAAATAACATTTGTAACGAATCTGGAAGCGTGAAATACCCAGGGTATATGGGTGGAGTATTGGCTTCTAGAGGAAGACCCGTTTGATAATCCGTCTCGCGCACGAACACCGCTGGGACATTCCGCCTTACGAGGCCCAGCAAATCCAGAAAGACCTGCAGTCACGTATCAGCGATGTCGAGACGGGTCACACCATCCAGACGATTGCCGGCGTCGAGATTGCGCACTCGCGCTTCAGCGATACGTTGACCGCGGCCGTCTCGCTGGTGAGCTACCCCGATCTCCAGCTGATCGAGCACCACACCGTGGAGTACCACACCAAGTTCCCGTACATCCCGGGCTTGCTGTCGTTCCGCGAGGTGCCCGCCGCGCTGAAGGCGCTCGAGCTCCTGGTCGGCACCCCCGACCTGGTCATGGTGGACGGCCCCGGCGTCGCCCACCCGCACGGCCTCGGCATCGCCAGCCACCTGGGCGTCTTGCTCGACATCCCCACCATCGGGTGTTCGCGCTCGTCCATGGTCGGCAGCTACGTGGAGCCCGAGGTCTCGGCCGGCTCGCGCACCTCGTTGGTCTGGCAGGGCGAAATCATCGGCACGGTCTACCGGTCCAAGAACCGCGTGGCCCCGCTCTTCATCTCGATTGGCCACCGCGTCGATCGCAACCGAGCCAACGAAGTCGTGGTTGCTTGCTGCCAGGGCTACCGGTTGCCCGAGCCCACGCGCCATGCGCACGCAGCTCTCAACACCGCGCGGGCCGGCGCCAAGGCCGTTTCCGCGGCCGAAACCGCCTCCTAAGGCGTCATAACAAGACCTCCACCTACCAACCACGTCATTAATCGCATGCGGCCTACGTCACATGCGGTTTCGCCGGTTCTGGTAGAATATCTCGTCGTTTATACGCCGCACCCAGGAGGCCGCCATGTCCGCAGCTCATTACGTTCCGCTTTGGCGCCGGGCCCGTTTCGGGGTCTCTGTCGCCATGGGCGCCGTGTTGCTGGCGTGTGGCGGTAATCCGGCCGGCGCGCCGGGCCAGGGCGCGGCAAACTTGCCGCCCCAGACCAATCCCGGCGTCAAGGATCCCAACGCGGACAAGGCCAAGACCGAAGGCCCCAAGCGCACCTTGAAGGGCACGATCATCAACGCCGTCACCGGCGAGCCCGTCGACAAGGCCCTGCTCTTCGTGGAAGGCGTGGTCACGACGGTGTCGAGCACCCCCATCCCCTCCGCGCCCCCGCCGGGCCCGGACGACAAGCCGGGTGGCGGCACCGAAGCTGGTCCCGCGCCCGTGATGGGCGGGATGCAGGTGGCCCAGCTGCCCGACCCCAACGACCCGCGCTTCGGCCAGCTGGGCTCGCCCCCGCCGAGCCCGTTCGGCTCGCCCAACCCCTTCGCCTCGCCCACGCCGTCGGGCTCGCCCGGCGCCAGCCCCAGCCCGGGCAGCTCGCCCGTGGCCGGCGCCTCGCCGGTGGCGAGCACGGTGCCCGGCGCGTCCGCCCCGCCGGCCACCGCTGCGAACACCCCGGCGCCCAGCGCCAGCGGATCCGAAGCCCCCACGCCCTTGGGCACGCCCGTCCCCCTGACCACCGTCAAGCCGGACTCCAAGGGCAAGTTCGAGATCAAGGACCTGCCGGACGGCGTGGCCTACAGCATCACCGTCTGGGCACCTGGCTACCAGGGCCAGACCTACCAGGGCAACCTGCCCACGGACCTGGACGTGAAGCTGCGCCCCTTGGACGTGCCCGCCCATGACCTCCACACCCTCAAGGGCGTGGTGCGGCAAGCCGGCAACCAGCCCGCGGGCAACGCCGAGGTCGAGGTCTCCAGCCTGGCCGGCAAGTTCCCCGGCCAGCATGCCAACTCCGACGATGCCGGCGCCTTCACCATGGAAGGCCTGATTTCCGGCAACTACGCCCTCGCCGGCTGGACAACCGCGCTGGATGGCGAGGTGACCACCTTTGCGATGGTGAAGGAAGTCCCCGTCTCGCTGGGCAAGGAGAAGCGCACGGTCTCGCCCACGTTGGTGCTGCGCGCCGTGACCGCGCCGATGCTGCTGGCGGGCACGGTGGGCACGGGCAAGGCCCCGGACCCCGCCAACAAGAAGGCGCTCAAGCCCCAGGCCGTGCGTGCCTTCATCAACGTCGGCGACGGCGAGATCCCCATCGCCAACGCCGCCGTCGGCAAGGACGGCTACTTCCGCCTGCGGCTGCCGTCGCTGCCGGAAGGCGCCAGCTACCACCTCGTGGCCTCCGGCCAGGGCGAGGGCGGCCAGACGAGCTACGTCCACAAGTACAACGTGACCGTGGCCGACCCCAAGGTCGAGATCCCGCTGCCGGATGCGCCCACCGTCATCAACGTCACCAACCCCGGCAAGGCCGCCTCGTTCTCGTGGGAACCCGCGGGCTCCGACGTCACCGCCTACCGCGTGGCGATCGAGTCCGTGGGCCAGGACGGCGACACGCTGTGGGAGGGCTGGACCAGCGGCACCGCCATCCGGCTGCCGTCCAGCAAGGACCTCAACCTCCTGCATGACGGCGAGAGCTACCGCTACACCCTGACGGCCATCCGCGTGGCAGACAAGGGCAAGCTGGACCTGCCCGCGCTGGCGTTGCAGAACTGGGAGTCGTCCGGCATCACCAAGCCGGCCACCTTCGAGGTGCAGAAGCTCAAGCCTGGCCAGAAGCCCGGCACGGAGACGTTCAAGCCCCTGTCGGTGCCGGAAGGCGGCGGCACGACGTCGGACACCGGCTCCACCGGCTCCGCGTCGGCCAAGCCCAGCGCCAAACCGTCGGCGAAACCATCCGCCAAGCCCAGCGCCAAGCCGTCCGCAAAGCCCGGCGCGAAGCCCAGCGCCAAGCCGTCCTCGCGCGCCAAGCCGATCTCGAATATCTGATTTGCCCGCTCGCGTCGTCATCGTCCTGGACCTGGAAACCACCGGGCTCGATCCGCAGCTCGAGGGCATCCTCGAGATCGCGGCCGTCCGGCTCGAGGACGGCCGGCCCGCCGGCGTCTTCCACCAGCTGACCCGGCCGGAGGCGGAGATCTCGGAGGCCAGCCAGGCCATCCACGGGATCTCGCCCGCCATGGTGGCGGACGCACCGCGCCCGGCGGAGGTGCTGGACGCGCTGCTGGCCTTCCTGGGCAACCACCCGCTGGTGGCGCACAACGCGCCCTTCGACGTGCAGTTCCTGAACCGCGCGCTGGCAATGGCCGGCAAGCCGGCCCTGACGAACCCCATTTATGACACGCTGGAGATGGCACGCGAGCTCTTCCCGGAGCAACGCTCCTTCAAGCTGGAGGCCATCTGCAAGCTCCTGGGCCACGAGGCCACCGGCTTCCATCGCGCCCTCGCGGACGCCGAGCACCTGGCGGCCGTGTTCCCGGCCCTGCTGCACATGTGGGACCAGAAGCAAGCGTGGTACCGCGACCAGTTCGGCCGCATCGAAGCCGTGGCCCGGCGCTACGACCAGGTCTCGCGCCTGATCGACGACCTGCAGGCCGAGCTGGCCGACCAACGCCGCGTCCTGACGCATTACTTCCAGGAGCACCCGGAGGCCGCCGTATTCTTGCCGGGCGGCGACGCCCTGACCTGGACCACCAGGGAGCAGTGGGATTACGACCTGGCCTCGCTGAAGCCGTTGTTGGCCGCCTGGGACCTGGGCGACAAGTTCCTCAAGCTCGACCGGCCGCGGCTCGAGCGTTGGATGGCCGGCGACCGGCTCACAGAAGAACAAAAGCGGCAGGTGGCAGCCAGCAGGCTGATGTTGGGCCACCACCACCGCGTGACGCGCGTATCCGCGGCCAACGGGGCCGCCGGACGCGATGTGTTAGAATGACCGCAATGAACCAGAGGAGCATCCCGTTGACCCCCGATTACGCCCACCTGCGCGAGCGCGGCCTGACCCAGGAGATCGTCTTCAAGGGTCACCTGTTGCGAATCCGGGTCGACACGGTCGCGCTGCCCAATGGGGAAATCGCCAACCGCGAGATCGTGGAGCACCCGGGCGCCGTGGCCGTCGTGGCCATCGAAGACGGCAAGGTCCTGATGGTGCGGCAGTTCCGCTATGCCATCAACGCCTTCTCGCTAGAGCTGCCCGCCGGCTGCCTGGACAAGGCCGGCGAAGAAGTCGAAGCCGCCGCGGCGCGCGAGCTGTCCGAAGAGACGGGTTACGATGCCGACCGCTTGATCTACCTGGGCCGGATCCATTCCTCCCCCGGCTTCTCGAGCGAAGTGACCCACCTGTTGGCTTGCGAAGGCCTGCGCGCCGCCAGGGAGGCCCACACCGATGCCGACGAGTTCGTCGACCTCGTGAAAGTCCCGCTGGACGAGGCCCTCGCCATGATCCAACGCGGCGACATCACGGACGCCAAGACCATTGCCGGCCTGCTCTGGACGCGCCAGTTCGGGTTGGAATCGAGCCAGACCCCGCCTCGGAAGGGAACCCTGGACGAAGACGAGGCGTCATAGCCAGTAGACAAGGAGACATCCCATGCGTCGAGTTCTGCCCATCGTGGCTGCCAGCCTGCTGGCCGCCTGCACCCTGCCCCCGTACACCACGCCGGAGCAGAGCTTCTCCGTGAAGTACGCGATGTTCGTGCCGAGCTTCACGCAGGGCGTGCCGGTGCCGCTGTTGCCCGCCTTCGATGACAAGGCCGCGCCGTCGTCCACCGTGCCCATCCCCAAGGAAGCGAAGACCTTCAAGCTGGCGGCCCTGGAGCTGAACTTGAAGATGAAGAACACGGGCCCGGTGCCCCTGCGCATCAAGATCTTCCTGGACCGCTCCTCCGTGTCGGAGACGGACCTGTACGCCAAGCCCCCGTTGGGCGGCAACCCGGGCGGCACGATCGACCTGCCGCGCGGCGGCACGGAAGTGGTCAAGGTCTTCCCGATCGACACCACCTTGTTGCAGGAAGAGAACCTGCGCCTGGGCTACACCTTCGGCTCGCCGGGCACCACCCAGTCCGTGACCTTCCAGGACTCCGACCAGGTCAACGTCGCCTACTCGATCAAGGCGACCGCCAAGCTGTTCTAGCTTGCAGCGCGTCGTCTTCCTCGACCGCTGCACGTTGCGTGCCGACGTGCGGCGGCCGGCCTTCGCCCACACCTGGGATGAACACTGGACGACCGCCCCGGAGCAGGTGCTGCCGCGCCTGCGCGAGGCCACCATCGCCATCACCAACAAGGTGCCGCTGCGCGCGGACACCCTGGAGCAACTGCCTGGCTTGAAGCTGGTGGCCGTGGCCGCGACTGGCGTGGATGGCGTGGACTGGGCCTGGTGCCACGCCAACGGGGTGACGGTCTGCAACATCCGGGGCTACGCCGTCCGAGCCGTCCCGGAACACGTCCTCATGCTGGCCCTGGCGCTGCGCCGCCAGCTGCCGGCTTTCCAACAAGACCTGCGCGCGGGCGCCTGGCAGCGTGCGGAGGCCTTCTGCCTGCTGGACCGCCCGATCCGCGACCTCGGCGGCGCCACGCTCGGCATCGTCGGGGCCGGCGAGCTGGGGCAGGCGGTCGCGACCCTGGGTCGGGCCTTTGGCATGGAGGTCCTGTTCGCTGAACGCCGCGGCGCGGCGCCGCGGGAAGGCCGGGTGGCGTTCGATGAGCTGCTGGCGCGGGCCGACGTCCTGAGCCTGCACTGCCCGCTGACGCCCGAGACGCGCGGGATGATCGGGGCGACGGAGCTCGCACGGATGAAGCCCGACGCGGTCTTGATCAACACCGCGCGTGGCGCCTTGGTGGACGCCGACGCCCTGATCGCAGCGCTGGCCCTCGGCCATCTCGGCGGCGCGGGCATCGACGTGCTTCCCGAGGAGCCGCCGCGCCAGGGGCACCCGCTTCTGGAGACCGATCTCCCGAACCTGATCATCACGCCGCACGTGGCCTGGGCCAGTACGAGCGCGATGCAAGCCCTGGCCGACCAGCTGATCGACAACCTCGAGGCCTTCTCGGCGGGCGTACCCCGGAACGTGATCTAGGCGAGCGTCCGCAGCTCCGGCATCTCCAACGCGAGCCCCTCCTGGCGGGGCTGAACCTCCAGCAGCTGGTCATGACGCACCAGGGCGACCACGAAGCGGATCTCCTGGCCTGGATCGAGATCGAGCAGTACCAACGGCAGCGCCAGCTCGAGCGCGTCCCCGCGGGCCACGGTCGAAACCGCATGGACGGCCTGCCACTGGTCGTACTCGCTGGCGACGCGCAAGATCGCAGGCGCGGGGCGGTCGAGCTCGATGCGGAGCGAATGGGCGAAGCGGAAGCCCGCCGTGCCATCCGCGGGAGGGAACGGCGCGGGCGACGTGAGGGCCGTGCGGCCAGGGTAATAGAACAGCAACTCCACGGCATCACCCGGTTCCTGGGCATACAGCGATCCAAACGAGACGGCCAGGTAGAGCTCGTCGTCTCCCGCGCCGTAACGTACGGCGTCGATGCCCTGGGAAGCCGCGTGCATGGCGCCTTGGCCGCGCGCGGGGTCGAAGAGGGTGGCGGCCGCCCACTCGTCCGGCCGCATGCGGCCGTCGATCGGCGGCGCCAGCGGGGCGGCCACGCCGGAGGTGGGGGCCGGTTCCTCGGCGTAGAGCGAGTGCATCAGGGTTTCCGGCACCGGCAACCCGATCAGCTCGTAGAGCCGTTGCAAGTGAAGCCTGAACTGGAGGTCGAAGAGCGAGTCCTGACCGCTGTCATGGCCCTCGCCATACCACCAGAACCAGTCGCTGCCCTCCGCGATGTCCAGCTCGTCCAGGGCCTGGCGCCACGCCTCCGTGCCTTCCAGGGCAGCCCGCCGCCCCATCAGGTCGGCGCGCGCCCGGGCCAGCGCGTCCCAGCCCAGGTTCTTGGTGGGGTCGCCGATCCAGGTCGTGTAGTCCGCGCCGATCCAGGAGCCGGCGTGGATGGTCTTCAGCTCGCGCCGCGGCGGGTTACTTTCCAAGAAATCGCCCACCGTGACCAGCTCCAAGGCGGAATCGCGCGAGACGCGGTCGTAGAACGCGTTGAGGAAGTCCGCGCCGTCATTCACGTACGACTCCCAGCAGTTCTCGCCGTCCAGCGCGATCGTGACCAGGTAGGCCTCGCCGTCCGGCAGCAGCTTGCGGATGCGGTCCAGGCGCCCGTGCAGGTCCGCCGCGGCTTCCGGCGCGGGCATGCGTTGGTAGCTGAAACCGATCAGGTCGGAGAGCGCCACGTCCCGGAAGACCATGGCCAGCGGGCCGTTGGCGGTCTGGAGCGTATAGGCCTGGTACAGGCCGGCGGCATCCGCCGGGACGCCTTGCGGGCCGCGCCCGAGCTTGAGGTCCAAGGTACGAGCCAGCACGCCCTCGTCGGAGATGGCCCATTTCAGGCCGGCGCCCGCGATCAAATCGGCGGCGGCCGGGCTGACAGCCTGCTCGGACGGCCACATGCCGCGCGGCTGGTGGCCGAACAGCTCCTGGAAGTAGGCCAGGCCGCGATCGATTTGGCGCTTCGCATCTTCCGGGGCGGAGAAGCGAGCCTGGGGTAAGGGCAGCTCCGGCCGCGCCACGCGGGCGCTGTCGGTATCACAAAGCAAGGGCAGGATCGGGTGGTAGTAAGGGGTGGTGGTCAGCTCGATCTGGCCCGAGGCGGCCATTTCGCGGTAAGCCGGGACCACGGCGCGCATATGGGCGCGGATCTCCGCGAGCAGGGCTTCGCGGTCGGCTTGGCTGAAGTCCCGGCCCTTGGCCACCAGGCCCGCCAGGACGGGCTTGCCGCGCAAGTAAGTGGGGTCGAACCAGGCGAGGTTGAACCAGGTCACGACGTCAGCCCAATCCTGCGCGCTGAAGTTGCCGATGGCCAGCGCCAGCGGCCGGCCCCGCAGGATCTCCCGGCGCGCATAGAGCTCCGCGTAACGTGGGAAGGGCGCGCCCATGGTGTCCCAGTGGACATCGAAGCCGCGCTCCAGCAGGTATTCCCAGTCGGCGGGCGTGTAGGCCTCGGCCGGTCGGGCCAGCAGCTCCAACATGCGATCCCAGGCGTCGTGGTGGGCGTAGTCCTCGATCTGCTCCAACAGGGACGGGACGAGGTTGAACGTCTGGCGCAGGTTCGGGTACGCCTTCAGGACCTCGAGCATGTCGACGTAGTCCTTCTGGGCGTGCATGCGCACCCAGGGCATCAGGTACCGGCCGGTTTGGCGGTCCTTGTAGAGAGGTTGGTGCATGTGCCAGACGAAGGCGACGCTGAGCTTAGTTGCCATGGAAGGATTTTAGCATCAAAAAAGAGGCGGCGCTTGACGCGCCGCCCCTGTCAGAGAGCCGTTATACGGAAACCGCCTCGAGGCCGGCCGCCTTGCGCAGCGCGTCGGCCTTGTCGGTCCGCTCCCAGGGCACGTCCAGGTCGGACCGACCGAAGTGCCCGTAAGCCGCAACCTGCTTGTAGATCGGCCGGCGCAGGTCCAGCATCCGGATGATGCCGGCCGGACGCAGGTCGAAGTGCTCGCGCACCAGCGCCTCGATCACCTCGTCGGGCACGCGGCCGGTGCCGAACGTGTCCACGTAAACCGACGTGGGCTGCGCCACGCCGATGGCGTACGAAACTTGCAACTCCACGCGCTCGGCCAAGCCGGCCGCCACGATGTTCTTGGCGACGTAGCGCGCGGCATACGCGGCCGAGCGGTCCACCTTCGTGGGATCCTTGCCGCTGAACGCGCCGCCGCCGTGGCGGGCGTAACCGCCGTAGGTGTCGACGATGATCTTGCGGCCGGTCAAGCCGGCGTCGCCCTGCGGGCCGCCGATAACGAAGCGGCCGGACGGGTTGATGAAGAAGCGCGTATCGACCACCAGCTCCGGCGGCAACACGGGGTTGATCACATGCTGCATGAGGTCGCGGGCCAACTGATCCTGGTCCGCCTCCTCCGCATGCTGGGTGGAGATGACCACGGTGTCGATGCGGATGGGCTTGTCGCCCTCGTACTCCACCGTCACCTGGGTCTTGGCGTCCGGGCGCAAGTAGGTCAGGAGGCCGCTCTTGCGGACCTCGGCGAGCCGACGCGCCAGGTGGTGGGCCAGCATGATCGGCAGGGGCATCAGCTCCGGCGTCTCCTTGCAGGCGTAGCCGAACATCAAGCCCTGGTCGCCAGCGCCGATCTCGTCGATCTTCGCGTTGATCTCCGCCTCGCTCAGGCCGCTGCTGCGCAGCTCGAAGCTGCGATCGACGGCCGCGGCAATGTCGGGGCTCTGCTCGTCGAGCGAGACCAGCACGGCACAGGTGTCGGCATCGAAGCCGAACTTGGCGCGGGTGTAGCCGATGCCCTTGATCGTGTCACGCACGATGCGCGGGATATCGACGTACGTGTTGGTCGTGATCTCACCGGCGACCAGCACCAGGCCGGTGGTGACGCTGGTTTCGCAGGCAACGCGGGCCAGCGGATCGGCCTTCAGGATGGCGTCCAGGATCGAGTCCGAGATCTGGTCGCAAATCTTGTCCGGGTGCCCTTCCGTCACGGATTCGGACGTGAAGAGGTGGCGGCGGTTCTTCGGTGTTGTCAACGTGGATTCCTCCATGAACGCAAATAGCCTCCGGCATACGTTGCCGAGAGGCCTGCTTTCCGTCAGACGGAACCAGCTCATCTTCCGGGACCGTGAGGTCCCGCAGGATTTGGCACCGTATTACAAACCCCGGAAGGTTTGGTACCGGTTGCCGGGCATCATAGGGCCTGTCCCTCCGCCAGCTCTCGATAAGCAACTATGCAACTGTCTAAGCCAACGGTAGCATGGGCCGATTTGGGCTGTCAAACCATAACGGCCCTGGCAATTTGGCCAAGACGGCCAAAGGGGGCCGGGCAATGCCCGACCCCCTTCGTTACCGCTGCAGGCGCGCTTAGAACGCGTAGTAGCCGCCGAGGCCGACGGTGCCGGCATTGACGTTGGTCAGCGGGTTGCCGTTGTAGCCAACGAACAGGTCCGCCGCCAGGTTGTCGGTGAAGCCGTAACGGAGGCCCAGGTTGCCCGCCCCACCGAAGCCGCCGGTGTAGTTGACGTTGCCGTCAATCATCGCCGAAAGGTTCTTGGTCAGGCCGACGTCCAGACCCAAGCCCAGGGCGGGCACGAGGCCGGGCGCCACCGAGTTGGTGGAACCGAGGGTGTTCGAGCCGAAACCGAAGGCCAGGCCCGGAGCCACCGTGGCGTTGATGTTGCTGGTGATGGCCGCGGTCATCGGCAGGCCCACGCCCACCGTGGCCGACCCGATGCCGCCGCCGGCCGCCATCGCGCCCAGCGTCGCCATCCCGGCGACCTCGACCGGCATCGCGCCGACCGAGAACTCCGTCATCGCCAGCTTGCCGTCCAGGCCGATGGTGCCGAGCAGGTTGCCCGCGCCGCCGCCGGCGCCGATGCCGGTCGCCGTGATGCCGGCTTCCAGGCCAGGCGACACGTTCATGTCGGCACGGACGTTCACGCCGCCCGCCACGCCCGCACCAGCGCTGGTGCCCAGGCCGCCGACCTGGAGGTTGGCGCCGAAGCGCTTCTCACCAGGAGCCAGCGTGATGGCCTTTTCAACGCCGAAGAGGCGCGTCGGGGCAGCCGGCTGGTACTTCACGGCCTTGTCGGTCGCTTCACCGGGGGTGATGATAATCTCGTCCGCCGCCATGGCAGCCGGCGCAACGGTCATCAGACCCAGGGTCGCCGCACTCAGGACCAAAAACTTACCATTAATCATCGAGCACCTCCCAAATTTCCTCATTTGCCTGCAACGTATTTCGAAACGGGAAGGACGACCGTCCCACCCACCTGTACATCGCTATTTAAGATTTGTGAAGCAACGTTAACAAATACAAAGCGAGCGGGTCAACCCTTGCTTTTCCGCCTACCAAAAACCCCCACGGCAGGCGCAGGGGCGTGGTGAACAAGAGGTTGCCGGTTAGGGTGGACCGTTGAAGGACCGGTTGGTGATGGATTGGAACTTGGTGAGGTTCTTCTCGAAGTACAGGTCGATCTGCCCCACGGGCCCGTTACGATGCTTCGCGACGATGATTTCGGCGGTGGACTTCTTGTCGGAGTCCGGGTTGTAGTAGTCGTCGCGGTAGATGAACATCACGATATCCGCGTCTTGCTCGATCGAGTTGTGGACCACGATATCGTTGGCAACGAAGTTGTAGAGCCCGTCGACCGTCAGATCGTAGACCTCTTCTTCGCCGTCGGGCTCGATGCTCGCGATTTCATCCCAATAAATGTCGCTGGCCGCCAAGCGGGCCAACTCCTCGCTTCCGAGCACGTCCGCAACCCGCAGTGCGCGGTCGCGGCTCATGTTCGCCTTATAAAGTGTCGTACCGCAATACGCGGTGCCAATGGCCTCCTGGAACGTCCGCTCCGTCAGCCCGGCGGCAGCTCTGGCCGGCTTCACGATCGTGCCCCAAGCCTGCTTGGGGATTACGTCACGGTTCGTATTAGGCTGACGTTCCGACAAGTAACTCCGCATAGCCGCCTCGTGCAACGACTTGTTGGCGCCCAAGCCCCCAACGCGATCCAGGAACCGCAGGATCTCCTCTCGACCGGATACCCAGACCTGGAACTGATCCAGACCCTTGTCGCCTTGCGGGACCCGCCTCAGCGTCGCGTTGACATCTAGCCTCAGCAAGAGGGCCTGGACATGCCGTGCCAGTTCTTGGCTACTGGACGCGTAGTAGACGTTAGCGTAGTGCTTCGAGCCCGCGCTCATGTGGATGCAGCCGTCCGTGGACCAGAGGTGGCGCAGGAACAAGGCAATGCCCGCTGCTGGCTGCTGGAACACCTTCTGCGGGACACGCTTCTCGGGGGAGCGCAGCCCAAACACGCCCAATTCATCTAGCCAAGCAGCGATGGGGTTCCGCTTGCCATGCGTCAGATGCTCTCGGGCCGCAAGGTAAACCTGCAGGCAGGTGCTTGTTTCCTCGATTCGACCAACGATGCCATCCCCGAAGAGCTTGCCGGCCAACGCGATAACCTCCTCGGCGAGGCCCAAATCGATTGTCGTGTAGTGGATCGGCTGGCGCGGCAAGGTGCAGCCATCCCCGATCAAGTGGCCCAGCAAGGCCAACTCGGCATCCGCCATCGTTACCTCGGTTGGCGACGGAAGCCGCCGCGGCAAAGCCAGGCGGTCACCCGCTTGCAACGCGTCGAGTCGCTGCCAACCATCGAACGACAGGAACTTGTGGTTGCCGGTGGCACGGATCGTGCGTCCGAGGCGGGTCGTGAGACGGAAGACTTGCTTCCGACCCGTTGGGAACGCGTTGAGGACTTCACGCGGCTCCATCCGCCAAGTTGCCGGATCCAGGGCCAGCACGCGGAACCCCGAAGTGCCCATGAGGGCGTCAATGCGCTCGTAGCGCCCCTCATCCGGCAAGAATACTTGGGACTCGCCGGTCAAGCAACCACTCTCACGCAGGTCACTAAGCATAGGTCGTTTATCGGTGCGGCTTTCCACCGCACGACTAAGTTGCGATAGTGCCATGACGGGAGCTTGCATCTCGCGGGCGATCTGCTTGAGGCCGCGGGAGATGGCGCCCATTTCCGCGGTGCGGTTGTCGCCCTTGCTGCTCTGGCCGGAGGTCATCAACTGGAGGTAGTCCACCATGATCAGTCCCAGCTCGCCGTGCTCCGCGCGGATGCGGCGGGCCTTCAGGCGTAGCTCGTTGACGGAGATGCTCGCCGTATCGTCGATGAAGATCGGGGCTTCGGAGAGCACGCCGATGGCGTTGGTGAGCTTGCTCCAGTCTTGCTCCGCCAAATACCCGGTGCGCAGTCGATGACTATCAATGGTGGCTTCGGCACAGAGCAAACGCTGAACCAACTGTTCCTTTGACATCTCGAGCGAATAGATGAGAACGGGTTTTTTCTCTTCGACCGCCACATTTCGGCAGAAATTCAATGCAAGGGACGTCTTTCCCATGGCCGGTCTCGCAGCCAGAATTAGCAAATCCGACGGCTGGAATCCGCTGAGCATATGGTCGAGATCGTAGAAGCCCGTCGTGGCACCCAACAGGGAATCCTTGTCGGCATAGCGGGCTTCAATCGTCTCGAAGGCGTCGTGGATGACCTCCTTGATCGGGGTCATGGCGCCGGAGGCACGCTTTTGGCCAATTTCGAGGATCAGGCGCTCGGCGGCGTCCATGACGTCGTCGACTTCTTTGTCCTCGTTGAACGCCGAGGCGACGATCTCGGAGCCGGCGCGGATCAAGGCGCGCAGCATGGCCTTGTCGGAGACGATCTTGGCGTAGTACTCCGCGTGGGCCGTCGTCGGGATGGAACTCGCGAGATCGAGCAGGTAGCCGTAGCCGCCGACTTCCTCCAGCTTGGCCGCGCTGCCCAGGGCGTCGCGCAGGGTGATCAGGTCGACGGGCTCGCCGCGCTCGAACAGGCCCAACATCGTCTCGAAGATCGTCGCGTGGGACTGGCGGTAGAAGCTGAGCGGATCCAGGGCCTCCATCACGCGGGCGATCGCCTCGCGATCCACCAACATGGCGGCCAGCACGGCCTGCTCTGCTTCGAGGTTGTGGGGGGGTACCCTTTCGATGACGTCCTTCACACCGCCATTACACGGGATCTAGCGTCAGCACGCAAGCAGCCTTCAGCGCCACCACGACGCTAACGCCGGTGTCGAAGGCGAGCGTGAGGCGCTCCAGCAGGAAGCGGGGCGGCGGATTGGCAGGCGCGTTGAGCCACGCGTCCCAGTTCTCGGGCCCGAAGAAGTGGTCGTCCAGCGCGTCGGGGCCGGCCCAAATCCGGACGGCGCCGCCGTCCGCGAACCGGAGCGTGAGGTGTTGGGACGCCGCGGCCGCAGCCTGGAAGCGGCGTCCCAGCAGGGGGGTCATTCCTCCGTGACGATGATCTTCATGGCCGCTTGAACCTTCGGGTGCAGCTTCACCGTGAAGTTGAAGGTCCCCAAGGCCTTGATCGGCTCGCCCAGCTCGATCTTCCGCTTGTCGATCTCGTGCTGGGTCTGCTTCTCGACGGCCGCCGCGATCTCCTTGGTGGTGATCGTGCCGTACAGCTTGCCGCCCTCGCCGCTCTTGGCCTTCAGGACCACCTTGGCCACCTCGAGCTCCTTGGCGAGCTCCTGCGCCGCGGCCAGCACGCGCTCCTCCTTGCGGATGTCTGCCTTGCGGCGCTCCTCATACTGCTTCATGGCCGCGGGCGTGGCTTCTTGGGCCATCTTGCGCGGGAACAGGAAGTTGCGGGCATAGCCTTCCGAGACGTCTACCAAGGCCCCCGACTTGCCTAAATCTTTGACGTCGTTGTTCAGAATAACCTTCATCGGTTGGCCTCCTTCTAAAATCCGCGAAATTATAGCAGAATAAGGGCCGAGGAGACTTACCCATGCTTGCCACCGCCGCCGGCGTTACCGCCGCCGTCACACTCTACAGCGCATACCGCAACACCAAGGCCTGGGAGGCTTACCACCGCGCAGACATCTCGCGCGGCCAGATGGTGAACAAGGTCTTCATCACCATGGTGCTGGGGGCCGGGACCGTGGCGCTGTTCTTGTTCCGGGGTCTATTCTAAACCCGGGTATAGGGGTTAGTAGGATGCCCCTGACCAGCGCCCAGCTTCATTCTTTGCTTGCTTCGGTCGCCGCGGAGATTGGCAAGACCCGGGAGACCGGGTCCGGCCTCACGCAGGCGCTGGAACTGATCGCCGAGCACCTCGGGGCCACCGGCGGCATGATCCTCCGGGCGGAGGACCCCACCACCTTGCGGCTGGCCGCCCAGATTGGCGACACGTGGGACGAGGAGCAACTCCCCGCCGCCTTCATGGACATCACCTACGCGGAGGTCTTCCGCTACCACCGCGCCACCCTCGTGCCGCCGAACGCCGCGGGGTACCCCGGCGGGGTGATCGGCGCGCCGTTGACCGTGGGCGAGCGCCAGATCGGCGGGATTTTCTTGATCCGCGGCCCCGAGCGGCTGCCGTTCGACGAGGAGGAGCGCGACACCCTCCAGCTGATTTGCCTGGCTTTGGCCATCCAGATCGAGAGCCGCGAGGAGAGCCGCCGCACCAGCGCCCGGCGAGCAGAGCTGGAAGCCGTCCACTCCTCGATGGTGGATGGCCTGCTGGTGGTCGACGTGCGGGGATACATCTCGACCTTCAACGAGACCTTCAAGCGCGTCTGCCAGGTGCCCTCCTACGAGCTCTACGGCCTGCGTTGGAGCCACTTGATCGGGCCACGCGCCCACCCCACCATCGACGCCGGGCAGATGATGGAAAGCTTCATGGACGCCATGGCGGGCGGCGAGCCCTTCGTCACCACCGGCTGCCCCGCCTACCTCAAGCAACCCGACGGCGTCGACATGCCCGTGACGGTGGGCCTGGCCGCCATCGAAGAGAACGGCAAGATCATGGGCGGCGTGATCAACGTCCGGGACGCCACCGTGGAAGCCCAGCTAGAGCGCTTGAAGGACGACTTCATCGCCACCGTGAGCCACGAGCTGAAGACGCCGCTGACGACCATCAGCGGCTTCGTGGAGCTGGTGCGCAACCACGAGCTGCCGCGCACCGAAGTGATCCCGATCTTCGACCTGATCCTGGACGAGTGCCGCCGGCTGGGCCGCATGATCACGGACCTGCTCGACCTCAGCAAGATCCAGAGCGGCCTGCTGAGCCTGCACTTGGAGAAGTTCAGCGTGGCGAAGATGGTGGAACAGGCCGTCCGGCCCTTCCGCATGCGCTACCGCGATACCCACACGATCAAGGTCGAGATCACGCCGCCCTCCGGCACGATGGTGGCGGACCGCGACCGCATCGTGCAGATCCTCGTCAACCTGGTGGGCAACGCCGTGAAGTACTCGCCCGCCGGCGGCGAGGTGACGGTGAAGGCCCAGAAGCTCAAGAGCGAGTGGGAGTTCACGGTCGCGGACCAGGGCATGGGCATCCCGGAAGCCGCCCTGCCGCGCCTGTTCGGCCGCTTCTTCCGCGTCAACGAACAGCAAAGCAGCGGCTCCGGCCTGGGGCTGTTCATCACCAAGAGCCTGGTGGAACGCCACGGCGGCCGGATCAGCGTGACCAGCCAGGACGGCGTAGGCTCGACCTTCCTGGTGCGCCTGCCCGCGACCACGGTCGAAGGCGCGGTCGGCGTCGAGATGCTGGAGACCGGCAAGTCGGCCGGACGGCGAGCGCGCGGCCAGTAGCCATCACAGCTTTGGCGGCTTGATGGCTTTCAGCTTCCAACCCGTGATGGTCGCACCCAACTGGACGCCGGGCGGAATCGGCAACGCACCGTCCAGGTCCAGCGGCGCATCGCTCTGGATCTGCCGCAGCAGCATCGTGCCGTCGCCGGCGACCGCCTGCGCGACAATGTCGAGCTTGGTGTCGACCACCTCCGTCAACGTGTAGAGCGTGGCCGGGTAGGTGCCCTGATCGAGCTCGATATCCTTGCGGCCGTGCAGCTCGATTTGCGCCTGGGGGTCGTGGGTGCCGCAGCCAAAGAAGGCGTAGGGATCCAACGCCGTGGCGGGAACCGTGAAGGTCGCTACCTTGGGCTGGTTTCCGCCTCCGAACAACGAGCTGTCCAAGGACGTCGTCACCTTGAGCTTGGCCGCCGCGGCGGTGACCTCGACGACTTCCAGCTCGACGGTGCCGGAGAGGGGGAAGGCGCCGGCCTTGACCGACAAATCATAGGTCCAGCCGGACCCGACGGTGCGGAACGGGAACAACACCGGCGGCGCGGCCCCCGAAACGATGCTGTAACCGGGCGCCGGGATGGGGATTGGCGACGGCCGTGGCGGCGGCGTGGGCGTCGGCGATGGGGTGGGTGAAGGGGACGGGGTGGGCAGCGGGGTGGCGGTCGGCGTTGCCGAGGGGGAGGGCGATGGCGACGCGGTGGCCGCCGGCGTGGGCGTCGGCGTAGGCGTGGGCGAAGGCGACGCGACGGGTGACGGGGACGGCGCTTCGCTCTCGGTCGCCCGGGGAGACGGCCGGGGCGACGCCTTGGCATCCTTGATGGCCACTTCGACAGCACCCAGCGGACAGCCCTGGAGCAAGGCGGCAAGCACCATCAAGTGGGAAAGTCGAATCCGCACGACCGGCCTCCCTCGGATCGGGTCCCGCTGCCTCCATCCTATACCCGCCCGCTTGGGTATATTTCCGGAACGGCATCGCACCATCAACCCGGAGGGTCCATGGCACGTCTAACCCGACACCTGGCCCCGGCCTGCTCGCTGGCCGCGGCGCTCGCGATGATCGGGTGCGACGTCGGCACCACCGTCACGTTGGCCGGGAAGTCTCCCAAGCCGGCGGCATCGGCCAGCCCGAAGGCCTCGCCGGCTGCAAGCGCGACGCCGGATCGCTCGACGAACAGCGCCACCAGCCCTTCTCCAAGTTCCGGCAGCCCGCAGCCCCGCGCCTCGGCTACCGCCACGCCGGCACCGGCCGCGAGCGGCCAAGCCAGCAGCCAGACGACGTCGCCCACGCCGGCGGCCTCGGCCACGCCTACGCCGGCGCCCACCGTGAAGCCCGCGCCCACGCCGACGCCCTTCGCCTTCACCAGCCAGACGCCGAAGCCCTTCCCGTCCCAGCCCACCTTCGGCGGCAAGGTCACGATCGTCTCCGGCAACGTGTATGACGAAACCGGTGCCACCGTGGAAGGGGCCGTCATGGTCATGCGCTCGCTGGACGCCTCGGTGCCGTACGTGGCCTCCACCACCACGTCGGCCGGGTCGTACGTCGTGAACAACGTGCCGGAGGGCGCGAACATCGAGCTGGTGGTCTCCAAGGACGGCTGGACCAGCCGCCGCCGTGTCGGCTCTTTCCAGACCCAGGCCAGCCAGCCGAACGAAGTGAACTTCGGTGGCGCGGGGCTGGACGGCGGTCAGGCCTACTTCATCTCGAAGTACCCGGAGATCACCGCCGTCGAGCCCGCTTACGACAGCAGCAACGTCGACGTGAGCAGCGTCAGCTACCGCCTGACGCTGAGCGAGGCGCTGGACGACGTCAACCGGCGCCGGTTCGAGGATGCGATCCGGCTCTTCCCGGCCAACACCTACGCGGCGCCGGACAACGACAACAGCCAGGCCGGGGCGTACTACCTCAACCTCAAGGACCGTAAGATCATGCCGGGCCAGGCCAACAGCGACCTCGATCGCCCCGTGGACCCCAACCCCAACGGCTACAGCGCCGGCGCCCCCAACCACCCTGGCGGCGCCCTGAACGGCAACGGCCTGCCTTGGGACTACAGCATCAAGAAGGGCACCCTCTTCCTGGACGACTCCACCACGCGCGCCACCGTGACCTGGAACGCCGACAACACGGTGGCGACGCTGACGTTCAACGCGCCCCTGATCGCGGACCGGACGAACTACGCGAAGTACCAGGTGGGCCTGGTGTGCACCTCGAACGCCGACCGCATCGTCGACAAGGACAACAACCAGCTCGGCTTGAACGCGATGGGCAGTTGGACCAGCTACCCCGCGCTGGGCTACCTGATCCAGGCCACCGTGCGCCAACCGGATCTGTCCGTGAACACCCCCCTAAACGGGGCCGATCGTTGGATCCAGACCCACCAGGCGGCGGCGCTGTTCTCCGCGGCCGTGGATACGGACGATCCCGTGCTGGTCTCCGTGGCGTATACCAAGAACCTGGGCGCCAGCTCGCGCTTCGAGCTCACGTTCGACGCCCCGATCGCCGCCTTCAACGGCCGCTCGGGTGGCCACGTCGCCGCCGGCATCCGGACCGGCGAGGTCTTACGTGGGATTTCGTTCGCCGTGAGCGATCGCGCCGGCGGCACGAAGAACGTGAACCTCAAGGGGAGCGGGCAGCTGATCTTCTCCCCGGGGACGGCGTCGATTTTCGGCACCGGCAGCCAGATCGAGCGGGAGTTCTCGCTCGATCCGGGCGCGGGCGATGCCAGCGTGGTGGCCTACGGCACGGCCGTGAACACCGCCGAGGGCGGTGGCCAGACGGGCAAGTTCCTCTTGCAAGCGGATCCGCGCAACCCCAAGACACTCTTCGTCTACGTGATCGGCCGGAACTCCATCTTCAGCTCCAGCATGGTGGAGTTGAAGGCCCGCGTCGAAGGCCTGGCGGACCCCGCGGGCAACGCGATCACGTCGAGCGACGCCGACCAGAACCAGATCCAGGGCTCGCTCTGATCAGAACCCGAAGTTGATCGCCGTCAGATCCGCGTACTCGATGGCCAGCTTCGTGTTCGTGAAGACGAACTTCTCCGTGGTCCAGAGGTTCCGCGTGGTGGCCTGGCCGCGCACGCGGTAGACCTCCGGGGCGCGCTTCTCGTTGGCGGTGCCCTCGTAGATGTTGTTGTTGTTGACGTCGTCCCAGGCGAAGACCACGTAGGTGCCTTCGGCGACGCCGGCCTTGGGCGTGATGTCCAACGTAAACTTGCCGCCGGCGGGCGTGGTGATCTTGTCGAAGGTCACGGTCGTGTCTTTGACCAGATCGAAGTTCAGGCGGCCCTGCACCGTGCCGTCCTGCATCAGCTCGATCCAGGCGATGTAGCCCACCTTGGTCGTGCCCGAGGCGTTCGTCAGCGCGCCGCCGATGGACTGGGTGCCCAGCTCATGCGTGGCGACGTAGCCGAGGGCGATCGCCCCCGCATTGCAGCCGGCAAGCAGCGGGAGGGCGGCGGCGATCAGGAAGCGGACGAGGTTCAAGGCGAAGTGCTCCAACGATGCAGAAAAGGCCAGGGAATTCCCTGGCCCATCATACCCCGCTTGCTTCGCGCCCGGTGTGACGCTAGTACGGGTAGGTCTGCTGCGCGACGGGGACGGTGGTGCCGCCCGGGCCGTACGTCACCGGGGCGACGGACTGCGAGGTGCCGGTGGTGTTGCCGTAGCTGCCGTAGGTGCTGCCGTTCTGGTTGCCGCGCCAGTCGTAGGTGCGCTGGAGGACGAAGCCGTTCTGGCCGACCACCCAACCCTCGCCGGTCGGCAGCAGGTCGATGGCGTAGAAGGAGCCGCTCAGGTTGCCGGAGAAGTAGTTCGTGTCCTGCTTCAGCACGCCGCCGACGTTGGCCAGCAGGTTGCCGAAGATCGACTTGGGGTTCCGCTCCATCGTCAGATCGGGCTGGCGGACCTCGCCGAGGGCCCAGCCCTGGGTGCCGGAGATCATGTCGATGGCGTAGAGGGGGACCTGGTCGAGGTCGGGCTGCTTGGCGTCGTACTGGCCGGCCACCCAGCCGTCGCGCTTGGGGTCGTAGGTGAGGAAGACGCCGCGCGCCTTGACCAGGGGCGGGTGGCTGATGCCGACCGCGTAGCCCTGGGTCTCCGAAACCATCTTGATGCCCGTCAGCTCCGGCGAAGCCAGGCTGATCGTGCCGCGGTCGCTCCAGATACCCTTCTTGACCCACTCGCCGTTGACGTACTTGTAGATCAAGGGGGTGGTCGAGATCAGGCCGCTCGAGGTGCCCACGGCCCAGCCGCTCTTGGGCGACAGCATCTGGATGCCGTTCAGCTTGCCCTTGCCGGGCGTCTGCATGGCCTTCCAGCTGAAGCCGTCGAAGTGGAGGATCATCGCATCGCCGTTGTCTTCCTTGCCGACGGCCCACGCATCGCGGTCGCTCAGCACGGAGATGGCGTTGACTTCGCCGCCGCTCACGGGCAGCTTCTCGGCGACCCAGTTGAAGCCGGTCCAGCGGGCGACGAAGGGCGAGGCGCCGTTGGCGCGGTTGCCCACGGCCCAGCCGAGGTTGGTGTTGGCGAAGCCCAGGCCGCGGATGTTCGCGTCGGGGAAGTTGAAGCTGGGCTCCTTGTGCCAGGCACCCTGGATGAAGCGCATCAAGTTGCCGCGATCGCCGCCGGCCCAGGCTTCCGTCTTGGAAACCATCTTGACGGCGTGAAGATCGGTGCCGGCCGGGCTCAGCACCTGCTGCCAGGCGAACAGGGCCTGGTCGACCTGGATGTTGGCTTCGGCGCTGAGGCCGTTGATCATCGCGACGACCTTCACGGAGCCGGACTGCGACGCCACCAGGACGCCGTTGTTGTCCACGGCGCCGAGCTGGGGGTTGGACAGCGACCAGATCGCCAGGCGCGGGTCGGAGTAGATCTTGCCGTCCGACCCCTTGATCTGGACGTTGAAGCGGCGGGACTCACCGACGCGGGCGTTGCCGCTGGCCGGGTCCATCGAGATGCTGCGGGCCACCACGCCGGGGGGCAGGGTCGGCGCCAAGGCCTGCGAGATCCGCGACTGGGGCGCGTTGAAATCGTAGCCAGTCATCGTCGGCGTCTTGGTGCAGCCCGTCATGGCGACGGTGGCAACGAGCGCTACGAGCCAGGTTTTGGTCAGGTTGGCCTGCATCGTGGGGTCCTCGGGGGGTTGGTCGGTCGGGTGTGTTAGGACTGTTAAGAGACCGACGCCGAACAACATCGTGTTTCGATTGTCCCCGTTAACAAGCTGAAACTTGCGTTAAGCTTACAGAAAGAAACCCTTATAGATCCTGGCTTTGCAGCCATGCCATGGCCAACCCTTGCTTACATGACATGCTTGCCCGATCGCTTTCCTGGGTAATATCATATTAGCGGGCGGGGTCCCCACCACCACCCGAGGAATGATTCCTCGGGTCGACCCCGGCTCTCAAGGAGGATGGCCAAATGCAGATCGGGAACTCGAACGTCCCCATTCGCGTGGGCGTGGAACCGCTGACCGGAGCCCAATCGCAAGCGCCGGAACGACAACTCAAGCGCCTCATGGTCGCGGAAGCGAGCCAGAAGGTCTTCCAAGAAACGCGCCGCCAGCTCACGGAAGCCTCGCGCCGCCAGGTCTCTTCGGATGCCCGCGGCCCCTTGCTGACCGACATCGCGGAGCGCCTGGCCGGCCTGGCGAACACGCTGCAGGCCCCCAAGCAGCTCGGCAGCGCATCAGCCCTCGATCTCGGCCCCGGCAGCGGCAACGCGCTCACGGGCGTCGACGCCAACCGGCCGCTGGACACCCAGTCGTTCGGCCAGCCGATCAGCGCGGGCAAGGTCGACGTGACGCTGCAAGTCAACGGCGGCGCCGCGGTCACCCAGCAAGTCACGATCGATCCGACCCAGTCTTTGAACGCGAACCTCCAGCAGTTCTCCAACCTGACGGTGGGCGGCGTGAACCCATTGACGGCCTTCGTGAGCGGCGACCAGGTGGTCTTCCAGGCCGACAGCGCCTCGGGTTCGAACTTCAAGTTCTCGATCCAGCAAGCCGCGGCGGGCGGCAGCAACTTCGTAGAGGCCGTCACGAACGGCACGCGCGGCACGAACCAGTCTTTCACGGGCAACGCGTCGGTCGGCGCCGCGGCCGGTACGATCTTCGCGAACCTCACCGTGAACGTGGGGGGCCAGAGCCTGACCATCAACAACCTGACCACCTCCAGCACGCTGCTGACGCCCGGCCAACGCGCCACCGAGCTCGCCGCCAAGATCAACGACGGGCTCGCCTCCGGTGGCTTGGCCGCGAACGGCGTGCAGGCGATCGGCCTCGCCAACGGCAAGCTGCAGTTGGTAGACCGCAACGGCAACGCGGCCCTTTCTCCGGCCCTGAACGCCACCATCACGGAGGCCGGCGCCGGCCAGACGCTGGGCTTCGGCGGCGGCTTCACCACCAGCACGTCCCTGAGCGGCAGCGGCTACCTGTCCGGCCCGGACGCCACGCTGGCCAACCTGGCCGGCTCCCTGGGGCTCAAGGCGGAAAACGGGGCCTTTACCGGCACCGTCAACGGCGTGAAACTGCGTTTCGACCAGCAATCCTCGCTGTCCAGCGCGCTCGCGGACATCACGAACTCCGCGGCGGGCGTGAACGCCAGCTTCGACACCACCACCCGGCGCGTGACGCTGAGCCAGAAGGACGCCTCGCCACGCCCCGTCGACGTGCAGGACACCTCCGGCAACTTCTTCGCCTCGCTCAAGTTGACCCAGGCGGGCGGGGCTGACCCACAAACCGGTGCCAGCGGCGCGCTGCAGAACCTGCGCGGCGTCGCCCAGGCCCTGAGCGACACGCTGGGGCGGCTGGAGACGGCCACGGGCAAGGGGGGTGCCTTCAAGGACGCGCCCCTGCTGCAAGACCTCAACGAGACGTTGGCGCGCCAATTCAAGCCCAGCCAGGACGGACAACTGCGCACGCTGGCCGACTTCGGCTTCACGCGCGACGGCGGGCAGCTCCATGTGGACGAAGCCCGGGTGCAAGACCTGGCCGCGAACCGCGCCGACGAGGTGCTGGCCGCGGCCGGCGCGCTGGCCTCCCAACAGCTCGCGCCGCTGGCGCGCGAGGGCCAACAGGCCCTGTCCGACGAGCTCGCGCTCACGCCATTCCAGCAACGCCTGGCCCAGCAGAACGTGCATGCCCGCGCGGAGCTGGGACGCCTGCAGGATCGCCAGTCCTCGCTGCTGCATCAGCAGGTGGTGCTGAACCACGCGCAAGAGACCGTGGAGCGCCTGCGCAGCAAGATCGAGAAGGAAGACAAGGCCTTCGGCAGCGACGACCGCCCCCACGTCCCGCCGCGCCATGCCGACCTCCTCAAGCCTCTCGGTCACGAGACCGAGCACACGCCGCCCACGCCGGCCACCACCGACCGCAACGCGTTGCCGCCTACCTCGCCGGCGACCTCCACCCAGGGGCCGGGCGCGCCGGCCGGCTTGCTGTCGTTCGGCCTGAACGCTTGAGGTCAAGCCCGACCGGGCGGCGTCCGATAACCAGAACAGACGCTTGCCCGTGTTATGATGACCTGGTTGCGGCCCATCGGTAGTTCGGAACGCAGGAGATCGCTATGAACCCCTCCGAGAACCAACCCGGCGCCAAGAAGCCTTACGAGAAGCCGCGCGTGGAGAGCCACCGGGTGTTCGAGGCCTCCCTGGCCTGCACCAAGATCCCAGGCTCGCCCATGTGCTCGTTCAACATCCACCGCACCAAGAGCTGAGCTTGTCCAACCTCGCCGTCACGATCGCCGGCCTGACGGTCTCGGTCGACCTTCCTTCCGATGCCTGGCTGGAACCGCTCCAGCCCCGCCTGCGCAAGTTCATCGCCGCCCCCGGCGCCTCCGCCGACCTCACGGTCTCCCTGGGCCTGGATCCGAACGTGGCCGCAGCCCCCGGCGGCGAGCCTCGCGTGGAGGCGCACCCTGACGGCCTGCACCTCCGGCACGACAACTTCGACGCCTGGCTCCCGCCCAGCGGCCCGGGCCGGCTCACGATCTTCCAGGCGGAGACCGAGCCCGTTGACCTCACCTACACCATGGTGCTGGACAGCTTCCTGCGCCTGGCCATGGTCCAGCTGCTGGAGGTCCACGGCGGTCTGATGCTGCATGCCGCGGGCATCGCCACGGGCCCGGACGCGGGCTACGTCTTCTTCGGCCCCTCCGGCAGCGGCAAGACCACGGTCTGCCGCCTCTCGCACCCGCGCTACCGGATCCTGTGCGACGAGATCGTCGCGGTCCGGCCCGGCCCGGACGGCGAGCGCCTTTACGGCACGCCGTTCAACGGCGCCTGGGGCGACAGCCTGGCCGAGGACGTGCCGCTGCGCGAGCTCTTCTATCTCCGCCAAGCGCCCGCCAACCGGCGCGTGCCCCTGGACCCCTTGGCCGCGGCGCGCGCGATCCTGGAGTCCGCCGTGTTCTATCAGCGCGACCCGGACCTGGTGGGCCGGTTCCTGGACGTTGCCCTGGGCCTCATCCACCGCGTCCCCGTCACCCAACTCGAGTTCATTGCAAAGGAGTCTCTATGGGAGACCGTCCTGGCGCCGACGCGCTAGCGCCGCTTCCCGCGCGCAGCCCCAAGGTGGCGGCCCGGGTGATCAACGGCGAAGCCATGATCCTCACGCCGCATGACAGCGTGCTGCATACGCTCAACCCGGTTGCCACGCGCATCTGGGAGCTGCTGCCCACGCACCCGACCTTGGCTGCGGTGGTGGAGACGCTGACGTCTGAATACGACGCCGCGCCCGATGAAATCGAGCGCGACGTGGCGGAGTTGGTGGCAGCCTTGGTGGAGCGCCAGATCTTACAAGGCTAGTTAAAAGTCCTGCCGCAGCAGCCCGACGACCTTGCCCTGGATCTGGACGCGGTCCACGAAGATGGCCTCCATGGAGGCGTTGGCGGGCTGCAGGCGGAAACGGCCGCCCGGCTCGCGGTAGAAGCGCTTGAGCGTCACCTCGCCATCGTCCAGCAGCGCCACCACGATCTCGCCGTCCTTGGCGCTGCTCTGGTTCTTGATGATGACGTAGTCGCCGTCCTGGATGTGGTCCTCGATCATGGACTCGCCCTTGACCTTCAAGACGTAGAGCTCGGGCTCCGAGAAGGTCTCCTCGAAGTTGAGGTACTCGTCCTCCTGGCTGATCGCCTCGATGGGGTGGCCGGCGGCAATGCGCCCCTTGATGGGCAAGCCCAGGTTGCGCGGCGCTTCGTTGTCTACCAGGACCTTGATGGCGCGGTTCTTGCCGCCTTCCCACTGGATCATGCCCCGCTTGGCGAGGGCCGTCAGGTGGTAGTGCACCGTGGAGGTAGAGCGCAGGCCCAGCGCCGTGCAAATCTCACGGATCGACGGCGCGTAGCCGTTCTCCCGGACATGCAACATGATGTACTCGAAAACTTCTTGCTGCTTGGACGTGCGCGATGCGGGCATGGGTTCCTCCTGTCGAACGTAGTTTCGAGCTTAACCCAGCGATCGGGACGTGTCAACCGTTTCCATGCAGCAACCATGCAAGGAACTTGGAACGCGCGGGTACAAACGGCTTGGCACCCTGGCACGCCCGAACATAAGGATATCCGCCGTGAAGCGCTTCTTGCCCATTATCGTTGCTGCGCTCGCCGCCCTGCCGGGCTGTGGTTACTTCACGAACATCCCGGCCCAGGTCGTGGTGGCCGAGGTGAAGGCCGCCAGCCTGGTTTACGGCGAGGGCACCACGGCCAATTCGATCAAGATCGACAGCCCGGAGGCCGTCCTGCGCACGGACCCCGGCAGCGTGGGCGTGACGTTCAACTCGATCAACGTGACCTACTACAAGATCGACGGCACCGCCGTCGCGGCCACGGACTTGCCGCCGCTCAAGCTGGGCATGACCTGCCACGTCGACGGCTCGCAGTACCCGTCCAACCCGCTGGACCCCGCCAACAGCATCACGCAGGCGGACCAGGGCCACAAGGTCTGGGTCGGCCGCACCACGGTCACCCTGCCGATCGTGACGCGCCACGTCGAACAGTACGGCGGCCGCACCACCAACGACGGCAACCAGGCCGGCATCTTCGCCAAGATCGTCATGAACGGCGTGGACGACGCGAACTTCGACTCCAGCATCACCTTCTTCGTTCCCATCGTGTTCTCGGGCCTGCCGGGCAAGAGCTAGTGAAGCGGCTGCTGGCAGGCGAAGAAGGGCAAGCGGCCGTCGAGTACGGCCTGATTGCCGCCGCGCTGGTAGCTTGCCTGGTCGTCGCCGGCAACGGCATCATGGCGGTCCAAAAGGGCGCCTACGAGAGCCAGCACCGCGCGTTGCAGAATTGGCGCGCGCCCTGAGCCTCCAGCACTTCGTCGACGCCCAGGCGCCGGTGATCGACCAGGTCCGGGCGGAGTTGCGCGCGGGCCGGAAGCAAAGCCACTGGATGTGGTTCGTATTCCCCCAACTGACCGGGCTGGGCTCGAGCCCGATGGCGCGTCGTTTCGCGCTGGCGTCACTAAAAGAGGCCAAGGCCTATCTGGCCCATCCGGTGCTGGGGCCGCGGCTGCGCGAGTGCGTGGCGCTGGTAACCGCCGTCGAGGGGCGTTCGATCGCGGCGATCATGGGCTATCCGGACGACTTGAAGCTGCGCTCGAGCCTGACGTTGTTCCGCGCGGCAGACGACGCGCCGGCCTTGTTCCAGGCGGCCTTGGACAAGTACTACGGTGGCGAGCCCGACCTGGCCACGTTGGCGTTGCTCTAGTTACCGACCGTCATCCGAGGTCGCCCGCAGGGCCTTGTTCGCGTCCAACAGGCCGTAGCCCGAACGTTCGTCGAAGGACAGCAGGCCCAACGGGTGCGCCGCCGAGGCCAAGCGGGTCCAAATCTGGGCCGGGGACAACAAAGGCTCCCGTGCCAGCAGGAGCGCAACCGCCGCCGTGACTTGCGGGGCAGCCATCGAGGTCCCGGTCATATAGTCGTAACCCTGGTCCAGGTGTTCGAGCTCCGTGACCGTGCACGCATAGGTGGGAATCGTCGAAAAGACGCCCGGGCCCTCATCCGATCCAGGCCGCCCACCGCCTGGAGCCACCAGGACGAGGCCATCGCCATGGTTGGAGTAAGACCCCACCTCGGAGCCGGCAGTCACGCCACCCACCGCGATCACGCCGCGGTAGGCGGCCGGGTAGTCGACGGGGGCGCTCTCGTTGCCAGCCGCGATCACCATCGTGGCGCCGTGGTTGAAGGCGTAGTTAATCACGTCCAACAAGATCGGGCTGGGCGCCGCGCCGCCAATCGAGAGGTTGACCACGCGGGCGCCTCGGTCCACGGCGTCCACCACGCCGCGGGCGATGATGGCGTCATCCGCCTCGCCCCGGTGGTCCGTTACCTTCACCGGCAAGATTTTCACGTCCGGAGCGGCCCCAGTGATGCCGACCCTGTTGTTGGCCGAGGCGCCGATGATGCCCGCCACGTGGGTACCGTGGCCGTGGGAATCGCGGCCATCGAAATCCTGACCCAGGTACGTGTCATGGCCCCCCATCGCCACCACTTCATCCAACATCGGCAAGAGGTTGCCCCTCAGGTCGGGGTGGCCGGGATCCACACCGGAGTCCACGGTTGCGACCACCACGCCACGGCCGGTAGACAACGTCCAGGCCTCCGGAAAGTGCGCCAGGGGCAAATGCCATTGCTTGGCATAGCCCGGGTCGTTCGGGGCGGCGGCATCCAACAAGGTGAAGCGGGGCGCTGCCAGCGCGCTCCGGATCGGGCCCAGGCTGCGAATGTTATTCCGCTGCGCGTATTTGACGCCCGCTGTCTCGCTCAAGCGGCCCAATAGGCCGTCGTCCGCACTACGCAGACGCCAACGCTCCGCATCCGGCATGACGGCGACGAAATCTTCCACGCCGGAGGCTTCGCGCAGCCGCGCCTTGTCGGCATCCCCCAACCCTGGCTGGAAGCGGATCACCAACTCGCGCTGGCCCGGCAAGACAGTGGCCGTGGGCGTCTGACACGCGGCCAAAAGGAAGGCAGAAAGGAAGGCAGAAAGCAAAGGCAACGCATGCTTCATCTGAATGCATCGTACCCAGACAGTCGAGAGTTAGGCTTTCGAGTGGACGTTAGATATCCCTAAGCAAGGCATTCATGGAACGGGACTTGCAACTAACGCTTCCGCACACGAGGTGACCTACTTCTCGCCCACCGTATGCGGCGTCGAAATCTCCGTCCGCCCCGCGATGTCGTACGCGATCGTGAAGAAGACGGCGTTGCCCTCGACGGGCGCCGCGATCATCTTCGGCGCGTCGGCGATCGTCAGCACCGTGCCGTACTCGTCGCGTGTCGCGCCGGAAGCCCCCAGGTTGGCAACCGGCTGGTAGAAGGCTATTTGGTCGCCCGCCTTGAGCTCCAACTGTTGGCGCTCCGTCAGCCCGTTGCCGTGCTGGGAGTTGACCAGCGGCGTGATCCAGTAGCGGTCTACCACGCCCTCCTTGTTGACCAGCACGCGCATCACGGCGTCCTGGCCGTTAAGCTTGGCCGACGCCACGTACTGGGCGCCGCCCGCCTCGGACTCGTTGGCGTAGGCCAGCGGCACCAGCGTCTTCTTGCCGCCCGAGAGCATGTAGAAGGCCATGCCGTCCCACTTCGGCAACACGTAGATGTTGGGCGGGTTGTCCAGGCGCGCTTCCGGGGCCAGGCCGGCGATCGTCATCTGGGTGCCGGCCGCGTCCACGAACCCGTAAATCAGGTCGACCTCGACCAGCACGCCGCCCGGCGCCGTGACCTCCATCTGGAAGCCCGTAAAGGTGGGGTCGTCAGGAGCCGTGAAGGGTGATTCCGTGCCGATCACGGGGCCCTTGGCCGCGTCGCCGCCGCCGGCCGCCAGGGCCTTCAGGAAGCCGAACCAGAGGTCGGTGGCCGAGTTCGACAGCGTGTAGTCGGCAGACGCGAGCGCCTTGGTGTTGCGCGGCGAGAACACGGAGATGCCCGTGGAGCGAGGCTTGGTGCCGTCCTGGCGCGAGTAGACCACGGCGTCCGTGACGGCCTTCGCCAGGGCATCCGCTTGCGGCGCGGCATCCGGCAAGCCCACCTTGATTTGCCCGACCATGTCCGCCAGGTCCACGCTGGTGGCGTCGGCGCGGCCCTTGTGGATGCCGTAGGCCATGGCCTTGGAGGAGGCGTCGGCCAGCGGCTGGAAGCCGGTGACCTGGTTCCCCAGCCGCACGATCAGGGCGTCGAGGCCCGCCTGGATCGCGGCCACGCGCTCCAAGTCGATCACCGCCAGGGTCTTGCTGCCCGACTTCTGGTGGCGCGGGCTGGTGACGAAGGCGTCCACGATGCCCTTGCCCACGTCCACCAGCGACGCGTCGGGCTTGCGGCCCAGCATGTCGATCAAGGGGGTGTAGTCCCAGCCGTGGCCCGGCTCCTCTTCCTCCGAAGCCACCAGGTACTTGGCATGGGCCTTCAGCGCGCCGGCCACCTCCAGGCTGCCCATCAGGCAGGCATCGAAGCCCAGGATGTCCGCATGGAAATCGGTCTGGTCCAGGGCGGTCTTGAGGTCCCCCAGCGTCATGAGGTTGTCGCTGTTGCGGTCGTAGCCGAAGCCGCCGTAGCTGCCGCCGTGGTCCCACATGTCGAGGAACACGCGCGAGCCGGGGGTCATGTGGGCCTTGGCCTTGGTGAGGAAGGCCTGCAGCGTCAGGCCGCTGCCCATGTCGGCCGTGGCGTCCACGCTCTGGTAAGCCGCGGGCGTGTTGCCGAAGATGTCGTCCTCGGCGTCCTTCAAGACGCCGGCGGTGTCCATGTAGGTGATGCCTTGCCAGCCGGGCTTCTTGGAGCCGCCGAAGCCGATGAACAGGTCCACGTTGGCGCGCGCCTCCGGCGGCAGCGCCTTGTAGCCTTCCAACATCTCGCGCATGTCGGAGGTGCCGGCGCCGGCTTCCTCGAGGTCGCTGCCGACCATATAGATGGCGAGCATGGTCTTGCCGGCCTTGATGGGCGCGGCGGAGGAGGTGCCGACGCCGGACGGGGCGCCGGACGGGGCGCAGCCGGCGGCCGCGGCGAGCGCGGCGATGGTCAGGGCGGCCAGGGATGAACGGAAGAACGGCATGGGCAAAGCTCCTATCAGACAGACAAGGATACGCAATCTTGCCCGGATGATCCAGGCAGCCATCACCGACCGCCCCTGGATCAGGGCATAGACTAAGGCGGTGCGGGTATAAGCGGTACGAAGGCCGCTTGGCCGGCACGACCCTGGAATCGAGGACCTCCGTTGTTCACCCGTAAGCTTGCCGTAGCTGCTTTTGGCGTAGTTGCCGTCCTGGCCCCCGCCCCGGCCTTCGCCGTCCGTCCGGACATCTCGATCCCGCTCGGGCAGACCACCGTGCTCGACATCCCCGAAGGGGTGCAGCGCGTGGTCGTGGGCGACGTCAGCGTGGCCGACGTGGCGCTGCTGCCCGGCCAGAACCGCGTGCTGCTGATCAACGGCAAGGCGGCGGGCTTCACCAACTTCCTGGTCTTCCCGAACAACGGCCCGATCAAGAGCTTCCGCCTGGAGGTCCAGCAGGACCGCCGCAGCGAGACCATCGCCGTGCGCATCCAGGCGCTGGAGCTCACGCAACGCAAGGGCGGCAACGTGGGCGTGCGCTGGAGCGACCAGGTGGGGATCTCGGAGGCGGCGCCCAACTCGCCCTTCCGCTTCGGTCTGCCCGTGCGCGACAGCCTGATCTCCGCCACCTTGAACATGCTCAGCCAGGACCGCGACATCAAGGTGCTCGCCAACCCCACCCTGGTGATCCAGAACGGCAAGAAGGGCACGTTCCAGTCCGGTGGCGAGCTTCCCATCCCGCTGTTGCAGACCACGAGCGGCGGTACGAGCTACGCGATCGAGTGGAAGCAATACGGCGTCAAGCTGGAAGTCACGCCCCACCTGGAGGGCGAGAACACCATCGCCATGCTGATCAAGCCCGAGGTCAGCACGATCGATCCGGAGAACGCCATCCAGCTCAAGGACCTTTCCGTGCCCGCCATCAGCACGCGCTCCGTGGAGACCTACGTCCAGGTCCACGGCGGCGAGAGCCTCGTCATCGCGGGCTTGCTGCGCACGGAGAAGAACCGCATCTCCAGCCACCTGCCCTTCCTGGGCGATGTGCCCATCCTGGGCTACCTCTTCGGCGGCACGCAATACGACGAGCGTCAGAGCGAGCTGGTCTTCATCGTCTCGCCCAGCGTCGTGAGCAACAACGTGGTCACGCCCGAGTCCGATTACGGCAAGGGCCCCCTGAAGAAGATCCCCTAGGTGCTCCGCCTAGGCCTGATCCTGTCCTTGCTCGCCGCCCCCGAAGCGACCACCGTGCCCTGGCAGCGGTTGGATGCCGGCCAACTGCAGAGTGCCGGGGCGCTGGCGCACGACTACATGGACTTCCTGGGCCGCGCCAAGATCCCACTGCGGCGTACGCGCTACCTGGTCGAGAAGCTCAAGGCCGCCGGCTTCAAGCCCTATAGCGCGGCCGAGCGCTGGGCGCCCGGCGCCCGGTTCTACATGCTCAACCGCGAGCGGGCGCTGCTGGCCGTGGTGGTCGGTTCCCGACCGCTGGTGGAAGGCCCGCGGCTGATCGGCGCCCACCTGGACTCGCCGCGCCTGGACCTGCGCATCCGCCCGTTGCGGGCGGCGGAAGGCCTGATGCTGCTCAAGAGCGAGCCCTATGGCGGCATCAAGCGCTACCAGTGGTCGAATCTGCCGCTTGCCCTGGAGGGCCAGGTCGCGAAGCAGGACGGCACCTTGGTGGACGTCTCGATCGGCGATGACCCGGCAGACCCGGTGTTCATGCTGCCCGACCTGGCCCCGCACGTGGACAAGGAAATGCGCACGCGCACCCAGGACCTGATCTTCAAGGGCGACGAGCTGAACGTGGTGGCCGGCGCCTTGCCGGACGAAAAGGGCGACCTCACGAAGGGCTTCCTGGGCGAGCTCCACCGGCGCTACGGCCTCGTCGAAGAGGACCTGGTCTCCGCCGAGCTGTCGTTGGTGCCCGCCATGGCCCCGCGGACGGTCGGCCTGGACGGCAGCCTGATCGGCGCTTACGGCCAGGACGACGGACTTTGCTCGTACCTCGCCGCGCGCAGCCTGATCGACCTCAAGGGCACGCCCACGCGCACCTGCATGGCCTACCTGGTGGACCACGAGGAGGTGGGCAACGTGAACGCCACCGGCGTGCGCAGCCGCTTTCTCACCAACGCGCTGGAGCGCTTCGCCGTCCGCGAGGGCCATCCGGAGGCGTTGCACGACCACGTGGCCTCGCTCTTGACCCATGCGGAGGTGTTGTCCGCGGACGTGTCGCAGGCGATCAACCCCAACTTCCCGGGCACGGAAGACCACGAGACCACGGCGCGCCTGGGCCAGGGCTTCACGTTCAAGACCATGAAGCCGGGCTATGACGCCTCGCCCACCTTCCGCGCACGCCTGCGCCGGGTCATGGCCAAGCACCAGATCCCCTGGCAGACCTACGCCTACAAGGTGGACGTGGGCGGCGGCGGCACGATCGGCGCCAGCTTGCAGGAGCTCGACATGGACGTGGCCGATGTGGGCGCGCCGGTGCTGGCCATGCACGGCACCTTCGAGCTGAGTGCCAAGGCCGACGTCTACGCGCTGAACCGCTTCTTCGGCGCCTTCTACGGGGATCCCTAGCAGCGGCCTCAAGGTCGCCTGCAAACGGGTACAAAGGTCCTATGAGCACCCTCTCCCGGATTGTCACGGTCTTCGGCGCGAAAGGGGGCGTGGGTCGGTCGATCCTCGCCAGCAACCTCGCCGTCGCCCTGGCGGCCCGCACCAAGGGCGGCGTCGCCCTGGTGGACCTGGACTGGCTGGCCGGCGGCAGCCTGGCGTCGTTCCTCGACCTCGAGCCCATCAAGGGGCACTGGGGCGACTGGGTCTACGAGCGCAAGAGCTTCGCGGAGATCGTACACCCCCACGCCAGCGGCCTGAGCCTGATCCCCGCGCCGCAACCCGGCAAGGACGTGATCCCGGCCGATCGCATCGTGGCCTTGTTGAAGCTGTTGGCCGCGAAGCACGAGACGATCGTGGTGGACACCTGCTGGCCGCACATCAGCCCGCTGATGGTGCCGCTGTTCGATCTCGCCAGCGTGGTGCTGGTGGCCTGCACCCCGGAGATCACGACCCTCCAGTCCACCAAGGACCTGCTCGAGCACGCCCGAGATCTGCACTTCCCCTCCGATCGCCTCCAGGTCGTGCTGAACCGCGAGGGCATCACCACGGATATCTCCGCGGACGACGTCCAGGCCACGCTCAAGCGCCCGCTGTGGGGCCGCGTGCCCTACCACCCGCTGGTGGTGAGCTCGCTCAACCGCGGCGTGCCGTTGGCCTCGAACGCGCCCCAACACCCTGTTACACAGGCGATCGTGGCGATCGCCGACAAGATCCGCGCCCTGCCGCTGGTCGACCTGGCCGCGCGCGCGCAGACGGAGCTGTCGGAGGACGCCGCCAAGCTGGCGCGCCCCTTCCCCACGGCCATCGAAGCCTCGGGCCAGCCCCCGGAGCCGGAGCCGGGAGCCGTGCCCGCGAAGGTCGACACCAACGAAATCTTGGCGCTGGTGCCGCATGCGATCGAGCGCGAGAAGATCAAGGAAATGAAGCAGAAGATCCACGCGCGGCTGGTCGAGCAGATGAAGCTCGAGGAGATCCCCTTCGAGCGCCTGGGCGACCCGCAGTTCAAGGCGATCCTGCGCGACCAGGTGGCGGAGCGCGCCAACCGCATCATCGAGGAACTGGGCATGTCGATCGACAGCCGCTCGGAGCGTGCCCGGCTGGTCATGGACATCTCCAACGAGGCGATCGGCTACGGTCCGCTGGAGACCTTCCTGGCGGACGAGTCCGTCTCCGAAATCATGGTCAACGGCCCGCAGCAAATCTTCGTCGAGCAAAAGGGCCGGCTCACGCTCTCCAACCGGCAGTTCACGGACGAAAAGCAATTGCGCGTGGTGATCGACCGGATCGTGGCCCCAATCGGGCGACGCGTCGACGAATCGAGCCCGATGGTCGACGCCCGCCTGCCGGACGGCAGCCGCGTGAACGTGATCATCCCACCGTTGGCCCTGAACGGCTCCACGGTGACGATCCGTAAGTTCAGCACCAAGCGCCTCGCCATCTCCGACCTGATTGGCTACGCCTCGCTCACCGACCCGATGGCGAAGTTCCTGGAGGCCTGCGTGCTTTCCAAGCTGAACATCTTCATCTCCGGCGGCACCGGCTCCGGTAAGACCACGCTGCTGAACGTCTTGAGCGGCTTCATCCCTTCCGACGAGCGCATCGTGACGATCGAGGACGCCGCGGAATTGAAGCTCCACCAGGAACACGTGATCTCGCTGGAAGCCCGCCCGGCCAACATCGAGGGCTCCGGCGCGGTCCACATCCGAGATCTTGTGAGGAACTCCCTGCGTATGCGCCCCGACCGCATCATCGTGGGTGAGGTCCGCGGCGGCGAGGCCCTCGACATGTTGCAGGCCATGAACACGGGCCACGACGGCTCGCTGGCCACGGGCCACGCCAACACCCCGCGCGACGCGCTGTCCCGCCTGGAGACGATGGTATTGATGGCCGGCATGGACCTGCCCGTGCGCGCCATCCGCGAGCAAATCGCCTCCGCCATCCACCTGATCGTGCAGCAGACGCGCCTGACGGACGGCACCCGCAAGATCGTGCGCATCTCCGAGATCACCGGCATGGAGGGCGAGGTCATCGCCATGCAGGATATCTTCGAGTTCAAGCAGACCGGCCGCAACCAGAACCGGGTGGAGGGCATGTTCCGCTCCACCGGCATGCGCCCCAACTGCCTCGATACGATCGAGGCCATGGGCATCAAGCTGCCGCCGGATCTCTTCGCGCGACCGGAGCGGGTATAGGTCCGATATGTCTCCCGTGATGCTCGTTGTCACCTTCCTGGGCATCTTCGCCGGCATGTTCGGCGTGATGTTCCTGGCGATGCGCCTGCTGAACCGCGGGCAGGTGGCCGTGACCGAAGGCGGCGAGGGTATGCCGGTGCCGCCCGCGCGCGAAGTCGAGGCGCCGCCCACCGCCAAGATGCTGGACCTGGCCACGCGCTTGCGCCGGGCCGGCATCGACCTCGAGCCCGGCGCCTACCGCACGCGCGTGTTCCGCATCTGCCTGCTGGTGACGCTGGTCGGCATGATCATGGGCCGCTTCACGGTCGGCGGCATCCTGTTCGGCCTGGTGCTGGGCTTCGTGGCTTTCAAGGGCGGCGACGCTTTTATCAACTTCAAGTACAACCAGCGCATGGCGGAGTTCACGGACCAGTTTTCCGACGCCCTGGGCGTGATGGCAAACGGCGCCAAGAGCGGCCTGACCGTGATGCAGAGCCTCGAGACCGTGGCCGAAGACTTCAGCGACCCGCTGCGCGGCGAGGTCGAAGAGGTGCTCCAGGAGCTGCGCATGGGCGTGCCGCTGGACGAGGCCCTGAACAGCTGGGTCGAGCGCATGCCGGGCGAAGACCTCGAAATCGCCACCACGGCCTTGATCGTCCAGCGCCAGACGGGCGGCAACGTAGCCGAGATCCTCGACACCCTCACGCGCACCATCCGCGAGCGCAACAAGCTCTTCAAGCAGATCCGCGCCCTCACGGCCACCGGCCGCATGAGCGGCTGGGTCATGTCCAGCCTGCCCGTGGGCATGTTCCTCGCTATGTACTTCATCGCGCCCGCGCGCACCGGCCTGTTGCTAAGCCACCCGATCGGCCTGGTGATGACCTTCGTCGGCTGCGTCGGCATCGCCACCGGCTCCTACTTCATCAAGCGCATCGTGACGATCGAGGTCTAGCCGATGCCGCAATCGATGTTGATCGTCGTCATCCTCGGCCTGGGCTTCATGTCCGTCTTCATGCTGCTCTTGGCGCTGGCGAAGCCCAAGCAGAAGGAAGACGTCGAGAGCCGCCTGAAGCGCCTCAACGTCGAAGAAGACGTCACCTTCAAGCTGAACCCCGACGAAGCCGTCCAGGGGCCGACCAAGCAGCACAGCGCGATCGAGAACCTCAACGCGCAGCTCGACGAGGTCTTCAAGCCGCTCGTGCGCGGCCGCATCTCGGACAGCGACACCCGCTCGCTTAAGCTGGTGCTGGAGAACGCCGGGCGCTACGGCATGAGCCCGCTGCAACTGCGGCTCTGGCAGTGCAAGGCAGCCACCATGCTGCCGATCGCCATCGGCATCATCTCGTTCGGCGTGATCGGCTTCAGCATGGCCATCACGCCCCTGCTGTTGATCGGCGCGGCGGTAGGCGGTTACTACTACCCGCTGCTGGCGCTGCACCGCGAGGCTTCGCAGCGCCGCAACGCCATCTTGCGCCAGCTGCCCACCACCCTCGACCTGTTGACCATCTGCGTGGAAGCCGGGCTTTCGCTCCAGGCCGCGTTGTTCAAGGTGGTAGAGAAGACCCGCCCAAGCCCGTTGCGCGACGAGATCGACCAGGTCCTGCGCGAGATCCAGCTGGGCCGCCCGCGCGCGGAGAGCCTCAAGAACATGGCCAAGCGCATCAACCTCAAGGAAGTGAACTCCGTCGTGCTGTCGATGGTCCAGGCCGAGGCCATGGGCACCTCGATCGCCAAGAGCCTGCGCATCCAGAGCGAAATCGCCCGCGAGGGCCGTTGGATGCGCGCTCAGGAACAAGCCTTCCAAGCCCCGGTCAAGCTAAGCTTCCCGCTGGTCTTCTTCATCTTCCCGGTCATCTTCATCGTGATCTTCGGGCCCGTCGGCCTGGAGCTCTTCACCAACTGGCAGAAGCCGCCCGGCACCGAGGCGCCTGCCGCCTCGCCGGCGCCATGACCTTCGCCATCACCAACCCGCGCACGGGCCAGAGCTTGGCCACCGCCGCGCGCCGCGCGGGCACCTTCTGGACGCGCTTTCGCGGGCTCATGGGCGTGAGGCACCTGCCCGCGGGTGAGGGTCTGTTGATCGTGCCGTGCAACTCCATCCACTGCTTCGGCATGAAGATGGCGATCGACGTGGTCTTCGTCAGCCGCGAGGGCGAGGTCCTGCACCTCATCCCCGACATGGCCCCCGGCAAGTTCTCGTCGATCATCAAGAAGGCCCGCGCGGTAATCGAGCTGCCAGCCGGCACCATCGCTGCAACCGGCACCGCGGTGGGCGATCGCCTGGCCATCGACGCGCCGCTCTGAACCAGAACTTGAACGGAAATTAAGCCTCGAAACCTGCCTTTGTCAGCGGCCGGTTAGCCGCTTCCGGATACCTCCCTTGTCCAAGCGTGGCAGAGGAGATTCGACCATGGGCCTGAACCAGATTGCTTCCAGCGAGCTCTCGCGCGTGGTTGCCCGGGACGCCGGCCGCGCCCGGCTGGTGAAGTCTGCCCTCCGGGCGGCCATGAAGAAGGACGCGGCGGTAATCGGCCATGCCGCGATGGCCGTTTCCCGCGGCGGCCAGCTCACGTTGAAGCAAGAGGTCGTCTCCACCTTCGAGCGGGTGAAGTCCTACCACTGGGCCATCCTGGACGGTAGCCGCAAGGTGGAGCTGAGCTTCGACGTCCACGAGCCACGCCTGTTCGGGTTCGCCCGGTTGCCGAGCTACAGCAACGGTTCGCTCCTGCTCGACGGCAAGCCGCTGGAGGCCTTCAAGGGCCACTATCCCCGGATCTTGGACTACAACACCTACGAGTCCATGTGCGCCGCGGCGCGCAGCCTGCCCCATGGGAGCGAGGAGTGGAACCTCCTCCATGATGTGCTGTTGCAAGACGAGTTGCGGCCCGACGTGTTGATGTGGCGCGCCGCCCAGAAAGCCCGTTAGGTTCTTGCTTCTAGCAGACCCAGCGTCAACGGATCCAACTCCCCGCAGTAGGACATGCGTTTGACAGTTTGAAGTGCCATCATTCGCTGTATTCCGGTTGGCAGGCCGCTTTTGACCCGGCGGCTTCGCAGTAAACCCTTCGATCGAGATCGCCCATTCATGCGGTGGAACGCTTATGCCCAGACGTTCTAGAACCTCTTCCTGCTCCTCGATCAGCAGGCACTACGAAAATTTTCGACAGCAGGCGTTCACACGCCAGCTCATGCTGCTATGCGGGATTTTCAAAGTGCCGACGCTGCGGAACTCCAGCCGGCCGGCCCGGGACTAATGGAATTTGTGACGGCATAATGCTAGTTTCCAGGTTCGCCATGAGGCCAATTTCAACTTTTTCAGCACCCTGCTAATGGCTCGGTTGCTAACTCCATACCGTTAACCTGGCAGACCGCCGACTACCGGACTCGAATAAATGACGAATGGAATTCTTGAGATTGACTTCGAAATTTCCACTACGTTTTCCATCTTATCAAAATAGAAATATATGACCGTCGAGCCGACACCAGCCTGACTGGGTGGCGTTTTAATTATGGAAATAGATTGAACTTTTTTTTCATGTATTATTAGATTAATGGATGCTGATAGTCTACAGTCGTTCGAGGTTATCGAAATGCCATCGGACGCAATTTGCACGTCCTTGGTCAGTTGGAAAGCAGCAACAACCTGGCCGGGTTCGAAAGTCTCGAGCTTCCCTGTGGAAGGCGCGGGATTGGGCGAATATGGACTACAGCTTGATTCGCCTTCGATAGAAACACACCCTTGCCAAGCAATGCACAACACAATCAAAGTCAGGGTCAACATTACTGAACGCATGCCATCTCCATTGAATA
Organism: Cyanobacteria bacterium RYN_339; assembly: GCA_028287685.1. GTDB lineage: Bacteria > Cyanobacteriota > Sericytochromatia > S15B-MN24 > JAQBPE01 > JAQBPE01. The sequence continues at coordinate 3,116 of JAQBPE010000028.1, read as the reverse complement.
GCCCAGCCTTTCGGCTGGGCTGTCGTACTAGTTTATTGCATTGTGCCATTTGCTGTGATGCCAATTTGGGGAGGTATCGTGACCGTCCGTCCCAATTGTTAGATACTGCCTGGTAATTAGAATTCCTGACGACCGCGATCACCCCGCGACGATCGTCAAGACGGGCTTGGGCGAGTTCGTACGGACGGGCCCGTTTTTCAGCAGCCTGTTAGTTCCCGCCACCGCCGAAGCGGATGACCTCCGGCTGGTGGACCGGGGCGGGGTCGTGGTGGACCACCGGCGGCGCCACGTGCACCGGCACGGGCTTCGCCACCACCGGCTTGGGCGCCGGGGGGTCGTGGTGCACCGGCGCCGGCTTGGGCTTGGGCGGCGGCGGGTCATGGTGCACCGGCGCCGGGCGCGGCGGCGGGTCGTAGTGGATCACGGTGTGTGCGACGGGATGGGGCTTGGCGGCCACCACGGCCGGCGCGGGCTTGGGCTTGGCGGCCACCACCGGCTTGGGCGGCACCTTGCCGCCCAACAAGGACATCAGCACGTCTTCCGTGAACTGGCTCTTGGCCAGCGAGGCGTCGCCCGTGGCGCGCAGCACCATCTTCAAGTTGCCCTTGGTCTCCATCAGCGTCACCAGGCTAACCTTGTCGCCGGGCACGGCCAAGGTCACGGTGTTTTCGCTGGAGATGCCGCTGCTGGACTCCTTGGCGGCTTCCTCGTCGGTCTTGGGAACCTCGCCCAGCAGGTGGCTGCCCACCGCGATCACGCGGCACTTCTGCAGCACGGGCGTGCCGATCAGGCGGCCGTCATCGGAGGGATCGGGCACCGTGGCGTGCAGGTCGATCTCGTTGCCGGGCTTGATCAGGCCCGCGAGCCCCGAGGCGGAGTCGACCGTGATGGTCTTGGCGCGCTCGCCGGGTTTGAGCAAGTATGCGATGCCGTACTTGGCGTCGGGGGCGCTGATGCGGGCCTCGATGATCGGCTCGCCGGCGACCATGGGGGCGATCGCCACGTGGTCCTTGAGCTTGTCCAGCTCCGTGATGGCGCCCTTGGGCAGGTAGGCCTTCGGGATCTCCGCCGTGGTGGTGTTGTCTTCCGTCAGGCGCGTGCCGGCCACGATGTCGTCCTTGGGGGTGTAGACCTTGAGCTTGGTGCCGCCCTCCGCCAGGCCGCTGCCGGCGTTGTTGAGGTACATCACGCCCATCAGCGCCGTCATCAGCGCGGCGGCGCCGGCGATCATCAGGAAACGCCGGTTCACGTCCAGCTTGGGCAGGGCGCTCGCCGCCTTGGGCGGGGCCTTCTCGGCCGGGGCGGCCTTGACCTTCCTGGCCTTGGGGACGGCCTGCTCGACCACGACGTCGGGCGCGGCCGCCTCGGCGGGCGCGTCGTCGGAGGTGTTGCGCAGCTTGTCTCGCAGGTTCATGGCTCGTTCTCCGGTGCCTTGGGGTCCCAGGTGTACGTGATCAAGGTGACGGGCTTGTGGGTCTTGGGGTGGAGGCCGGTGGTGATCTGGAGATCGATCTTGCCGCCCGGCCGCCGGGTGAAGGTCAACCAGACCGGGGCGCCGACCCGCGCGCCTTTTAGCTCGTGGGGGACTTCGGGCTCGGGGATCCAACCGATGGCGGTGAGCCTACTTATATAATAGGCGGCAACCACCTCCGGCTTGTCCGAAGTTATCGCAATGGCGCGTGTTTTTGTCTCCAGCGTGGGCAACGGACGGGAAGCGCCGGGGTACGGGGGTATTGTACCCAAAATCGCCGGGGCGCCCGCCATCACAACGATCGCGGCCAGGCTCACGGGTTTTTCTCGTTCACGATGCCGGTGATCCAGGTGTTCAAGCCCAGCACGCTGGCGCCGCCGCCCGCGGAGTCCACGATGCCGACGCCCCCGCTGGGCGGCAGGTCCCCGGGCATGACGGCGTTGGCCCCCAGCGCCGCCACGCTGCTGAGGCGCCCACCCACCGCGTTGGCGAGGCGGGCCATGGGCGAGAGGTCGTGCGAGAGGTCTTTCTTGACCTGCACGCCGTAGAGCAGGCAGCCCACGCCGAACTGGTAGCTGTGCTTGCCGATGCGCTTGGACATCGTGCGCGAGTAAACGGCCGTGTAGGCGTTCACCTTGTGGACCCCGCCAGGCCAGGCCGGCGCGGCGGCGGACAGGCCTCGCGCGCCGCCGGTGGCATCGCTCAGGGCCGCTTGCGCCATGCTGCCGTTGCCCACGGCGCTCTTGCCGCCGACCAGGGCGTTCTCCGTGGCCTTCATGGCCATCTGCCGCGCCGTGGAGCGCGCGGCGATCGTGAGGTTCTCCTGGGCCAGGATCAGGCCGCCGCAGTACACGATGCCGGCCAGCATCAACACCAGCAAGGGCGCGATCAGCGCGAACTCGACGAGGGCCTGGCCGCGGCGCTTCCTCACTTGCCCAGGCTCCCCTTGCCGACCGGGAGCAGGCGCACGGTGTACCAATCGATGCCGTAGCGGTCCACGCCGCGCAGGTTCTTGCCGAGCTGCTTGTGCGCCTCCACCGGACCGGCCACGGCCGTGGCGGAGAGCATGGCGCTCGAGGCGTAGCCCAGCATGCCGCCGCCGAAGGAGCCGGCCCGCGGGTTGACGGTCACGGCCGACTTGCCGGCGTGGCCGCCCTTGTCCATGCCCTCGGAGCGGAAGACCACGCCGTTGGCGGCGCCGCCGGAGATCTCGGCCATGGCGGAGCGGTCCAGCAGGCCGCGGTTGGCGGGGTTCGAGACCGCTAACATGCCCAGGTTGGCGCGGTAGACGGCCTCTGCGGCCTCTTGCACGGCGGCCGGGCCGGCCTTGGCGCCGGTAGCGAAGGTGTTGAACGTCTCGAGGCCTTGGCGCAGCAGCGTCAGCTTGGTGCGGTGCAGCTCCGCCAGCTTCATGGCGTCGTCGAAGTCCTTGCTGTTCTTGCCGGGGTCCGCGATTTCCTGCAGGGCGATGCCGGTAGCGCGCACCATCTGCAGCCGCGCCAGGTCCAGCTGTCCGCTGGCGGCCCGGTAGGCCATGGAGCGCGTGTTGTGCATGCTGGCCTTCACCGCGGCCGCCGTCATGGCGGAGGCGTCCGCGGCGTTCTGGGCCTCGATCTTGCCCAACACGAGCTGGCCGATGTCCATG
>JAQBPE010000027.1 GCA_028287685.1 Cyanobacteria bacterium RYN_339 | reverse complement strand
ACGGATTCAAGGGGGGTGTGGGCAGCACCCGACGGGCCGCAAGGTCTGCCAGGCCGAATCGACGGCCGGACCGGAATTCAAGCAGCAACCCCCGCGAAGCGAAAGCTCCGCGGGGATTGGTGTTTTTAGGGGTCGGCGGGACTAGACGTCGCCGCGAGCGCGCTTGTCGTACTCGGCCTTGTCGATCGGCTGGACCACCCACTTCATGGCGTCTTCGCCGGTCTGGTCGTCGAAGATGGCGAAGTGCTGCAACCCCTTGCCGTCCTTGCGCGGGGCGGTCACGAGGTAGCTGTCCAACGGGCCGGGGCTGACGTGCAGGCCCTTGAGGTCGAGCGCGGGCGCCTTGGGGCCACGCGCGGCCATGTCCTTCTTCACCGCCAGGGCCACCAGGAGATCCAGGCCGGCGCACGCCGCGTCGTACGGCAGGTGCAGCTGCTGACCGTGGCCGATCGCGTCGCCCTTGAGGCCATTGGCCTGCTTGATCGCCCGCACATACGCGGCCGTGCTGCCCTGGGCGCCCCAGCGGCTGGCGATCTTCCACAGCGTGTCGCCGGTGCCGACCGTGACGGCCAGGTGGTCCCTGCCGGGCGCCAGGTGGACCGTGCCGAGCTTGGCCATGACGGCGGCTTCCGTAACGCCCAGCTGATCCGCCGTGGGCGGCTTCGCAGGCTTCGGCTGCACGGCGGCGGCGAGGGTCGGCAGCGCGGCCTTCACAGGGCCCTGGGTGGGATTGGTTTGGACGAACACGGGTTGGCTCTCCATGGGGTGCTGGACCCAAAGGTTATCCGTGCCGCGGGACTAAAATCTGACCAAGGACAGGTTAAGAAGAGGGGGAGTAAAGGTTATGGAATGGCGACGAACCCCGAACCGCAGGCCGGGCCTTGCGCAGACACGCCGCCATGTGATATCAGCGAAGCATGGTGAGACTCTCCGAAATCAAGCTGCCGCTCGATCACGAGGAGCCGGCGCTCCAGCTGGCCATCCTCGCGAAGCTCAGGATCACGCCCGACGACCTCGTGGGGTTCTCGATCTTCAAGCGCAGCTACGACGCGCGCTCGAAGGCCAACATCGTGCTGGTCTACATCGTGGACGTGGAGACCCGGCAAGACGAGCGGCTGCTGGCGAAGTTCGCCAAGGATCCGCACGTGGTGCGCACCCCGGATATGCACTACGAGGTGGTGGCCCAGGCGCCGCCGGGGCTGGTGGAGCGGCCGATCGTGATCGGCATGGGCCCCTGCGGCATGTTCACGGCCCTGATGTTGGCCCGCATGGGCTTCCGCCCGATCGTGCTGGAGCGCGGCAAGGCCGTCCTCGAACGCTCCGCGGACACCTTCAACTTCTGGCGCCGGCGCCAGCCGCTGAACCCGGAGTCGAACGCCCAGTTCGGCGAAGGCGGCGCCGGCACGTTCTCCGACGGCAAGCTCTACACCCAGGTGCGCGACCCCAAGCACCACGGCCGCAAGGTGCTCATGGAGCTGGTCGAGGCCGGCGCGTCCCCGGAGATCCTCTACATCAACAAGCCCCACATCGGCACTTACAAGCTAATCGGCATTGTGCAGCACATCCGCGCCACGATCGAGGCGCTGGGCGGCGAGATCCGCTTCCAGGCCCGCGTGGAGGATTTCGACATCGTCGACGGGAAGATCCGCGGCGTGCGGCTGCTGGGCGGCGAGTACCTCGCCAGCTCGCACGTGGTGCTGGCGATCGGCCACAGCGCGCGGGACACGTTCGAGCAACTGGTCGCGTGCGGCGTTTACGTCGAGGCCAAGCCCTTCTCGATCGGCTTCCGCGTGGAGCACCCCCAAGCGCTGATCGACAACGCCCGGTTCGGGCCGAACGCCGGCCACAAGGTGTTGGGCGCCGCGGACTACAAGCTGGTTCACCACTGCAAGAACGGCCGTTCCGTCTACAGCTTCTGCATGTGTCCCGGTGGGCTGGTGGTGGCCGCCGCCTCGGAGCCGGGCCGCCTGGTCACGAACGGCATGAGCCAGTACGCGCGCAACGAGGCCAACGCCAACAGCGCGATCGTCGTGGGCATCACGCCGGAAGACTATCCCGGCGACCCGCTGGCCGGCGTCGCGCTCCAGCGGCGGCTTGAAGAGGCGGCGTTCGCGCTCGGCGGCGGCACCTACGACGCCCCGGGCCAGAAGGTGGGCGACTTCCTGGCCGGCCGGCCCTCCGAGGACCTGGGCGGGGTCAAGCCTTCCTACGCGCCCGGGGTTCGCCTGGGCGACCTGAGCCAGGCCCTGCCCGACTTCGCGATCGCGGCCATCCGCGAGGCCCTGCCGGCCTTCAACAAGCAAATCAAGGGCTTCGCCATGGACGACGCGATCCTGACGGGCGTGGAGACCCGCACCTCGTCGCCGATCCGCATCAAGCGCAACGACGACGACCTCCAGAGCATCAACACCGTGGGCCTGTTCCCCGCGGGCGAGGGCGCGGGGTACGCCGGGGGCATCCTGTCGGCCGGCATCGACGGCATCAAGGTCGCGGAGGCGGTCGCCCTGAGCCTGGTCCGCGGCCAGGCAGGGTAAAATGGCCTACTACACCGAAGCCCTCGACTTCTTCCCACAGGCGTACCTGCAAGAGCTGCGCACGCAGATCATGAAGTCGCAGTTCCTGGCGAAGAACAACCTGAACGGCGACTTCGTGGGCACGCGGGGGTTCTCGATCGTCTTCCGGCGCTCCGCCATGGACGCCGTGAAGCAGCGCTTCCCCTGGGCGGCGCCTTACATGGACGCGCTGTTGGACCCGGCCTGCAACGCGTTCTACCTCAACCCGCTGGTCTTGGGCGCCGCGTCGCGCGTGGACCCGCACATCGACCGCAGCCTGCGGTCGTACTGCAAGACCGTGGAGACGCCCGTGGTGGTCAGCGTGCTTTACGTGGCGCTGCCCGCCGATCTGCGCGGCGGTGAGCTGGTGCTCCGCCGTGGCAAGAGCCAGGTGGGGCGCATCGTGCCGGTAGCGAACAAGGTGGTGCGCTTCCAGGGCGACCTGACCCACCTGGTCACGCCGGTGGCGCCGGACGTGGCGGGCGAGCGGTTGAGCCTCGTGTGCGAGCAGTACGCGTTGGAGCCCCGGGACCTCGCCAGCATCCCGGAGCTGGGGTTGGAGAGCAAGGGGGCCGCGCTCGAGATGGGCGGCACACCGGCGCCACGCCGGGGGCGCCGGGGCTAGCGGGCTTCCTGGCGGGCCAGGAACGCCCCGGCGATCGCCCCCAACCTGGCCAACCCGTCCAACCCTGCCGCGCTGGTATCCTCCAGCCGCGCGTGGTCGGTGTAGAGCACGCCCAGCGTCCGGCCGCCGTGCACAGCGGGCACCACGTCGACGGTGCGGCGGCCCAGGGCCTGGACGCTGGCCTGGAGGTTGAAGCCTTCTTCTTGCAACGGGTCCAGCAGGTGCAACGGCCGCGCCTCGGTGTAGACCCAGCGGGCGATCGTGGTGCTGATGGGCGCCGCGTCGTCCGAGGCGGCGAGGGTGACCAGCGCGTCGCCGGCCAGCAAGACCACGCGTTCGGCCCCGCACAGCCGCGCGGCAGCCGGTGCCAGCGCCCGTACCAGCTCGGCCGCCGTCGTCGCGCCCGCGGCCGCCATGGCAGCCTGGTAAGCCAGCTCCAGCACCTCGGCGTGGGCCTCCGCCGCCGCGACCCGCCGCGCGAGCTCCCCGATCTCGCTCCGCAACGAGCGCTCCGTCGAGCGTGCAGCCTTGCGCTCGCGGTCGAGCTGCACGAGGGTCGCGCGCGAGTCGGCCCGAGCGGCCCCCTGCTCACGGCGCAGCG
>JAQBPE010000440.1 GCA_028287685.1 Cyanobacteria bacterium RYN_339 | reverse complement strand
GGCCGCGGGGGCCGAAACCTATAACCGTATCCGATCCGTCGGCACCGGACAACCCCGCATTAACGGTGTTTCAGCCGTGGTTTGGGCGTCGACCGCGTTATGCCACGGTCCACCGCGTTGTTAATTTCGACGAAGCTTTGTAAAGCGTTGTTTCGTTTTCAGTGGGTATGTGCCAACGGGAGGGTCAGACATGGCACCAGCCCTGGAAATCCAGCGCGATCCGCGCGTGCGTGCCGTGGCGTGGCGTGATCTCGTGGGGCTCAGCCGCTACGAGGTGGTCCGCGAACTGCTCTTGCCCCTGCCCTGGCTGGGGGCCAGTCTGGCCCTGGCTGCCGCGCACGGGTGGCTGGCCGCGTTGGCCTGCTCGTTTGTTTTCTTCCTGTGCGGCCTGCGGCTGGTCCACAACGCCTACCACTACGCGCTCGGCCTGCCGCGCGGCTGGACGGAGGGCGTTATCCTGGCGATGAGCGTCCTGATGCTGGGCTCCATGCATGCGGTCCAGTTCAACCACCTGCGCCACCACCAGCACTGCCTGGACGACGAGGACGTGGAGGCGCTGAGCGCCCGCATGGGCGCCTTCAAGGCGTTGGCCTTCGGGCCGGTGTTTCCGGTCTTGCTCCACGTCACGGCCCTGCGCCTGGGCGGCCGGCGGCTGCGGGCCTGGGTGGCGGCGGAGCTGGCGCTGGGCGCGGCCTGGGGGGTTGCCTGTTGGCCGGTGGCGCCGTTGCGTTACCATGTCTGTGCGATGCTCGTGGGGCACTGCTTCACCGCGTTCTTTGCCGTCTGGACGGTGCACCACGACTGCGATCGCCACCACTTTATCGCACGCACCTTGCGGGGGCGCGCCAAGAATATGGTGAGCTACCATATGTTCCGCCACGTAGAGCACCACCTGTTCCCCGCCGTGCCGACCTGCCACCTGCGGGAGATGTCGGACCGGCTGGACCAGGCGGCGCCCGAATTACAGACGATGCAGGTGTTCTGATGCCCGAATGTTCTCATCTGGACCAGGTGAAGCCCGTCACGCCCAGCGCGGAGGGCTGCGAGGACTGCTTGAAAATCGGCGGCCAGTGGGTGCACCTGCGCCTGTGCCTGAGCTGCGGGCACATGGGTTGCTGTGATAGCTCGCCCAACAAGCACGCCACCGCGCACTACGAGGCCACCCAGCACCCGTTGATCCGCTCGGCCGAGCCCGGCGAGCAATGGGCGTGGTGTTACCCGGACGAGCTTATGCTGCCCGAGGGCGTTTAGCGGGCCGGTGACGACGAGCGGGAGGCCGCTCGCAGCCGCTTTCTGGAGGATGGAAGCACCGAAGGTCCTCCCCCGGGGTCTTTACGAAACGAAGTCGGAAATTCTGGAAGATCCGGCAAATTCGGAAAGAGTCTTGCGAGCATACAGTCGCGTCGTTGCCGGGGTTTGGGCATTCGGGCTTCCGGGTTTTCTCGATTTTCCGGTAACCAAAAATCGAATATGGGCCCGTCTTGCCACTGGACGGGCCCAGCCTACTTCGGCCTGTTAATGCGAGCGGCGCTCGTCTAGCAACACCTTCAGATCGTGTGCTCGCTCGTTCGAGAGGCGGGCCACCGCCCCGGCGCGGTCCTTGAATCGCGCCGCCTCGGCGTCGCGGAAGGCGATCCAGGCCAGTTCGGCTTGTTGCAGCAGCTTGTGGGCGGCCGGGTCCTGCTCCTTGTCCCAGGCCTGGTAGATGGCGTTGAGCTTGCGGTCCGCCGCGGCGCCTGCTGGGCCGACCGCTGCTTCCAGCCCTTGCGCGCGTAGCTCCGTCAGGCGCTGGTAGGTCTGCCAATAAATCATCTGGGCCATCGAGCCGCCGCGGTACTGGTCCTCCTCGTGCGTGCACTCCGCGTCCCGGAACTTGATCCAGGCCAGCTCGGCCTTGGTCAGTTGCGTGCGGTCGGCCGAGCCCAGACGGCCCATCACTTGCTTATAGCGCTGGTTCAGCACCTTGTCCGCCGCCATGGCCTTGTCCTTGGCCTGGAAGTTCAGCTCCAGCTGGGTCTGGGCCAGGGCGGGGGCCTGGAGGGCGAGGAGGGTCAGAACGACCAGGGGCAGGTGGCGCATGGCGGACATCTTACAGCGGTGCCCAGGTCCCCGTCACCAGGTCGATCACGATCTGTCCGCCGGTGCCGTCCGTGCGCCAGATTTCGGCGACCAGCCCCGTGCCGTCCTGCGTGAGCTTCCTGACCTCGGCGTGCGCGAAGCCCGGCCCATGGCCGCCCGACACGTCGATCACTTGCTTGGTTTCCTTGCCGTCGGCAATGGCGTAAGTCCGGATTTCGACCGTGCCCGCGTACTTGTCGTTGAACCAGGTGGTGACGAGGTGTTCGGCGTCCGGCAGCCAGTCGAAGAATTCCAACGAGCCGTTCGGCGCGGCCACTACCCTCGACTGGTCGTTGTCCGGCGTGGCCACCCGGAAGGCGACGGGGTCGGTGGGGCCGGCGGTGCCGAAAATGGCCAGCTGCAACCCCTTCGGGGCCCACTTGATCTGATGGAAGTAAAAGCCATTGGGCCAGCGCCGTGGCTTGGGGTCGTCGACGTCGACGAGGTAGATGGATTCGGGATCGAGCGACCCGTACTGTTCCTGCGGGCGGGCGTCGACGTAGGTCCGCACCGCCAGGGTGTGTCCGTCAGGCGCCAATTGAAGATCGAGGTCCCGCTCGTAGTGCGGCAGCAAGACCTTGCGCGCGCCCCCGTCCACCAGCTTCGCCACGAGTTGCCCGCCGGTCGCCAGGACCACGTAGCGCAGCTTGGGGCCCACCAGCTTGAGCTGGGCGTCGCGCTCCCAAGAGGTCAGCAGCTTGTCCTGGAGGTACAGGCCGTTCTCCAGCACGTACGGCCGGCCGGCCGCCGTGACCTGATCATCCAGATATTGGGGCGCGGGGGAAGGCCGCACGGACGGTCCGGGGGATACGGGTGCAAGGTCGGGTGCGGTGGGGCAGCCGGTGAGCAGAAGGGTCCCCATCAGGATGATGCGTTTCATCCGCCCAGGCTAGCTCACGGGGCCGCGAGCCCATGTGACGATGTTGGCCATTTGCGTGTGATTGCCGCCCCGTGGTACCTCCGTGCGATGGACATCGATCGTCTGCGCCATGCCGCCGCCAACGGGAACACCGACGCCATGTGGGCCCTTGCGAATGCCTACGAGTTCGGCATGGCCGCGCCCAAGGACCCGGACGAGGCCCTGCGCTGGCTGCGGCTGGGGGCGGCGGCCGGGTCGACCCAGTGCCAGCGGGACCTGGGGGAGCGGGTCGACCCTTCCAGCGGAAACTGTATCGGGGCCGGGCATGCCTCCGAGGCCGAGCACTGGTACCAGGTGGCGATCGGGGCCGGCAACATGGAGGCGGCCTACCCGCTGGGGCGGATGTTGGCGAAACTGGGGCGCGAGGCCGAGGCCCGCACCTGGCTGCACGTGGCGGCGGAGCGGGGCGAGGCCGTGGCGATGCGGCGGCTGGGCGACCTGTGCGAAGCGGCCGGGGAGCTCGTAGACGCGCGGGGCTGGTACCAGCAGGCCGCCTTGCTGGGCGACGACCTCGCGAAGAAGGCCTTGCGAAAGGGCAAGTTCCGGGCATAAGTAGCAAGCAGAGGAGGAAGCCATGACCCAGATCACCCCGCCGCCGCCGCCGCCTCCCCCGCCGCCGCCGCCCCCGCCGCCGAAGCCCAAGCCGGCCGCGAACCCGGCCCCCGCCGGCGGTTCGCCGCCGCCCCCGCCTGGCGACTCCGGCCCGGCCGACAACAAGGGTCCCACCAGCAAGCTGGGTTTGGACGAGCCCAAGGATCCCTCCAAGACCACGTATCCGCCCATGCCGTTCTCCAACCAGGAGATCTCGCAGCGGCTGGGCGTGCCGATCGAGAACGTCAACAAGTACGTGCCCGAGCTGGCGAAGGCCATGCAGGCCAAGGGGATCACGGACAAGAACTCCTGCATCGCCCTGCTCGCCACGATCAAGGCCGAGACCGGCAGCTTCCAGCCGATCCCGGAGTACGCCAGCGGCCGCGAGTACGAAGGCCGCTCGGATCTTGGCAACACCCATCCGGGCGACGGCGAGCGCTACAAGGGCCGCGGCTTCATCCAGCTGACGGGCCGCGCCAACTACCAGAGCTACGGCGACAAGCTGGGCGTCGACCTTGTGGGCAACCCCGACAAGGCGCTGGACCCCAAGATCTCCGCGGAGGTCATGGTCCAGTACTTCGCCGACCACAACATCCCCGCCAAGGCCCAGGCCGGCGACTGGCAAGGCGTGCGCCGCGCCGTCAACGGCGGCCTCAACGGCTGGGACACCTTCAAGGGCGCCGTCGAGGCGCTCAACGGCGGGGCCGCGCTGCCGATGACGGCCGCGCAGGACGTCTCCGGCGGCGGCTCCTCGGGCGGCGGTTCTTCCGGTGGTTCGTCCGGGGGCGGCTCGTCGGGCGGCGGCGGCGTCGGCTCCTCCGGCGGCGGTTCGTCGGGCGGGGGCTCCTCGGGTGGCGCCTCCAGCGGCGGTGCCGCCAACAGCGCGCCGGACACCTCATCGCCAGCGCCCCAGCCGGATCGGGCCAAGCCCACGGCCGCCAGCCTGGCGCGCGACCTCGGCCTGCCCGCCGGCTCGTTGGACCCGATCTGGGACCAGCTCCTCAAGGTGATTGCCGGCCTGTCCGAGGACGACGAGAAGGCCGTCAAGATGATGCTCAAGGTCGCGTTGAAGGGTGTGAACCTCAAGGACCCCAAGGCGGTCAAGGCAGCCCTGGACAAGGTCAAGGCCCAGATGGAAGCAGCCGGCATCAAGGCCGACCCCGCGGCGCTCGCGGCCGCGGTCGGCGCTCCCGCCGCCGGCTCGGACGACCCTGC
>JAQBPE010000437.1 GCA_028287685.1 Cyanobacteria bacterium RYN_339 | reverse complement strand
CGCATGCCTGGCTTGAACGTTGCCCTGGACCACCACGCCCGCCCGGACCTGCGCCTGCGGTTCCAGGCCTTGCACGCCGCCGCCCAGCTCAAGCGCGGCTACCGCGCGGAGTCGTGGGTCGAGCCGGAAGGCCGCGTGGCCTTGGGCCGCGTCGATTTGGGCATCTTCAACCAGGCACCACAGCCGCTGGTCAGCCGCGATGGCCGCTACCGCCTGGTCTTCCAGGGCGAGGTCTTCGACCGGCCCGAGCGCGTGGCGGCCCTCGCCGCCCGCGGCGTGCCGCTGACGGGCGACGACAACCCGGACGTGCTGCTGGCGGCCTACCTGGCGGACGGCGAGGAAGGCATCGAGCGGCTGAACGGGTCGTTCTTCTTCGCCTTGTGGGACGCAGAAGGCGCGACCTTGCTGGTCGGCGGCGATCGCCACGCCACCCGGCCGCACTTCTACGGCTTCCACCAGGGCCGCTTCTACCTGAGCCCCATGGTGGCCGGGGTGCTGGAAGGGCGCGGCGATCGCCCCGCCATGTGCGTCGAGGGCATGGCGGAGTTCCTGGCGCTGGAGCACCCCCTGGCGGACCGCACCACCTTCACGGACATCAAGGCCTTCCCCGGCGGCGCCTTCCTGACCATCACGCCCGTGGGCGCGCGCTGGCGCACCTACTGGGAGCCGGCCTACCACGGCCCCAACGAGCCGGGCCCGCGCCCCATCCACATGTGGCTGGACGAAGCCACGCACCTGTACGGCCAGGCGGTGCGCCGCGCCCTCGTCGGCGACGTCTCCGTCCCGCTCAGCGGCGGCACCGACTCGCGCACGATCCTGGCCTTCACGGACCGCCGCGATTTCCCGGTCGTCACGTTCGGCGCCGAGGCCTCCGACGACGTGCAAATTGCGCGCCAAGTCGCCGCCCACCTGGGCCTGGGCCACGAGTTCATGCCGCTGGAAGCCGACTACCTGGTCAGGAACGCGCGCGACGTGGTGGCCTACGGCGAGGGCATGGTCAGCCTGTACCACGCCCACAGCCTCTCCGGCCTCGACCGCCTGCGCGCGATCGCCCCGGTCTCCGTGAAGGGCATGACGGCCGAGTTCGTGCGGCTGGAGTCGGTCGACAACATCCTGGCGGAGCAGCCGCGCACGAAGCTGGAGAAGTTGTCGGTCTACGCGCGCCACGCCCGGGACGGCCGCCGCCCGCTGGCGGCCACGCCCACGGACGCCGCGCTGGCCGCCCAAATCGCCAGCGTCACCTGGTCCAACCTCACGCCCGCCCTCGCCCGCGAGGCCCTGGCGCCGGACCTGGCGGAGGCGATGATCGCCGCCGTGGAGCGCAACATGCTCGTGGAAATCGCCCGCACGCCCGGCTGGTCGCCGGAGGACCGCGTGGCGGCTTACGGGCTGCGCAACCGCCAGCGCCGCTTCACCCAAATGGGCCTGAAGCTCGCCGGCACGGCCCACGAGTGCCGCAAGCCCTTCGACGACTACGACCTGGTCGACTTCTGCCTGGGCATGCCGTCCGCCACGCGCCGCAAGCTGCTGGACCGCCTGCTCTGCCAGACCGCCCCCGAGCTGGCGGCCTTCCGCCGCACGGGCTCGGGCACGGCCATCAGCGCCGGCTTCCCGGCACGCGCGGCCGCCTTCGGCCGCAAGGAGCTGAAAAAGCTGCTGCGTCCGGGCCGCGTCCAGTCCTTCGCAGACCCGCAGGCGCTGCTGCGCACCGCGGCGCGCACGTTCTACGAGGACGTGTTACTGGACCCGGCCACGCTGCACAATGGCTTCTTCAACCCCACCGGGCTGCAGGCGATGGTGGCGCGCCATATGACGGGCCATGCGGACCTGGCGGGGCCGCTGTGTGCGCTGGCTACTTTCGAGCTGTGGCGCCGGCGGTACCTGGTGGGGACGGAGCGGCAGGCGCAGGCAGGTTAGGCTTCCGGCTCCTGTTGGCCGCCCTGCATCTCCATGAACAGGGCCATCACCAGTTGCATCTGCAACATCTGCGCTTGCGCGTTCGGCACGGGAGCCGGCGGCGGCGGGGCGGGTAGCGGGGGCTTGGGCTTGGCCGGTGGGATGAGCATGGCGGCGCGGGGCGGGGGCTTCTGGCCGGGCTTGCGGCCCACCAGGTCCGCCAGCTTGGGCTTGGGAGGCAGCCCCGGCGCAGCGCCGGCCACAGGGGTGTCCTCGCCGATCAGGTTGTCGTCGATCGCCGCCAGCGTCTCCTGGATCCGGTTCAGCGCCTCGTGCGCGACGGCGGTGTAGAGCCGCGACTCCACCAGCAGCTTGTACTTCTCCTGGGCCTGGTCCAGCTTCTGCTGCCCCTCCAGCAGCTGGGCCAGGTGGTAATGCGCCTCCAGGCAGTACCACTGCACCTCCACGGCCGCCTCGAAGGCTTCCTGGGCGGCCACCTCGTCCTTGAGCCTGAGGCGCGCCACGCCGAGGCGACAGAAGATGTCGGCCTCCGCCTTGCCCAGGCCCACCAGCTTGTCCAGCTCGGCGGCGGCGTTGCGCCAGTCGTCCAGGTGCTCGAAGATGTCGGCCCTTAACAAGTAGATCGGCCGGAAGGACGGGTCGATCTTCTCGGCCCAGTGGCTCTGGATCAGGGCGCGCTTGAAGTCTTCGTTCTCGATGCAGATCTGGGCGATGTAGTAGCGGGCGTTGGCGTCCTTTTGGTTCAGGAAGATGGCCGCTTCCAGGGTCTTGAGCGCCTCGTCCATGTAGTTCTGCTCGAACTGGAGGATGCCCAGCCTGACGTGGGCCTCCACGAACTTGGGCCCCAGCTTGATCGCGGTGCGGTAGGCGCTGTCCGCCTTGTCGTAACGCCGCAGCGCCTGCAGCACCTCGCCCATCAGGGAGTGCGCCGCCGGGTTCTCCGAGTGCAACGTGGCGGCCGTCGTGGCATGGGCTTCGGCCCGGTCCAGGTGGCGCTGGGCCAGGTACACCCGCGTCAACGCGATGCGGGCGTCCAGGTTGCTGGGCTGCGCCACCAGCCCGGCGGTCAGCGCCGTGGCGGCCTTCACGTGCTCGCCGGCCTCCCAGGCCCGCAGCCCTTCCGCGATGTGGTCGTGCGCCGGCTCCCCCTGACCCCCGGCGGCGAGAGTCTTGAGGTAAGCGGCGAGCCTGGCTTTGACGCCTAGCGGTTGGGACACGAGGGGATTATTCCCCGGTTGGTCAGCTCTGCTTCTTCTCCAGCTTGGCCCAGGTGTCCTTGAGCGTGGCCGACCGGTTGAAGACCAGGTGGGTGCCGCTGGAATCCTTGTCCTTGCAGAAGTAGCCGATGCGCATGAACTGGAAGCGCTCGCCCACCTGGGCCTCGCCCAGGCTGGGCTCCGCCAGGCAGCCCGTCAGGACCTCCAGCGAGCCGCTGTTGTCGACGGCCGCCGTCCCCTCCGGCACGGCCATCGGGAAGTTGTAGTCGTAGAGCCGGACCTCCGTGGGGATGGCATGCTTCGCCGAGACCCACTGCAGCGTTCCTTTGATCACGCGGCCGTCCGGCGTGCCGCCGCCGCGGCTCTCGGGATCGACCGTGCAGCGCAGCTCCGTGATGTTGCCGTCGGCGTCCTTGATGATCTCCGAGAGCTTGAGGTAGTAGGCGTGCTTGAGGCGCACCTCGATGCCGGGCGCCAGGCGGAACCACTTCTTGGGCGCCACCTCCGCGAAGTCGTCGCGGTCGATGTAGATCTCGCGCGTGAAGACCACGGGCCGGGTGCCGGCGCTGGCGTCTTCGGGGTTGTTGTCGGCCTGGAAGACGTCCTCGTGGCCTTCGGGGAGGTTCTCGATCACCACCTTGAGGGGCTTGAGCACCGCCATCACGCGCCGCGAGGTCAGGTTCAGGTCCTGGCGCACGTAGTACTCCAGCTGCCCGAACTCCAACACGCCGTTGGCCTTGGTCACGCCGATGGCCTGGCAGAAGTTGCGGATCGCGGTGGGCGTGTAGCCGCGGCGACGGATGCCGGCAATCGTGGGCATGCGCGGGTCGTCCCAGCCGCTGACGGTCCCGGTCGTCACCAGCGACAACAGCTTGCGCTTGCTCATCACCGTGTTCTCGATGTTGAGGCGCGCGAACTCGATCTGGCGCGGGTGGCTGGGGATCGTGATGTTGTCGAGCACCCAGTCGTACAGCGGCCGGTGGTCTTCGAACTCCAGCGTGCAGATCGAGTGCGTGATGCCCTCGATCGCGTCGGAGATGGGGTGGGCGTAGTCGTACATGGGGTAGATGCACCAGGCGTCGCCGGTGCGCTGGTGGTGCGCATGCTTGATGCGGTACAGCGCCGGGTCACGCATGGTCAGGTTGGGCGAGGCCATGTCGATCTTGGCGCGCACGATGTGGGTGCCGTCCGGGAACTCGCCGGCGCGCATCTTCGCGAACAGGTCCAGGTTCTCCTCGACGGAGCGGTCCCGGAAGGGGCTGTTCTTGCCGGCCTCCGTGGGCGTGCCGCGGTACTGGCGGACCTCGTCGGGGCTCAAGCTCTCGACGTAGGCCAGGCCCTTCTTGATCAGCTCGACGGCGTAGCCGTAGAACTGCTCGTAGTAGTCCGAGGCGTAGTAGACCTGGTCGGTCCACTGGAAGCCCAGCCACTGGATGTCCGCCTGGATCGAGTCGACGTACTCCTGCTCTTCCTTGGCCGGGTTGGTGTCGTCGAAGCGCAGGTGGCAGCGGCCCTTGAACTCGTCGGCAATGCCGAAGTTCAGGCAGATGCTCTTGGCGTGGCCGATGTGCAAGTAGCCGTTGGGCTCGGGCGGGAAGCGCACCACGACTTGCTGGTGCTTCCCGGTCTGGAGATCATGCTCCACGATCTCGCGGATGAAGTCCTTGGGCTTTTCGGCGGTGGTGGTATCGGTGCTCATATAGCCAATTTACCACGATTTGGAATGTTAACGCAATAATAACAACACCGTAAGAAAGGTGTACAGGGGGATTTGCGACAACCAGCGTGGAGAGTTTGGTGGAGTTGAAGATGCAGATCAATGCTGCGGCGCCTCGCGCCGTCGTCCGCACGTCCGCGCCCGTGGCGGCACCCCCGCAGCCGGCGGCGCCCGCCCCCGTGCCCGCTCCCCGTGAAAACGGGGTCTGGCGGTTCATCAAGCACTTCCTCGCGCCCAGCCACCTCTGGCACAACCCGGCGGCCAAGGCCCCGGCCAACCCGACCAGCTTGAAGATCGCGAGCTACAACATCCAGTTGGGCGGCCAGCACCTGGACCAGGCCATGGCGAACCTCAAGGGCATGAACGCGGACGTGATCTGCCTGCAAGAGACCACCCGCGAGAGCGCGGAGGCGATCGCCAAGCAGTTGGGCATGCACATGTACTTCGCCAGCGGCCGCATGTACCTGGACGACAAGGCGATCCTCTCGAAGTACCCCATCACCGCGGCGGAAGACCACGCGTTCTCCGACACGGGCTGGCAGCGCTTCATGACGTACCTCCATGGCATCCCCAAGCACGGCGTGACGGCCACGGAGCCGATCGGGCGCCGCAGCACGCTGCATGTGACGCTGCAAGTCGGCGGCCACACGGTCGAGGTGCTGGACCCGCACCTCTCTTCGGCCGACAAGCAGGCCAACACCTTGCAGCTGAACGAGCTGGCCGACTACGCCAAGAAGCTGGGCACCCAGGGCCACACCGTCCTGATGGCCGGCGACTTCAACACGGACTTCATGCAAAAGCCCGACGGCAAGCCCGGCGGCGCCACGGACACCAAGCAGGAGTGGGCCGATCGCTACCACCGCGCGGCCGAACCGGCCGACGCCGCCAACCTGGCCGCCGCCGCAAAGCTGAACGGCACGCTGCAGAGCTACTGGGACACCGCCGCGCGCCGCGTGGTGCTGTCCGGCGGGAAGTTGACGTCGCCGGAAGCAGCCGCGGCTTCGGGCAAGACCGACAAGCGCACCCAGCGCGTGATCGACGGCGTGAGCCACCTGGGCGCGGAGCAGCGCTTCGACAGCGTGTTCGCCTCCCAGGACGTGCAGATGGTGGAGGCCTACATCGACCAGGACCACGCAGGTTCTGACCACCAGCCGATCATGGCCGAGGTCCGCTTCTTAGGGAACTCTTAGGATCGTCTCAGAGGGAACTTAGGTGGGCCGGGCTATCGTCTTCTCCAGCAAGGAGGAGTTCCCGATGTCCCACACCGCCGTCCGCAGCCGCCTGGTCTTGATGGTGTCCGCCGGCTTCGCCGAAGATTTATACAAAGCCGCCGGTCCCTCCGGGGACGTGGGCCGGCTGGTGGGCTTCTGCCTGGCGCTGCACCGCGACACGGAGCCCGGCCCGGTCTTCCATGCCCGGGTCGCCTGCGCCACCCACGCCCGCGGCCTGCGCGAGCGCCTGGAGCTCTGGCTGCCTGCCGCGGTGGCGGAGGCGCTGGTCGCCCGTGCCACGGCCGCGCGGCTGACGCCGGCGCAGTACCTGGCCGGCCTGGTGGGCTCCGTGGCCTACCGCCTGGCGAACGCCGCCTGAGAGGCTAGGACCGGCGCGCCTTGATCGCCGCCGCCGCGCGGGGCAAGGTCTGGGTGGAGAAGCAGTTGGCTTCCGCGAACTCCTCCATCGTCAGCGACTGCGCCCAGGGCATATCGGCCGCCGCGCGCAGCAACGGCTTCGTCATCTCGAGGGTGTAGGGCGGCAGCGCCACGATCTGCTCGCACCAGCGGTCCACCGCGGCCATCAGCTGGTCATGCGGGTGCACCTCCTGGACCAGGCCCAGCTCCAACGCCTCCGCCGCCGTCACGTGACGGCCGCCCACGAAGAAGGCGAAGGCGCCCTGGTAGCCCAACCGGCGCGTCAGCTGCCAGCTGGTGCCCACCTCCGGCACCAACCCCAGCTTGCCGAAGGCCGGCACCAGGACCGCACGATCGGAAGCCACCAGGATGTCACACGTCATGGCGATCGCCAGCCCCACGCCCGCGGCCGCGCCGTTGATGGCCGCGATGAAGGCCTTGTCCGTCCCGGCGATCAGCCGCGCCACCCCGCCGAACTGCCGGCGGATCCAGCGCCACGGCTCCAGCGTGCCCTGCTCGTGCTCCGGCTGGTGGACGGCCCGCGCCCCGCGCTCGATCAACGCCAGATCGCCGCCCGCGCTGAAGGCCGGGTCCGCACCCGTCAGCACCACCACGCGCACGCTCGGGTCCGCGGCCAACTCCTGCAGGCGCTGGTGCAGCTGCCACATCAGCGCCGCCGTCAGCGCGTTCATCCGCTCGGGCTCGGCCATCGTGACGGTGGCCCGCGCGCCTTGGCGCAGCACCGTAACCAGCTCGCGCGGCTCGGCCATGGCCTCGGCCAGGATGTCCTCGTAGGTGAAGATGTCGCTCATGCGGGTCATTGTAACCGACCGTGGTTTGTCCTCCTAGGGGAGGGGCCTTCGAAGAAAATCGATCCGGAAATTATGGAAAATCCCGAAGGCGGCCGCCGCCGCGGCAGCGGCAGATTTTCCAGATTTGCCGGAATTTCCATTATTGATTTCGACGGGGCCGGCGACCGCCGGCGTCGAGGCAGCAGGTCTCCTTGGGACACCGCCCACCAGCGTCGAGGCAGCCGGTCCCCTTGAGCCACCGCCCAACAGCGTCGAGGCAGCCGGTCCCCTTGGGCCACCGCCCAACAGCGTCGAGGCAGCCGGTCCCGTGAGACCACGCCCCAACCGCGTCGTGGCAGCCGGTCCCGATGGGCCAGCGGGAGCCACACGCGCCGCCAGGCCTTAGGTGATCAGCCGCCCCAGCGTCGCCATCAACAACGCTACCGCCGCCTCTGCGTGGGACGCCTTCACCTGGACCCGTGGGTCCTGGGACAGGCTCGCCACGTAGACGAGCCGCCCTTCGACGAGCTCGGGGCCCACGTCGTAGGTGACGAAGCGGTGGTTCAGGTAGACATGGCCGAATTTCAACATAGTAGCCAGCTTAGCGGCGCACCGCCTCGAACCCTCGTTAGCCCGATTAAGCCTTGATGAAACCGGGAATCCTGTCCTGGCGGCCATCGCCAGCCCCAAGCGCAACAAAGGATACAGAGCCGATACGATGTTCACGCGCACCCACCTCGCGCCCGGGCTCGGCCCGCTGACCCGCCGCTGGCTGTCTACGCGGTGCCCTGGGACGAAGAACACGCCTGGGGCGTCCGCCTGGGCGCTAACGGCGAGGTCCAAGGGGTGGTGGTCTCGCCCGGTCCTTAGGAATCTCTTAGGAACGACACAGAATGGTCTTAGGCGCGGCTCCGTATGCTGGCAAGCGACCCCTGCCCCCGAGGACCCACCGTGAAGCCTATCGCCCTGGCCATCGCCCTGCTCGCCGTCGCTTCCCCCGCCGCCGCCTACCCCGTCAACTTCGGCAACGCCTACGTCAACACCCCCGGCCATGGCATCGCCATCGTCCAACCCACCTTCACGGTCGACGGCAGCGGCTACGCCGACTTCAACTTCTTCGGCACCGGCCTGGCGCCCGGCGTGGGCCTCTCGCTGGAGAGCACCTTTGTATCCGTGCCCGCCTTCAAGACGGACTGGGCCAACACCCTGATCACGCTCTTGTACAACGTCCCCAGCTCCCGATTCACGCTGGGCCCGGTGGCGGGCATCAAGACCGGCGCCTTCGGCCGCAGCTTCGTCGGTGCCCGCGCCTTCCTCGACCTGCCGCTGCGCGAGGACCTCACGCTGTTCACGACCGTGGGCTATTACTACAGCGCGGACGGCCAGGCCGACCCGCACCGCGGCAAGCTCGACGCCTCGCTCGACTACCACGGCCTGCCTGGCTGGGACTTCAACCTCGAGCTCATGTCCGGCTCGCCCAACTGGGACTACGGTCCCGCGACCCGCCTGGCCCTGGCGCCCGGCCTGGCGCGCAACTTCGGCAGCACCACGGTCTTCGCGAGCCTGCGCGTCCCCTTGCTCCAGGCGGGCGCCACGCCCGAAGCGCCGATCGCGATCGCCGGCGTGGCGCATGGCTGGTAAGCCCTTGGCGCTCGGCACCCGCTTCGCGATCGTGGTGCTGGGCATCTACGTGGTGATCGGGGCCCTGGCGCTCACGATGTTCGGCTGGCTGAACACCCAGGTGGCAGAGTCGCTGGGCGTCAGCTATGCGCAAAAGCAGGTGCTTTACGACAAGGCGCGCACCATGCGCCCGATCGACCGCGAATTGGCGCTGGCGCGCAAGCTCGCGGCCTCGCCGTTGCTGAAGCGCTGGGCCGGCAACGAACACGACCCCGCGCTCAAGCGCCAGGCCATGGAGGAGCTGGAGAGCTACCGCCAGAACCTGGCGGACCACAGCTGGTTCTACGTGGTGGACGCCTCCCACCACTACTACTTCAACGACCGCTCCAACAAGCACGGCGGCAAGGAGCTGATCGCGGAGCTGCTGCGTTCCAAGAAGAGCGACAGCTGGTACTTCGCCTCGCTGGAGAAGGTGCAGGACTACGCGCTGAACATCGACCACGACGCCAACCTGGACACCACCAAGCTCTGGATCAACGTGATCGTGCGCGACGGCGACAAGAAGCTGGGCATCAGCGGCAGCGGCGTGGACCTCAGCGAGTTCATGCACGCCTTCTTCCGCCAGCAGACCCCCGGCGTGGAGACCATGTTGCTGGACGCCCAGGGCGCCTTCCAGGCCCACCAGGACCCCCGCCTGATCGAGATGAACAACGTGGCCCGCGCGGACGTCCACCACACGCTCTTCAGCCAGCTTGACGACGCGGCGGAGCGCGCGCGCTTGCAGGCCGCCTTCCGGGACCTCAAGGAAGGCAAGGTGGAGGTGGTCACGCAGTTCGTGAAGCGGCAGGGCAAGCGCCAACTGCTGGCTGCGGCCTACCTCAACGGCGTGGACTGGTACAACGTGGTGGCCATGGACCTCGACTACAACTACGGCCTCACGCGCCTCGGGCCCATGCTGGCCGTGCTTGTGCTCGCGCTCATGGTCGGCGTGATCACCGTGGCCTGGCTGATGCAGCGCATGGTGCTGCGCCCGCTGACCCACCTCTCCGCCTCCGCCGCCGGCATGGCCCGCGGCGACTACGACGTGGAACTGCCCATCGCGCGCATGGACGAGATCGGCGTCCTGACCAGCAGCTTCAACGAGATGGCGGGGCAGATCAAGACCCTGGTCGGCCGGCTGCAAGCCCAGAACCAGGACCTCAAGCACCTGGACCAGCTCAAGGACGAGTTCCTGGCGAACACCTCGCACGAGCTACGCACGCCCTTGAACGGCATGATCGGCATCGCGGACTCCATGCTGCTCGGCGCCGCCGGCGAGGTGGGCGAGGCCGGCCGCTACAACCTCACGCTGATCAGCCATAGCGGCAAGCGGCTGCTGAACCTCGTCAACGACATCCTCGACTTCTCCAAGCTGCGCCACCACGAGCTGCAGCTGCGGCTCAAGCCCGTGGGCGTGCGCGGCGTGGTGGACGTGGTGCTGCAGCTGACCCAAACGCTCTCGCTGGCGCGCGGGCTGGAGGTGGCCAACCGCGTGCCGGCGGACCTCCCGCTGGTCAACGCCGACGAGGATCGCCTGCAGCAGATCCTCCACAACCTGATCGGCAACGCGATCAAGTTCACGCCGGAGGGCCGGGTGGCGGTGGCCGCGGAGGTGCTGGACGGGGCGGTGGCCATCCACGTGAGCGACACGGGCATCGGCATCCCCGCGGACAAGCTGGCGCGGGTCTTCGAGTCGTTCGAGCAGGTGGAAGGCTCGGCCCAGCGCGAGTATGGCGGCACGGGCCTGGGCCTGGCCATCACGAAGAACCTGGTGGAGCTGCACGGCGGCCAGGTCCAGGTGCGCTCCGTGGCCGGCGAGGGCTCGACCTTCACGTTCACCCTGCCCCTGGCGGCCGGGGCCCCCGGGCCCGCAACGCTGCAACCGGCCCGCCCGGTCCCGATCTACGCGGCGCCCCTCGCGCTGGGCACGGTCGCCCCTCGCGCGCCGGAAGGCGGGCCAACCGCGCGCGTGTTGGTGGTGGACGACGAGCCCGTGAACGTCCAGGTTTTGGTGAACTTCCTGGCCATGGAACGCTACGAGCTCACGGTGGCGACGGACGGCGTGCAGGCGCTGGAGCTGCTGGAAGCAGGCCTGGAGCCCGACATCGTGCTGCTCGACGTCATGATGCCGCGCCTGACCGGCTACGAGGTCACGCGCGTGATCCGCGAGCGTTGGCCGGCCGACCGCCTGCCCATCTTGTTGTTGAGCGCGCGCGTCCAGCCGGACGACATCGTGTTGGGCCTGAACGCCGGCGCCAACGACTACCTCGCCAAGCCGATCAACCGCGACGAGCTGCTGGCGCGCATGCACACCCAGCTGGAGCTGGCGCGCGCGCAGGCGCAGCTGGCCGAGGTGAACCAGACGCTGGAGACGCGTGTGCAGGAGCGCACCCTGGCCGCCGAAACCGCGCGCCTGACGGCGGAAGCCGCGAGCTCCGCCAAGAGCGAGTTCCTGGCGCGCATGAGCCACGAGATCCGCACGCCGATGACCGCGATGATGGGCTTCGCCGACTTGCTGACCGATGCGGCCGTGCCCGCGGGCGAACGCGACCACTACGCGTTGATCATCCGGCGCAACAGCGAACACCTGCTCTCCGTGATCAACGACATCCTGGACCTCTCGAAGATCGAGGCCGGCAAGCTCACGATCGAGGCCGTGGAGTGCTCCTTGCCCGCCCTGATCACGGACGTGGCCT
Source organism: Cyanobacteria bacterium RYN_339 (assembly GCA_028287685.1). Classification (GTDB taxonomy): domain Bacteria; phylum Cyanobacteriota; class Sericytochromatia; order S15B-MN24; family JAQBPE01; genus JAQBPE01. The sequence continues at coordinate 14,785 of JAQBPE010000437.1, read as the reverse complement.
CGCCGATGCGCGTGCGCGCCGCGGACAAGGGCCTGGCGTTCGGCGTGCGGCTGCATACCAGCGTGCCCGCCGTGGTGCGCACGGACCCCGTGCGGCTGCGCCAGATCCTCTTGAACCTCGCGGGCAACGCCGTGAAGTTCACGGAGCTGGGCGGCGTGACGCTCGAAATCCGGTTCCGCCCGTCGCGCGGCGGCGGCGTGCTCACGATCGCCGTCGTGGACACCGGCATCGGCATGACGGCAGAGCAGGCCGACGGCTTGTTCGTGCCCTTCCAGCAAGCGGACTCCTCGATGAACCGCCGCTTCGGCGGCACGGGCCTGGGCCTGGCCATCAGCCGGCCGCTGGCTCTGGCCCTGGGCGGCGAGATCGGGGTGGCGAGCGCGCCCGGCGCGGGCTCCACCTTTACCTTGTCCTTGCCCGTGGGCGTGCCGGACGGGATCGGCCATGTCACCACCCTGGAGGGCGCCGACGTGGCGCCGCCGCGCGGTCCCAACGAGGCCGTGGTGCTGGCCGGCCGCGTGCTGTTGGCCGAAGACGGACCGGACAACCAGGTCTTGATCGGCACGCTGCTGCGCAAGCATGGCCTGGCGGTGGTGCTCGCGGAGAACGGCCAGGAAGCCGTGGCGCACGCCCTGGACGCCGTCAGCCAGGGCCGGCCCTTCGACCTGATCCTGATGGACATCCAGATGCCGATCCTGGACGGGATCGGGGCCACCCAGGCCCTGCGGGCGCGCGGGCTGACCGGTCCGGTGGTGGCGCTCACGGCCAACGCCATGGCCGGCGAGCGCGAGCGCTGCCTGGCCGCCGGCTGCGACGACTACCTGACGAAGCCGGTCGACCGCGAGGCCTTCCTCGCCATGCTGACGCGCTACGTCGCCAGCGGGCCGGTGGCGCCGGAGGCCTGGCTCTACAGCGCCTTCGCGGAGGACGCGGACATGATCGACCTGGTCGCGAACTTCGCCGCCAGCCTGCCGGAGCGCGTGGAGGGCCTGTTGGCGGTGCAGCCGCGGGACGAGCTGCGCTCGAAGGTCCACCAGCTCAAGGGCGCGGCGGGCGGCTACGGCTTCCCCTCCATCACGGAGGCGGCGGCGCACGTGGAGCAAGCCCTGTTGGAACAAGACGCGCGGGTGCCCGCGTTGCTTCTGGAGTTGGTGGCCCTGTGCCGGCTGGCGCGCGCGGGTTCGCGCCCGGCCGGGCGCCGGGGTTTGTAGGAGGTTCCCGGATGAAGCAGCTTTGGATGGCGCTGGCGGCGCTGGTGACCCTGTCGGGCTGCCAGCCGCCCCAACCCCTGGCCGCGACGCCCCAGGCCCCCGCCAAGGCCGCCAGCACCGTCCTGGCGGGCGTGGCCCGCGCACCCGTCGGCATCACCGGCGTGATCGCCAACAACGGCGCGGCGATCGTGCCCACCGGCGGGGGCAACGTCGTGCCCACCGGCGGCGGGAACATCGTGCCGACGGGCGGCGGCAACCTCCGGCTGCAGGCCTTCTCGGAGGCGCCGCTGGCGAACGCCACCGTCTTCCTGGGCGATTCCGCCGGCCAGCCCTACCCGCTGGTGGCAGCCGTCCAGACCGATGCGCAGGGCCGCTTCAGCTTCCCGGACGTGCCGGTGGGCGTGACGGTGATGGTGGTGGCCCTGGGCCGCGACGAGGCCCGCCACGCCGACGCCACCCTCCAAACCCTGGCGCGCACCTCGGACCTGGGCGCCACCGCCACGGTGGACACCGCCAGCACGCTGGTGACGCTGGCCGTGGTGCAAGAGCAGCAGAGCGACCTGGGCAGCTTCGACGCCGCCACCTTCCGCACCGCCACGGAAGCTACGGCGCGCCAGCTTGCCAGCCAGGCAGCGCCGGACCTCACGGACCGCGCCGCCTTGCGGGCGCAGGTCGCGGCGCTGTCCAACGACGTATTGGAGCTGAAGTCGGCGCTGGACGCGCTCCGTCAGGAGATCAAGGACCTCAAGGCCTCGTTGGCGGACATCAAGGCGCGCCTGGGCCAACCCAAGCCGCCCGCCACGGGCCCCAACGGCGGGCCCGGCATCTGCGCGCTGCCCGTCGCCCACGAGTTCGCGCTGAGCAGCCAGTACGCCGGCTATCCGCTGAAGCTGGAGGTGGTAGCCCCCCACGGGGCCGTCGTCTTCACCATGGCCTTCCAAAAACCGGGCGCGACGGCCACCCTGGCCTACCCCGCGATCTGCCCCAACACCCTGGTGCTGTACGACGCCAACGGCGTGGAGCTGGCGCGCAAGGCGGGCTGGTCGCTGGCCATGGACGCGGCGTACCACGTGGACCTGCCGCTGTGAAGGGACCCTTAGAAACCTCTTAGGAAGGGCTCAGGTGGGCCTTAGGAGCCGGGGCTTATGCTCTTCCTCGTGGAACGCACCCCACCCAAGGAGGAACCCCGATGCCCCGCCTGATGACCTTCACCTGCCCCGAGCTCGACATGACCTACGACGCGGTGTACGCGGAGCTGGCGGGCTACCTCGAGCTGGACGTCGAGGCCACGGCCGGCCGGTTCGCCCCGGACGACGCCGTGGCGCGGGTGCGCTACTTCCGCCGCCTGCGCCAGCGCCAGCACGTCCAGCTGGACCTGGCGGACGTCCTGGGCATCGACCCCACCGCGGTCTACGCCGCCGTCGGCGAGGAAGGCGCCCGCATCCTGCTGGAGGCCCTGCAGGCCCGCCGGGCAGGCTGGGAGCTGACGGTAAAGGCCGCCATCCCGGTGATCGACGAGCTGGAGGATTTGATCTGCCGCTAGGCACTTTGGGGGCGGTTTGAAGCCCCCGCGCCGGGCGTGCTACCATGCAGCCAAGCATCCCCGGCCTCCGGAAGGTCTTTGCGCCCCATGATGGGTCTTACAGGCTATACCGTCACCGAACGGCTGTACGACGGCGCGCAAACCCTGGTGGTGCGCGCCATCGCCGACGTGGATGGCGCCAAGGTCGTGCTGAAGACCGTGAAGGGCGCCCGGCCCACGCTGCGCCAGCTGGCGACCTGGCAGCACGAGCACGAGCTGCTCCGGCAGCTGGACCTGCCCTGCGTGCCGCGCGTCCGCGGCCTGGAGCTGGTGGGCAACCAGCCCACCCTGGTGCTGGAAGACGGTGGCGGCATCACCCTCCGGAACGCGCTAGCGGCCGTTCCACGCGATTTGGCCTGGACGCTGGCGGTGGCGATCGCCGTAGCCGATGCCCTGGAGGCGCTGCACGCCCGCGGCGTCGTCCACAAGGACATCAACCCGGACAACCTGGTGGTGGGGCCCGACGGCGCGGTCCAGCTGATCGACTTCGGGATCGCCACGCGGCTCGCCAAGCAGGAGATCCGGCCGGTGGACCTCGGCGTGCTGGAGGGCACGCTGGCCTACCTTGCGCCGGAACAGACCGGCCGCATGAACCGCGTGGTGGACCACAGGTCGGACCTGTACGCCTTGGGCGCCACCCTCTACGAGCTGCTGGCCGGCCGCCCGCCCTTCCAGGCCGAGAGCCGGCTGGAGCTGGTGCACTGCCACCTCGCCCGCCAGCCGGAGCCCTTGCCCGGCGTGCCACCGCTGCTAGCCGCAGTGGTGGAGAAGCTGCTGGCCAAGACGCCGGAGGATCGCTACCAGAGCGCCGCCAGCCTGGCCGCGGACCTCCGCGCCATCGCCGCCGGCGCGACCACGATGGCGGCCCTGGGCGCCCACGCCCGGCCGAGCCGCCTGGCGATCCCCCAGAAGCTCTACGGCCGCGCGCCGGAGGTGGAAGCGTTGCTGGCCGCCTTCGAACGAGCCGCGGGGGGCGCGCGCGAGCTGGTGCTGATCGGGGGCTACTCCGGCGTGGGCAAGACCTCGCTGGTGCAGGAGCTGCACCGCGCGATCGCCGCCCGCCACGGCTTCTACGCGGCGGGCAAGTTCGAGCAGTTCGGCCGCGACGTGCCCTACCGCGCCGTCACCCAGGCCCTGGCGGAGCTGGTGCGCCAGCTGCTCACGCTGGACGACGAGGCCCTGGCCGGGTGGCGGGTGGCGATCGCCGCCGCCCTGGGCGCCAACGGACGGGTGCTCACGGACCTGGTCCCGGAGGCGGCGCTGCTGCTGGGCCCCCAGCCCGACGTGCCGGAGCTGCCCCCGTCCGAGCGCCAGAACCGCTTCCGCATGGTGGTGGCCGCCTTCGTGCGCGTCTTCGCCACGCCGGCGCATCCCGCCGTGTTGTTCTTCGACGACCTCCAGTGGGCCGACGCGCCATCGCTCCAGCTGATCGAGGCCATGGCCGTCGAGGCCGGGGGCAGCGCCCTGCTGGTGATCGGGGCCTACCGCGACAACCAGGTGGACCCCGCGCTGCTGGCCGTGGTGGAGCGCATTGCCTCCGGGCGCCTGGTACTGCGCGCGCTCACGCCGGAGGACACGGAGCGCCTGGCAGCCGACGCCCTGGAGGCCGAGCCGGCCCACGTGCGGCCCTTGGCGGCCGCGCTGCACGCCAAGGCGGCCGGCAACCCCTACTTCACCAACCAGCTGCTGGCCGCCTGGCACGAGCAGGGCTGGCTGGCGCGCGGACCCGGTGGCGCCTGGGCCTGGGACCTGGCCGCCATCGACACCAGCGACGTCACGTCGAACGTGGCCGGCCTGATGGCCAGCCGCCTGCACATCTTGCCGCCGGAAAGCGTGCGCGTGCTGCAGCTGGCCGCCTTCCTCGGCAACCGCTTCGACCTGGAGGCGCTGGCGCTGGTCCATGGCCGCGGCCCGGTGGACACCGCCGCCGATCTCTGGCGCGCGCTGGTAGCGGGCCTGGTGGTGCCGGTGGGCGAGGAGTTCCGGCTGGTGGACGGCGCGGCCCTCGGCGAGCGCCTGGGGCGGCCGCTGGCGGCGGGACAAGTGCGCTACAAGTTCGCCCATGACCACGTCCAGGCCGCGGCCTACGCCTCCGTGCCGCCGGAGGAGCGCCCGGCCCTGCACCTGGCCATCGGGCGGCACCTGCGCGCGGCCCCGGACCCCGCCGACCGCCTGTTCGAGCTGGCGACCCACCTCCTGGCCGGTCAAGCCCTCCTGACGGACCCGGCCGAGCGGCTGGAGCTGGCAGGGTTGCTGCTGGCGGCCGGCAAGAAGGCGCGCGCCACCGCGGCCTTCCCCGCCGCGCTGGGCTTCCTGGAGGCGGGTCTCACCGCCCTGCCGGCCGACGCCTGGACCGCGCACTACGAGCTGGCCCTGGGCCTGCACCTGGAGGCCGCGGAGGCCGCCTACCTGGCCTCCAACGCGGAGGCCACTACGCGCTACGCCCAGGCAGCCCTGGCCCAGGGCCGCTCGCTGCCGGATCAGGTGCGCGCCTACGAGGTCTTGATCGACGCGCGGATCGCGGCCTTCGAGCTGAGGCCGGCGGTGGCGATCGGCCTCGACGTGCTCGCGCTGCTGGGCTACCGCTTCCCGCGCAAGCCGGGCCGGCTGCACGTCCAGGCGGCCTTCGCGCATGCCCGCTGGGTGCTGCGCGGCCGCCCGGCGCCCGAGCATCCGATGACGGATCCGCTCCAGCTGGCCGCCATGCGGATCATGAACCGGATCATCGCGCCGTGCTACATCGGCTGGCCGGCCATGCTGCCGCTGGTGGTGTGCCGGCAGGTGGAGCTGACGGCGCGCTTCGGCGTCTCGCCCTCGTCCGCCTTCGCCTACGCCACCTACGGCATGATCCTGAGCGGCACGCGCGCGGACCCGGAAGGGGGCTACGCCTACGGCACCATGGCCCTCGCGCTGCTGGACCGCCATGGCGAGCCGGGCCAACGCGCGCGGGTGCTGCACATCGTGCATGCCTTCACGCGGCCCTGGAAGCTGCCGGCGCGCGAGACGTTGGAGCCGCTGATGCAGGCCTACCGCATCGGCCTGGAAGCCGGGGACTTCGACTACGCGATCTTCGCGCTGTTGGTCCAGGGCTACTACGGCTACCTGATCGGGCGGCCCCTGCCGGAGCTGGCGCGGGAGTTCGCGGCGTTCCCGGCGGCGCTCCGGCGGATCGGGCTGGATCCGGACGAGCACACCTTCTGGATCTGGCACCAGGCCATCGGCAACCTCATGGGCGAGGCCGCGGACCCGACGCGCCTGCCGAGCGCCGCGCTCCTGATCCCACGCTTCGAGGAGGGCGGCGACGTCTCCGCCCTGTTCATGGCCCACTTCGCCACCATGCAGCTGCAGTTCCTGTTCGGGCAGCTGGAGGCCGCGGATGCCTCATCGCGGGAGGCCGAGGCGCGCGTGGCGGGCATGACCGGCGTGCTGGCGGTGGGCATCCATGCCTTCTACGACGCCTTGATCGCGCTGGGCCTCGCCCGCACCGCGCCGGACCGCCGGGCCCTCCTGGCCCGCGCCGCGCGGCAGGAGCGGCGGCTGGCCACCTGGGCCCGTCACGCCCCGGCCAACTTCGCGCACAAGCTGCGGCTGGTGCAAGCGGAGCGCGCCCGGCTGCGAGGCGATCGCCTCGCGGCCATGGCGCACTACCAGGCCGCGATGGACCTGGCCGCGGCCACGGGGTACGTGCAGGAGCGGGCGATCGCCGCGGAGCTCGCCGCAAGCTTCTACCAGGACCAGGGCCTCTCCGCCGTGGCCGCCACCTGCCTGGCGGACGCGCGCACGAACTACGCGCGCTGGGGCGCCACCGCCAAGGTGGCCCAGCTGGACGAGCGCTTCCCCGCGTTCGCGGCGCGCGGCGGCTTGGCCGACGAGCCGGCCGGCAGCACGTCCTGGCAAGGCGGCGATCTGGACTACGACGCCATCCTCAAGGCGCTGCGCAGCATCTCCGGGCAGATCGTGGTGGAAGAACTCCAGCAGGAGCTGCTCGAGACGGCCGTCCAGTACGCCGGCGCGGAGCGCGCGGTGCTGTTGGTGCCCCAAGACGGCAAGCTGGTGGTGGTCGCGGGCGGCACGGCCGCGCCCGAGGCCGTGGTGAACCTGGCCGCCAACTCGCGCCAGCCCGTGATCCTGGCCGATGCCGGTGCGGACCCCGTGCTGGCCCGTGACCCCTACGTGGCGGCGAACCGCCCGCGGTCGGTCATGTGCCTGCCGCTGGTGCACCAGGGCGCGCTCGCCGGCGTGCTCTACCTCGAAAACAACCTGGCCACGGGCGTGTTCACGCCGCGCCGGCTGGAGGCCTTGCAACTGCTGTCGGCCCACATGGCCATCGGCCTGACGAACGCCGGCCTCTATGACGACCTGGCGCGCGCCGGCCGCGAGCTCCAGGCCCAGGGCGGCCACCTGCGCCAGCTGCTGGACGCCGTGCCCGTGGGCATCTTCGTGCTGAACGCCGCCGGGCGCCCGGAGTACGCCAACCAAACCGCCAAGCTGCTGCTGGGGCGCGACGCGGACCCCAACGCGGGCGTGGAGCAGCTCGCCGCCACCTACCAGGCCTACGTGGCCGGCACGGACACGCCGTACCCCAGCGAGCGCATGCCCGTGGTGCAGGCCCTGGCCGGCAAGCGCGGCACCGTGGACGATATGGAGATCCAGCAAGGCGAGCGGCGCGTTCCGGTGGAAGTGACCGCCACGCCGATCACGGATGACGGGGGCGCGGTGACGGCGGCGATCGCCATCTTCCTGGACGTCACGGAGCGCAAGCGCGCCCAGCGCCTGCTGGAGGCCTACAACGAGCAGCTGGAGGCGGAAATCGCGCTGCGCACCGGCGAGGCGGACCAGGCCCGCGAGGACGCCCTGGCGGCCAATGCCTCGAAGAGCCGGTTCCTGGCCAGCATGAGCCACGAGATCCGCACGCCGTTGACGGCCATGTTGGCGAGCGCCGACCTCCTGATGGACGGCGACCCCGGGTCGCGCGAGCAATACGCCGCGGTGATCCGGCGCAACGGCGACCACCTGTTGGCGCTGATTAACGACATCCTGGACCTCTCGAAGATCGAGGCCGGGCGCCTGGCCGTCGAGCACATCCGCTGCTCGCCCGCCGGCATCCTGGCCGAGGTGGAGGGCCTGATGGCCGCGCGCGCCGCGGGCAAGGGCGTGGGCTTCGCTATCCGCCTGGTGACCGCGCTGCCGGCGGAGATCGAGTCCGATCCCACGCGCCTGCGGCAGATCTTGATCAACCTGGTCGGCAACGCCGTGAAGTTCACCGAGATCGGCGACGTGGCGGTGCTGGCGAGCTACGAAGCCGGGAGGCTGGTGGTCGAGGTCAGGGACACGGGCATCGGCATCCGGCCGGAGCACCTGCCCGTCTTGTTCACGCCCTTCGAGCAGGGCGACGCCTCCATGACCCGCCGGTTCGGCGGATCCGGCCTGGGCCTGGCCATCAGCCACCACCTGGCGGGCGCCCTGGGCGGCGAGCTGGCCGTGGCCTCGCGGCCGGGCGAGGGCAGCGCGTTCACGTTGTCGGTGCCCGCGGCCGTGCCGGCCGGCACCCCCTTCCTCACGGAGCTGGCGGCGGCCCCACCTCCGGCCCCGGCCGCGGAGCCCGGGCAGCTGGTGGGCCGCGTGCTGCTGGCCGAAGATGGCCCGGACAACCAGGTGCTGCTGCGCACCTTGATCCGGCGCCTCGGCCCGGAGGTGGTGGTGGCCGAGAACGGCCAGGTGGCCATGGACCACGCCCGGGCCGGCGCCTTCGACCTGGTGCTGATGGACATGCAGATGCCGGTGATGGACGGCTACCGTGCCACCGCCCAGCTGCGCGACCACGGCTACCGCGGCCCGATCGTGGCGCTCACGGCCCACGCCATGGCCGGCGAACGCGAGCGCTGCCTGGCCGCCGGCTGCGACGACTTCCTCTCCAAGCCGGTGGACCGCCTGGAGCTGCGCCGCCTGGTGGCGCGCTACCTGTCCGCCGCGCCGGCGGAACACCCATGAACCAGGCCTTCCGAGCTGCCGGCCTGGTCGCTGCGACCATCGCGGCAACGCAACTCTCCGCCCTGCTGGCGGTGCCGGGCGCGGTGCCGGTGCCGGTGCTGGCCTTCGCCCCTGGGGTGCTGCTGGCCGCCCGCCTGATCCAGGGGCCCGCCAGCTGGCCGGCCGTGGTGCTGGCGGCCTGGGCGGGCCAGCTGGCCTGGCACCACGGCTGGCAGTCGCCCCAGGCCCTCGGGCTGGCCACGGCGCTGGGCGCCTTGCATGCCGCGGGCGTGCTGGCCGCAGGGGCCTGGGTCGACCGCTACGCGGGCGGCGTCCGCTACCTCCAGCGCCCGCTGGACGTGACGCGCTTCGTGGCGGGCGTGTGCTTCTTGGTCTGGGTGCCGGTGGCGATCGCCGCCACCGCCCTGCAAGCCGGCTTCGGCGACCTCTTCCGCCAGGCGGCCCTGGCCGGCTGGTTGGCGGACGCCACCGGCGTGTTCTGGGTGACGTCGTGGCTCGCGGCGATGTACCTGGAGGGCGCGCGCTTCCGCGAACGCGTGCTCGCCCACCCGTGGGAGGTCGTGGGCATGCTGGCGGGGCTGGGGACGGCCTTCTGGGTGGCTTTCGCGCGCGGCATCGAAATCCAGGGCTTGCTCGTGCCGCTGGTGGTCTGGGCCGGCTTCCGCACCCGCACGCTGGGCGTGCTCACGCTGATGGTCCTGATGATGGTGCTCTTCGGCTTCGTGACGCTGCACGGCGCCGGGCCGCTGGCGTTGCAAAACCCGATCCCGCTGGCGATCATGTTGCTGCAAGGACGGCTGGTGGCGCAGGGCACGGCGCTCCTGATCCTGCTCGCCGTGATGGAGGAGAACGAGCGCCACGTCCGCTCGATCGAGCAGCAGGTGGCGGAGCGCACCGCCGACGCCCGCCGCGCCCGCGAGGAGGCCGAGGCCGCGAACGAGGCCAAGAGCCAGTTCCTGGCCAGCATGAGCCACGAGATTCGCACGCCGCTCACGGCCATGTTGGCGAGCGCGGACCTCCTGACGGATGGCGACGCCGCCGCCCGTACGGACTACGCCCACCTGATCCGCCGCAACGGCGAGCACCTGCTGGCGCTGATCAACGACATCCTGGACCTCTCCAAGATCGAGGCCGGCGAGCTCACGGTGGAGCGGATCCCTTGCAAGCTGGGGCCGCTCTTCGCCGACATGGCGTCGCTGATGCGCGCCCGCGCCGTCGAGAAGGGCGTGGCCTTCGACGTGGAGCTCGCCACCCCCGTCCCGAGCCTGGTCGAGAGCGACCCCACCCGCCTGCGCCAGATCGTCTTCAACCTGGTAGGCAACGCCGTGAAGTTCACGGAGCGGGGCCGGGTGCACGTGGCGCTGCGATACGAGGGCGGCGTGTTGGCCGTGGTCGTTTCCGACACCGGCGTGGGCATCCCGGCGGACCAGTTGCCGGGCCTGTTCCAACCCTTCCGCCAGGGCGACGCCTCCATGACGCGCCGCTTCGGCGGGTCCGGCCTGGGCCTGGCCATCAGCCGCCACCTCGCCACCGCGCTGGGCGGCACCATCGAGGTGGAGAGCCAGCCGGGCGTGGGCAGCACCTTCACTTTCCGCGCGCCGGTGGTTTCCCTGGGCGACACCGGGCCGATCACCAGCCTGGCCGTGGCACCCAACGCCCCCGCCGAGACCAACCAGACCTTGGGCGGCCGCGTGCTCTTCGCGGAGGACGGGCCAGACAACCAGCTCTTGATCCGCGTGCTGCTCCAGAAGCTGGGCCTGGAGGTGCTGGTGGTGGAGAACGGCCAGCTCGCCGTGGATGCGGTCTCGGAGCAGGGGCCCTTCGACCTGGTGCTGATGGACATGCAGATGCCGGTGATGGACGGCTATACGGCCACGGCGCGCCTGCGCGAGCTGGGCTACGCCGGCCCGATCGTGGCGCTCACCGCGCATGCCATGGCCGGCGAGCGCGAACGCTGCCTGGCGGCGGGCTGCGACGGCTACCTTTCCAAGCCCGTGGACCGCGCGGAGCTGCGCGGCCTGCTGGCCAAGATCCTGGGTCAGCCCTCGCCCAGGTAGAAGCCTACGCCGCGCTTGGTGTGGATCACGCGCGGCGAGCCGCCGGCCTCCAGCTTGCTGCGGAGGTAGCCCACGTAGACGTCCAGCACGTTGGGATCGTAGGCATCCGCGTCGCCCCAGACCTCGTTGATGATCTGCGCACGGCGCAAGACCTTGTTGGGGTGCTGCATGAAGTAGCGCAGCAGCTCGAACTCCTTGGAGGAGAGCGCCACCGGCTGGCCACCGCGCGCGACCTGGTAGGTGTCCGCGCTCAAGGTGACGTCGGAGAAGGCCAGGCTGTTGCTCCCGGAGGCGCCACCCGACGAGGCGCCGCGCAGCCGCACGGCCACCCGGGCGACCAGCTCCTCCGGGGCGAAGGGCTTGACCACGTAGTCATCGGCGCCCGTTTCTAGCCCCTCGACCCGGTCGGCCACGCTGTCCTTGGCCGTCAGCATCACGATCGGCACGTCGCTCTTCGCGCGCAGCCGCTTGCAGACCTCGAGGCCCGACATCATCGGCAGCTGCCAATCCAGGATCACGAGGGCGGGCTTCTCGCGCTCGGCCAGGGCCAGCGCCGTGGGACCGTCCGCCGCCTCCAGCACCTCGTAGCCGGCGCGCTTCAGGAAGAAGGAGACCAGACGCAGGCTGTCGGGATCGTCCTCGACGACCAGGATCTTGGCGGTGGGCATGGCCCCATTATGCCTCAACCGGGGAGCGAGCGGGCATAAGCGATCGCCATGCCCAGCTGGTCGGCCAACGGCGCGAGCGCTGCGGGCTCGCCGCCCTCCACGTGGAGGGAACCGAAAGCCTTGCCCCCGGCCACCAGCGGCGCACCGGGTCCAGCCGGCGGCAGGCCGGGCGACTCCTGGGCGCCCCTGCTATTGCACCAGGCCACGCAACGGCCATCGATCCAGATCCCGGCCCGTTCCGCCCCGGAGACCTCCAGCGCGGCCAGCGCCACCTCGCGCGCGACCTCCGCCAGCGAGCCGAGGCCCGCCAACCGCCGCAACAGCGCGGGGACCACCTCGTCCAGGCGCCGCGGCGCGCGGTCGTCCATCACATGGGCCACCTCGCGCACCTGCAGGAAGGCGTGACGCGTGGCGGGAGATAAACCCTGCGCCAACGCCAGCAAGGCCTCGCGCGCGGCCTGCACCCAGGGCTCCGGCCCGGGCGCCGCCAGGCTCCGGCCATGGAGGGCCAGCGCGCGCATATACGGCACGCCTTGGGCCTCCGCGAAAGCCTGCATGGCCTGGAAGCGCTCGTCGGCGCCCGGCCGCCCGGCGGCCAGCAAGGCCTGGCCCACCTGGCCCTCGCTCTCCGCCACGAACACGCCCGCGCCGGCCGCGCGTGCCAGCGCCAGGCCTTCCTCCGCCGCGGCCAGGGCGGCGTCCGCGTCGCCGCGTGCCAGCGCCAGCGAGGTGCGCGTGCGCAGCGCCAGGTAGCGCGCCAGCGGGTGGTCCAGGCTGGCAGCCTCCCAGGCCCGCGCGGCGTAGTCGCTGCCGGTGTCCAGCTCGCCCAGGCGCACGTGGGCCTCGCCCAGCAGGGCCAGGACCTGGGCCAGGAGGTCGAGATCCGGCGAGGCGCGGAGCGCGAAGAGCGCCTCCTGGCCCAGTCGACGCACCTCGTCCAGCCGCCCCAGCCGCAGCCAGCCGGCCAGCAGCACCGGCGCGCTGTGGGTGAACATGTAGCCCGACGTCTCGTCGGAGGCGGCCAGCAGCGTCTCGGCCTCGGCCAGGTCGCCCCGGCAAGCCGTGATCCAACCCTCGAGCGCGCGTGCCAGCTGGCCAACCGGTTGATCCGTGCGCGCGGCCAGCTCCACGGCCTGCCGGCACGTGTCCCGCGCCTGCGCGAAGCGCCCGGCCAGCGCCCGCACGTGGGCCAAGTTGGTCAGGCCCGCCACCAGGTCCTCCACCACGCCGAGCTCGTCGTTCGCGGCCACCTGGGCCTCGTAGGCCGCCTCGGCCTCCGCCAGGCGCAGGGCCTTCGCCAGGGCCTCGCCCTGCAGGGCGGCCGTGAAGGCCGCGCCGTAGCGATCGCCCAGCCGGGCCTGGATCTCCGCGGCCGCGCTCAACTTGGCGAACCCCGCTTCCCGGCGGGCCAGCCCGCTCACCGTCTCGAGGTAACCCACGAAGGCCAGGCTCTTGGCCTCCCAAAATGGTAAGTTTGCGCGCTTGGCCAGGCGCACGGCCTCTTCGAAGCTGGCGCGCGCCTCCGCGGTCCGGCCCAGGTAGAAGTTCGCCTGGCCGAGGTAGAAGCGGCAACGCGTCTGGGTCACCAGGCTGCCGGAGGCCATGATCCGGGTGGCGCGCTGCAGCACGTCGACGGCGCCACGGAACGAGGCGTTCGTCATCTGCTGGTTGAAGTACGCGCCTTGCAGCACCAGCAACCGACATAAAGTCTCGTTCTCGCGCAAGCGCTCCGCCAGCGGGATGGCCTGGTCCAGGCAGGCGCCCATGGCCATGAAGTCCCCGCGCCAGCGCTCCACCATGGCCAGGCGCCCCAGGAAGGCGCAGCGCCAGTGATCATGCTGGCCCGGCTGCTCGTCCATCAGCGCGAGGCCGTCGCGCAGCAGCGTCCGCGCCACGTCCACCGCGAAGACGTCCATGTTGAAGTCCGCGGCCAGGAACGCGGCGGAGAGCGCGCGGTCAAGCTGGCGGCTGCGCAGGAAGTGGCGGGCCAGGGAGGTCTGGCTGGCGGCGTCCGCGGAACGGGCGCGCAGCCTCAGCTCCAGCTGGTCGGCCACCGCGGCGTGCAGCGCCATGCGGCGGGCCGCGTCTACGCCGCCGTAGACCGCCTCCTCCAGGGCCAGCGCGGCGAAGGCGGGGCGATCGCCCCGCAGTTGCACCACATGGCGCGCCTGCAGCTCGTACAGCGCCGCGAAGAGCGGCTCTTCCTCCAGCCCGGCCAGCGCGGCCAGCATGGGCAGGTCGGCGTCCGCGCCGGCCACGGCGAGGGCCTCCGCTGCCTGGACGGCCGCACCGCGCAGGCCGGCCAGGGGCGCGCGCAGGGTGGCCCGCAGCTCCTCGCCCAGCTGCTCGAGGCGGCTGCCCTCGGGCAAGCCGTCGCGCAGCGCGCCGGTGCGGGCCAGGTGCTCCAGGGCGTGCAGCACGGCACCCGGCTGGCCGCCGGTCCAGCGCAGCAGCGCGGCCGCAAAGGCGTCGGGGAGCGATGCGCCGCCCAGCACGCTGGCCGTCACCTGGGCCACGCCCTGGACGTCCAGCGGCTCCAGGCGCCAGGCATCCGGCGCGTCGGCCTCTGCGGCGGTGAGCACCACCAGGAACGGCACGCCATGGGCGTTGCGCCGGAGGTAAGCCAGGGTCTCGCGGCTGCCCGCGTCGGCCAGGTCCCAGTCGTCCAGGGCCAGGACGGCGCCGCGGGGCCCCGCGGCGCGGACGATCAGCTCCGCGATGGCGGATTGCAGCGCCACGCGCTCGTCGCGTGGCTCCATGCCCGTGCGCTCGGCCTGCCCGCCCAGGTCCGGCAGCAAGCGGCCCAGGCTGGCGCGTGGCTCCGGCGGGAGCGCGTCCAGCAGCTCCGGGGCCCCGGCCAACAGCGCGCGCGCCACGGAGGCCATGGCCCCGTACGGCGACCCATGCCGATCCGCCTGCCCGGCGAAGATCGGCAGGCCCGCCAGCTGCGCCGTCACCCGGCACTCCTCCAGGAAGCGCGTCTTGCCCGATCCCGCGGGCCCGGCCACCCAAAGGGTGCGGTCCGCGGGCCCGCGCGCCTGCTCGGCGAAGGCCGCAAGCAGGGCCTCGCGCCCGGAAAAGCGGCTGGTCAACAGGCTCGGCTCCGGCCCCGCCGCCTCGCCGAGCGCCTCGGCCATGGACTGGGGCCGCGCCCCCGGATCCGCGGCGATCATGCGCATGATGGCCTGCGGGGCGAGCGCCGCCGGCTGCGGCCCGGCATGCGCGCGCAGCAACGCGGTGGGGCCGGCTCCCTCGTAAGGCGGCGCCCCCGCGGCC
>JAQBPE010000432.1 GCA_028287685.1 Cyanobacteria bacterium RYN_339 | reverse complement strand
GTCCCATAACTCCTCGGACTCGGAAATCGTCGCCGCCCGCTCCGCGCGCAGGCGGCCCGCGCCGCCGTGCACGCCCCAAGCCTCTTCAAAGCTCAACTCCGCGGTTTGGTAGGCCAGCCAACAGCTCTCGGCGCGTGCCCAATCGCGCCGTGAAGGTGGCGGCAGCGCCCGAACCCAATCGAGCGACGGCGTGGTCGGTACTGGGCCAGGCATCGCCTCCAGGCCGGCGAGCAGCAGTCGGCGCGAGTCGGTCAGGCTCGTCCTTGTGTCGATCCCGTCCTGCTCCCCCCCGCCGGGCAACGCACGGTTGACGCCAACGACGAAGGCCGCCTGGGCGTCTGCATAATGCTCCCAGGCGGCCTGGGCCGCGGCCAGGCTTGGAAGCGCTGCAACATGGCGACCTTGCGCCGCGGTTCGCAAGCCATTCAAAGCCTTTGCCAACGCCTTGTTGGCGGTCGAAAGTCGCATTTTGGCCTCCGGCGTGAAGGGTGCCGGCGCGGGACCGCGGAACGTTCCCTCGAGCCAGTACGTGCCCTCCATGGTCCCGCGAGCCCCGCACTCGCACGAGCCTTGTTGGCTCACGTGCAGCGTTGTCCCGTCCAAGCGGATTTCGAGCCGGCAAGCGCTCGGATCTTCCGCCGGCGCAAGGTAGGTTACCTTGCCGCCTTCGAGGTGGGCGTCGTTGTTGAATTCGCAGACATGGGCGGTTGGCCCGCTCACGGTCTGGATGTCGAGATGCACACGGTTGGGAGCCAGGCGTGTGACAACCACGCTGCCACTGGCATGCACGTACTTGCCCGGTCGCCACTTGAGGGTCTGCTCCGCCGCACCGGGCGCCGCAGTGAAGGCGATCGCCACCGCCAGGACCAAAAGGGTGCGAACGGAATGATCCAAGCGAACTCCTCCACTTCCCTGCTGCCCGGGTGCGTCTTTCTCTGAAAACAATCACGCTTCACCTGGCTGGCAAAGCCGACCCGGAGTTCTTACCCCACGGCAGGCATGGCCTGGTTGGCGATCTGGATGACCGTCTGTCCCCGGGCGTGACCTTCGCTCACGTGCTGCAACGCTTGGCTGTCCCGGCGGTGGTCTCCAACGAAGGTTTCCTGCCAACCGAGTCCACTTTAATCCGTTCATGTCCCAGAATTTATCCACTCTTAAGAACCCTCCGACGGGACCGGCCGACAAGCAAGCGCATGGCCAACTACAATGTCGCCGGCTACTACCCCACCGTGGACTACGGCTCCTTCGACTACGCCGCCCGTTCGCTGGTGGACGTGATGGACAAGGACCGAAACCACAGCCTCGACCGCACCGAGCTGCCGCTGGCGAGCTACGACACGCTGGATCGTAATCACGACGGCGTAACTGCCTACGAGATACAGATCGCCTTGCAGGCACTCTACGACGAGCCCACCTTCATGGGGCTGAACGTGCGTGACGCGGTGGACACCAATATGCGGCGCTTCGTGAGCGAGGTCAGCGGCATGCGCTTGATCGGCAAGCTGGGCGCCGGCCTGGGCGTGCTGGCGGGCGTCGCCACCGCGTACTTCGCGGAAGCGGCCGCCTGGGGCCTCTTGCCCGCCATTCCGTTGATCGCACTCGGGGCCTTCGTCTATGCCAGCCAAGACAGCAAGGAGGCGCGCGGCCGCGCGCTGGTAGCCGGCTACACGGACGCCTTGTTGGCGAAGCGGCCCGTACCGCTGCCGGATCTGGACCACCTCGGCACGCCGCTCGGTCATGCGGTGGAGTTGGGGCTGGCCGGCGTGGTGGGGGCGATCGCGTTCCCGTTCGTCAAGGTTGGCGAGCTCGTGGGCGGGCTGCTCCAGCGCTGGTTCTTCTTCCTCCCCCGTTGAATTTTCCGGTCACAGGAGTTCCACATAGCCCTCCGTGCCGTGCACGCGAAACCGCTGCCAATCCTTGAACAGCTTGGAGGCCTTCTCCACCCCTACCACGGCAGGCAAGCCAAACTCGCGCGCGATGACCGCCCCATGCGTCATCAAGCCCCCCACCTCCGTCACCATCCCCTTGATGGAGACGAACAAGGTCGTCCAGCTCGGGTCCGTGAACGCGGTGACCAGGATGTCTCCTTCTTCCAGGGTGGCATCCTCCATGCGGGCGATGACCCGGGCGCGCCCCTCCACCAAGCCGGACGAAACAGCCAGCCCGACCAGGGCGCCGGGCGGCACGTTCTCCCGCTTGTACCGACCCGCGACAACCTCGCCCTCGGACGTAAGCACCCGCGGCGGCGTCAGCTTCTCGTAGGCTTGGTGCTCGGCCTTCCGCCGCGCGATCAGTTGGTCATCCACCTGGTTGCTGCGCGAAACCTCGTGGAACTCGTCGAAGGTGAGGTAGAAGCAATCTTCCCGCTCGCGCAAGACGTTGGCCCGCACCAGCCGGTCGGCTTCCTGCATCAACGCCTGCTTGTGGACGAACATCCGGTTGACGATGCCGTACTTCGGATACTCCCGATACCCGATGAAGGTCCGCAGCAGGTCGATCTTCGCCTTCGTTTCGCTGGCCTTTTGTTCTCCGTCCGGCAGCTGCTTCAACCGCTCCAGCAGCTCCTGCTCCTTGTCCTGGGCTTGCTGGCGCCCCTGCTCGAACTTCCGCTGGCTGGCCCCGGGCTCGCAGTTCTTGATGTTGCCCAGGATCATGGGGATCAGGACCGCGGGTTGCTCCGCCCAGCGCGGCCTGGTGATGTCGATTTCCCCTGCGCCGCGGATCCCGTACTTGTCGAGGAAGGCCGAGATGGCGTTCCTGGC
Source organism: Cyanobacteria bacterium RYN_339 (assembly GCA_028287685.1). Taxonomy (GTDB): domain Bacteria; phylum Cyanobacteriota; class Sericytochromatia; order S15B-MN24; family JAQBPE01; genus JAQBPE01. The sequence continues at coordinate 12,552 of JAQBPE010000432.1, read as the reverse complement.
CTCGACGCCACCATCGAGCCCGTCCGGGAAGTCCAACTCCCCTCGTTGGAGGTAGTCGATGACCGCCGGATAAGGCCGGATCGTGTCCGCCACGTCCAACAGGGCCAGCCCCATCTCCGAGGTGACGTTGTTCGGCACGGACTGGGACAGCGTATCGGCCACGTTCTTCTCGCCCAACCATTCCAGCATGTGCTCGTTGATCCACGCCGACGCGTTGATCGCCGCCATGTACACGCGCGCGCTCAGGGGATCGGCCATGAGCTGCTTCTGTTCCTGGTGGTCCTCCCGGACGAAGTCGAACAAGGCCGGGCCGGGTTTCATGCCGATGGCCTGCCTCAGGGCATCGACCGAGGCCTGGTTGCGTGCGATCAAGCCGGCCACGATGGCCGGATCGTTTTCGATGGGAACGGGAGGCTGCATGAGCTTGTGGACGGGAGCTTCGCCCGGAACCAACTTCACGAAATCCCGCTCGATGATGGTCCTCAGGGCGTCCCCCGTGAGCGGATCATGTTGGCCCATGCCGCCTGATAGGAACTGCCGGCCCCCAGTCGATGCCAGCTCGGCGGTGACGTCCACGAACAACCTGCCGCCAGCCTCGAACATGGGGCGCCCGGCCTTCAGCTGCCACATGGACCGTCCCAGGGGCTTCAGCGGGTCGGTCATCATCTGCTGGTGCCCAACGGAAAGGTACACGTGGTTCTCCCGATCGGCCGCCACGGGGATGGGAAACAGGGTCGTGATGGGCCGGCTCTGGACGATGTAAAACAACCCATCGGCCAAACACCATTCGATGTCCTGCGGCTGGCCGAAGTGCGCCTCGATCTGCCGCCCCAGGCGCGCCAGCTCCAAAATCTGCTCGTCCGTCAGCGCCGCCAGACCCTGCCGTTCGGCGGCGATCTCCCATTCTTCCGTGCCCCCGTCGGCCAGGGCATAAGTCGCCAGCTTCTTGGTCGCAACCGTCTTCTCGACGACCTCGCCATCCCGCACCTTGTAGCTGTCCGCGTTCACCCGCCCGGAGACCAAGGCCTCGCCCAGCCCGAAGTTGGCCTCGATGGCGATTACCTTCCTGTTCGACGTGACGGGGTCGGCCGTGAACAGGACGCCGGCCGCCTGCGGGAAGACCATCTCCTGCACCACCACGGCCATGTGCACCTGGCGGTGGTCGAAGCCGTTCTGAACGCGGTAGGCCACGGCCCGCTCCGTGAAGAGCGAAGCCCAGCACTTGCCGATATGGTCAAGGATTGCCGCCCGACCGATCACGTTCAGGAACGTATCCTGCTGGCCCGCAAACGAGGCCGTCGGCAGGTCCTCCGCCGTCGCGCTGGACCGGACGGCATAGGCAACGCCCTCTTCGACCCTGGCAACGAGGTCTTCGGGGAGGACAATCCCTTCGATCACCCGCCGGATCTCGGCGCTTACTTCGGCTGTCTGGGCCCGATCGAGCAGGTCGTCGATCGACGTCCCCACCAGCCGCCTGTACGCGTCCGTCGAAATACAGAAGCCGGCCGGCACCCGGACGCCTTCCACCCTGGAAAGCGCTGCCAGGTTCGCGCCCTTCCCGCCGACTTTCGCCTCATCCAGTTCCTGAAAACCAAGCACGCTCATCGTTTAACCCCCTTGGACCACTCGCCGAAGGGCGCCACTATAACCCGGATCCCAACGCCGTACAAATCGGCTCTATGACTGGGTTTCCGTCGGTAATTGACACCCGGTCCAATTCGATGGTCCAATATGAGTGAAGGGTCTCCCTTCCACCTCGGCAACTGCCTCGGGCCCGGTCTTCGTGACCTGGCCCGTTTTGCATGCGGCGACTCCCTTAACCAAAGGTTTACCTGCCCATTAGCAAGGCTTTAAGCGATTTAACCTATGGCTAACCATGGCCCTTCGCCTCATCGTCAACCAACAGTTGATGCTTGATCAACAATTGGTCGCTTATCAAGAGCTTAAGATGCGGCTAATATGTATCTAACGAACACCACCCGGCCACCGATGGAGCCAATCATGACCACCCAGCAGCAAGCCAACCTGTCCGCCACCGCCCCGGTGATCTTCTTCGATCAGCCCGTGCGCACGGCGACCGAGACGGCCAAGGCCATCCTGCTGGAAGTGATGCGCCACCGCCGCATGGCCGGCCCCAACGCCACCTGCACCTGCGACGCCTGCATGGCGCCCCACATGCCCCGCATCACGGCGAGCGTCGTGGCGAACCAGCCCATCACCCTGGTGCTGCCGGCCTTCCCTGGCAAGTCGCCCAACCAGGCGAAGGTGCTCGGCACGTTGCCCGACATGGCCGAAGAGAACGCCGTCAAGTTCCTCCAGCAGCTCGCCGAGCGGATCGGCCGCATCTACGAGCCCGGCGCGCAGATCGTCCTGGCGTCCGACGGCCGCATCTTCAGCGACGTGGTCGGCCTGAAGGACGAGGACGTCACCGCCTACCGCGACAGCCTGAACCAGATGATCGCCGAGCTGGGCCTGAAGAACCTCTCCACCTTCAACCTCGAAGAGATCTACGAGGACCTGAGCTTCGACGAGATGCGCGCCGCCGTGATGGACGAGTTCAGCGTCTCGGTGGAAGACCTGCGCACCGCCGTGAAGGCCGCCCAGACCCCCGAGGCCACCGCGGACGACGTCGAGATGAACCGCCTGTACTGCGGCATCACGCGCTTCCTGGTGGAAGACGCCACGTTCCCCGGCCAGACCATCAGCCGCAACCAGATCCAGAAGGATGCCCGCGCCCGCGCCTACGGCGTGATCCAGCGCTCCAACGCCTGGAGCGGCGTGGTCGAGAAGCACTTCCCCGACGCCGTCCGCCTGTCCATCCACCCGCACGGCTGCGGCTCCGCCAAGCTGGGCATCCACCTCTCCGAGCCCGCGCAGGCCGACAACTGGATCACCCCGTGGCATGGCGTTGCCCTCGAGCTGGAAGACGGCCGCTTCGTGTTGGCCAAGCGCTCGCAGGCCGAGACCCTGGGCGCCCGGATCGTGGAGCGGAACGGCCGCCTCAGCCACTTCACCCTGGTTGGCTAGGACCGTGAAGATCACGCCGAACCGCCCGTTCGGGTTGGTGCTGGAGCCGGAGAACCCCGGCGACGACATCCGCGATCTCGACGTCGAACAGGTGCGAGAGCTGCTCTGGAAGGAGCGGCTCATCGTCCTTCGGGGCTTCCGCACCTTTTCCGAGCCGGAGGAGTTCCCCGCTTACTGCGAGCGCTGGGGCCAGATCAGCATCTGGCCCTTCGGCAAGGTGCTGGAGCTGCTGGAGCAGAACAACCCGGAAGACCACATCTTCGACAACAACTACGTGCCCCTGCACTGGGACGGCATGTACCGGCCGCAGGTGCCGGAGTACCAGATCTTCCACTGCGTGAAGGCGCCGCTCCAAGGCCAGGGCGGCCGGACCACCTTCTCGGACACGGTCCGCGTGCTGGAGCACGCGCCGGCGCACCACCGCGCCCTGTGGGAGCAAGCCACCGGCAGCTACCAGCGCAAGATGGAGTTCTACGACTCCAAGACCGTCTCGCCCATCGTTGACACCCACCCCCTGCGGGGTTACCCCGTCATCCGGTACAACGAGCCGCCGAAAGCTGGGTTCGGCAACTTCCTGAATCCTCCCACCTTGGCGTTCTCCGGAGCCGACGAAGCGCAGCTCCACAGCAGCCTGCGCGACGCGCTCTACGCGCCCGAAAACTTCTACGCCCACGAGTGGCAAGCGGGCGACGTGGTGGTGGCCGACAACTTCTCGTTGCTGCATGGCCGGGAAGGCTTCGAGACCAAGGCACCTCGGCACCTCCGGCGGGTACATGTGCTGAGCAACCCTCCCCTGGATAACCCGAGGTTGGTCTCTCACCAATGAACCAGCTCTACACCGGCGCCGAGTACCTGGAAAGTCTCAAGGATGGCCGGAACGTCTACCTGAACGGGGAGAAGGTCACGGACGTGACCACCCACCCGGCCTTCCGCAACTGCGCGTTGTCGATCGCCCGCCAATACGACGCGCTCCACGATCCGGCGACGCGCGACATGATGACCGGCGTGGACGACTTCGGCACGGTCACGCACAAGTTCTTCAAGCCCAGCAAGTCCGCGCAAGACCTGCTCGAGGCCCGCGAGGCGATCGCGCACTGGCAGCGGCTGGGCTACGGCTTCCTGGGCCGCACGCCGGACTACAAGGCGTCGTTCATGGCCGGGTTGCACGTGAACGCGGACTACTACGGCCCCTACGCCGCGAACGCCACGCGCTGGTACCAGGACTTCACGCGCAAGGCGATGTACCTCAACCACGTGATCATCAACCCGCCGCTGAACCGCGCCAAGCCGATCCACGAGATGGGCGAGGAGTTCATCCACTCCGTCCGCGAGACCGACAACGGCATCATCGTGAGCGGCGCCAAGATGCTGGCCACGGGCTCGGCCGTCACGCATGCGAGCTTCGTTGCGCCGGTGGGCTCGGCCGTCTTGGAGCCCGGCAAGGCGGAGGCGCTCGCGCTGGTGTTCTTCGTCCGCATGGACAACCCCAAGCTGCGCCTGCTCTGTCGCAAGCCCTACGGCCTGGGCCATCCGTTCGACCACCCGCTCTCCAGCCGCTTCGACGAGAACGATGCCGTGCTGATCCTGGACGAGGCCCTGATCCCCTGGGAGGACGTGCTGGTCTACCGGGACATCGAGCGCTCCACCGGCTTCTACGCCAAGTCCGGCTTCCCCAACTTGTACAACTTCCAGTCCGCCATCCGGCTCGCCACCAAGTTGGAGTTCATGTCCGGCCTGCTCTCCCGCGCGGTCAAGGCCAACGGCACGGACGCCTTCCGAGGCGTCCAGGCCGCCGTGGGCGAGCTGATCACCATGCGCGACATGATCTGGGCCATCACCACCGCCATGGCCTACGACCCCGAGCCCTCCACCGGCGGCACGGTGGTCCCCAAGCTGGAGTACGCCTCCGCCATCCGCATCTACAACGCCCAGGTCTGGGCGCGCGTCCACGAGCTCTTCGAGACGAACCTGGGAGGTTCCCCCATCGTGGTGCCGTCCAGCCACAAGGACCTCGAGAACCCGGAGCTGCGGCCGCTGATCGATCGCTATTACCACGGCGCCAACTGCACGGCGGTGGAGCGGATCCAGCTGCTCAAGCTGGTTTGGGACGTGATCGGCTCCGATTTCGGCGGCCGCGACGAGCTGTACGAGCGGAACTTCTCCGGCAACGCCGAACAGGTGCGCCTGGATGCCCTGAAGTGGGCCACGCGCCGCGGCTCGCTGGCGCGCTACGAGGCCTTCGTCCAGGAGTGCATGGATGACTACGACACCAGTGGCTGGGTACGTGGTCCCTGGAAGCAAGAAAGCAGCCAACCATGTGTGGGATAACGGGCTGGGTGGACTTCGGCCAAGATCTTAGTAATGCCGGCGCCACCATCGAAGCGATGACGGAGACCTTGCGCCGCCGCGGCCCCGACGACGGCGGCACCTGGACGGACGCCCACGTGGCCCTGGGCCACCGCCGGCTCGCCATCATCGATCCGGAGCACGGCGCCCAGCCCATGCATGCCCCGGAGGGCGCGGCGCTCGTCTTCAACGGCGAGATCTACAACTACCTGGAACTGCGCGTGGAACTGGAAGCCCTGGGGCATCAGTTCCGCACCAACTGCGACACCGAGGTGCTGCTGCGCGGCTACATGGAGTGGAAGGCGGGCGTCGCCCAGAAGCTGAACGGTATCTTCGCCTTCGCCGTCTGGGACGCGGCCACCGATGAGCTGCTGCTGGTGCGCGACCGCCTGGGCGTCAAGCCGCTATTCTACTATCCAACCCCGGATGGTTTGGTCTTTGGCTCCGAGCCCAAGGCCATCCTCGCCAACCCACTGGTGGAACGCAGCGCCGGGCGCGAGGAGCTGTGCGACGCGCTGCTCTTCCTGCGCACGCCGGGCCGCGTGCCCTTCAAGGGGATGTTCGAGGTCAAGCCCGGCCATATGCTGCACGTGCGGCGTGGCTCCCGCCAAGAAACGCAATACTGGCGGCTGGAGGCCAAGCCCCACACCGACAGCCAGGAAGAGACGATCGCCACCATCCGCCGGCTGTTGGATGACATCGTCGAGCGCCAGATGATGTCCGACGTGCCGCTGTGCTCGCTGTTGTCGGGCGGCCTGGACTCCAGCGCCGTGACGGCCCTGGCCCAGCGGGTGCGGGTGAAGCAAGGCAGCAAGCTGTCCACCTTCTGCGTGGACTTCGTGGGCCACACGGAAGGCTTCCAGGCCGACCCCATTCGCCCCTCCCCGGACGCCCCCTTCGCCCAGGAGGTCGCCGACTTCGTGGGCTCCGACCACCACGTGATCATGCTCGACAAGGCGGGGCTGCTAGACCCGCGCGTCCGCAAGGCGGTGCTGCATGCCTGGGACCTGCCGTTCAACTTCGGGGACCTCGACATCTCGCTGTACCTGCTGTTTGCCGGCGTGCGCGAACACGCCACGGTGGCCCTGTCCGGCGAGGCGGCCGACGAGCTGTTCGGCGGCTACCTCTGGTTCTCCGACGAGAACGCCATGGCGGCGGAAACCTTCCCCTGGCTCAAGCTGGCCGCCCACCGCGGCCTGGAGCCCAGCGCGCTGTTCCAACCCTCGTTCATGGCCCAGCTGAAGTTGCCCGAATACCAGGCCGAGCTTTACCGGGCGGCACTCGCGGAAGTCCCCCGGCTGCCCGGCGAGAGCCCGCGCGAAGCCCGCCTGCGCGAGATCAGCTACATCACGCTGACGCGCTGGCTGCCCATCTTGCTGGAGAAGAAGGACCGGGCGAGCATGGCCGTCGGGCTCGAAGGCCGCGTGCCGTTCTGCGACCACCGCCTGGTGGAGTACGTCTTCAACATCCCGTGGGCCATGAAGCAGTCGTACGCGCTGGAGAAGGGCTTGCTGCGCGAAGCGGTGCGGGACGTGCTGCCGGAGTCGGTGATCAACCGCAAGAAGGCGGCGTACCCCACGGTCCAGGACTCGGGCTACGACCGGGCGATGGTTGCCTCGCTCCAAGCAAAGGCGAGCGATCCCGCTTCGCCGCTGCAGGCCTTGTTGTCGCCGGAGGGCGTCGAACGCCTCTTCAACAAGGCGCAGGACCAACCGCTGTCGGAGTTCGAGCGCATCCTGGTCGAGACGACGGTGCGCTTGGAAGAGTGGCTCACGGATTACCAGGTCGAGCTCGTAGAAGGATTGAAGCCATGCACGGCATCGTCGTAACCGAACCGGGCGCTCCCGACGTCATGAAGTACGTGGAGCTGCCCGACCCCGTTCCAGGGGAAGGCCAGATCGTGGTGGAGACGGACGCGATCGGCGTCAACTACATCGACATCTACCGCCGCGAAGGCCGCTATCCCCAGCCGGAGCCGCGCGTGCCGGGCGAAGAGGGCTCGGGTCGCGTGCTCGCCGTGGGCCCGGACATCACCGAATTCAAGGTGGGCGATCGCGTCGTCTGGACCACCGTGCTGGGCAGCTACGCCACCAAGGTGCTGGTGCCGGACTTCCGCGCGGTGCTGGTCCCCGATGGGGTCGACATGCAGACGGCGGCGGCCGCGCTCGTGCACGGCATGACGGCCCATTATCTGGTCAACGACTCCTACAAGGCCAAGGCCGGCGATACGCTGCTGGTGCACGCGGCCGCCGGTGGCGTGGGCCTGCTGCTGGTGCAGATGCTCAAGGCGCTGGGCTGCAAGGTGATCGGCACGGTCTCCACCGAGGAAAAGGAGAAGGCCGCCCGCGCCTTCGGGGCCGATGAAATCATCCGCTACGACCAGGTGGAAGACCTGGCGGCGGAGGTGAAGCGCCTCAACGGCGGCGAAGGCGTCCATGCCGTCTACGACGGGGTGGGTGCCGCCACCTTCGATGCGAGCTTGGCCAGCCTGCGCATGCGCGGGACCATGGTGCTCTTCGGAGGCGCCAGCGGCGCCGTGCCGCCGTTCGACCCGATGAAGCTGGCCTGGGGCGGCTCGTTGACCCTGACGCGGCCCTACATGGAGCACTTCCGCGCCACGCGCGAGGAGTTCCAGTGGCGCGCCAACGAGGTCTTCCAGGGCATCCTGGACGGCAAGCTGAAGATCACGATCGACAGCACCTACCCGCTGGCCAACGCGCCGGAGGCCCATGCCGCCTTGGCTAGCCGCCGGACGATGGGCAAGCTGCTGCTGTTGCCGTGATGGGGCGCATCGTCGGGGCCGGCCTGCTGTCGCACGCGCCGGTCATCATGTTCCCGCAGGCCATGCGCATCGAGGCCAACGGGGGCAAGGACTTCACCCTGGCCACCGGCCTCGAGCGCCTGAAGCGCGAGGTCTTCGACGCGGTCGATTACGACACCGTGCTGGTCATCGACAGCCACTGGGCGACCACCACGGAGTTCGTGATCACGTCGCAGGACCACCGGAAGGGCATCTTCACGTCGAGCGAGATGCCCGCCGCGTTCCGGCAGATCCCGTACGACCTGCCGGGTGATCCCGAGCTGGCGCGGGCGATTGCCGAAGAAGGGACGTGGGTGGCGGCCATCGACGATCCCTACCTGCCGGTCCAGTACGCATCGCTAAACCTATATAAATACCTGGCCGCCCCCGGGAAGGCCTGGGTCTCGCTCTCCGTCTGCCAGACGGCCACCACGGCGGACTTCTTGGACTTCGGTCGTGCCATCGCCCGCGGCATCGCGCAGACCGACCGGCGGGTCATGCTGTTGGCTTCCGGCGGCCTCTCCCACGTCTTCCGGCCGCTGAACGAGCTGCGCGCACACATGGGCGGCGATCCCCGCAACATCGTTTCCCCCGCGGCACGGGCGGCCGACGAGCAGCGTATCGCCTGGTTGGCGGCAGGCCAGCATGATCGCGTCATCCAGACCATGCCGGAGTTCGGCGCGTTCGGCCCCGAGGCCGGGTTCGGCCACTACCTGACGCTGGCCGGCGCCCTGGGCGGCAAGGCCTGCACGCTGCCCGGCCAGCGTTACAGCGACTACGAGAGCGGCATCGGCACGGGCCACGTCCACCTCTGGTTCAAGCCTTGAAGATCCTGATCACCGGCGCCACCTCCGGGCTGGGGCGCTACCTGGCCGAGCAACTGGCCCGCGAGCACGACGTGCTGGTCCACGGCCGCGATCGCGAGCGCACGGAGCAGCTTGCCGCGCAGCTCGGCGCCCGTGCGTATGTGGCCGACCTGGCCGACCTGGACCAGGTCCGCCGCCTGGCGTCCGAAGTCCCGCCCGTCGACGTGCTGATCAACAACGCCGGCATCGGCTACGGCAAGGAGCGCGAGGTGTCGGCCCAGGGCCACGAGTTGCGCCTCGCGGTCATGTACCTCGCGCCGGTCCTGCTCACCCGGTTGATACCGGCCGCCCAGGTCCTGAACATCGGTTCGCTGGGCCAGGCCTCCATCGACTTCGACGACCTGATGCTGGAGCGGGACTACGACGGCATCAACGCTTACCGGCGCGCCAAGCTCGCCCTGGCCATGGCCACCTTCGACCTGGCCGCCGAGCGGCCCGACCTGCGCGTCAACGTGGTCCACCCGGCGACTTTCATGGACACCAACATGGTCCGCGGCGGGGGCGGTACGCCGCTCAATACCGTCGCGCATGGGGGCGAGGCCACCTTGCGGGTGCTCGCCATGCCCGGGACGGGCCAGTTCTTCAACGAAGACCAGCCGGCCGAGGCCCATGCCGACGCCTACCAGCTGGCGTTGCGGGCGCGGCTGCGCGAGGCGACGGAGCCCTTGCTGCGATGAAGGCGAAGCTCTTCTTCCTGGCGGCCGGTATGTTCACCATGGGCTGCGACGACTACATCGTGGCGGGGCTCTTGCCGGGCATCGCCGGCTCGATGCACACCACCCTTGCCGGCGCCACACAGGGTCTGCCCGCCTTCGGCTTCACCTACGTGTTCTGCGCCCCGCTGTTCGCGATCCTGCTGGCGCGCCAGCCCGCCCGGCGGGTCATGGCCGCGGCGCTGTTGATCTTCGCCGCGGGCAACGTGTTGACGCTGCTCTCGGGCAGCTTCGCGGCCTATATCGCCAGCCGGGCGATCGCCGGGATCGGCGCGGGCATGTTCCTGCCCGTCGCCGTGGCCTCGGCCGCCCAGCTCGTCGAGCCCGAGGCCCGGGGACGGGCCATGGGCCTGATCTGGAGCGCCAACAGCGCCGGCGCCGTCGTCGGCGTCCCCTGCGGGCTCGGGCTGTCGGCCATGTTCGGCTGGAAGGTCACGATCGGGCTAATCCTTCTATTGGCGCTCGTCACGCTGGCCGGCATCCTGGCTCGGTTGCCGGACCTCGCGGCGCCGACGCCGCCTTCGCGCCGCGAGCAGCTCCAACTCCTGCTGGATCCCCGCGTGCTGTCGGTCGTCGGCATCTCCTGCCTGACGGCCACGGGCAGCCTCGGGCTGTACGCCCTCGCCGCGTCCTTCCAGGCCGGGAGCGTCAACTCGCTGGAGGCCTCGCTGTCGTTGTGGACCGTCGGCGGGCTGATCGGCAGCACGTTGATCGGGCACGTGGTGGACCGCTGGCGCCACCCCCGTGCCGTGATGGCCGCGATCCTGGGGGTGCTCGCCCTGGCGCTGGCGGCCCTGCCGGCCCTGGGCAACGTGCCCGTGCTGGGCCTGGTGCCCTTCCTGATCTGGGGCGCGATGGGCTGGGCGACGGTCACGCCGCAGCAACTCGCGCTGGTCGAGGTCCAGCCGGACCAGAAGGCCACGGTGGTGGCCCTGAACAGCTCCGGGTACGGCCTCGGCAGCATTTGCGGCTCCGCGCTGGGGGGGCTGGCCCTGGCGAGCGGGGCCGACGCCCGGACCTTGCCTTACGCGGCCGCCGGCCTGGTCCTGGCGGCCCTGCTCTGGCAACTCACGCTGCTGCGGCAACCCACCCCCGTGCAGGAGGCGGCATGACCCAACCCATCGTGATCGTGGATCCCGTCGACTCGGGCTCGGAGCTCGCGCCGGCGTTCGCCGCCCGGGGCATCCCGGCGATCGCCGTCCGCTCGTTCCCGCCGGGGCGGTCGTACGGCGTGGGGTTCGGCTCGCAGATCCAGCCCGACCACTTCCTCGCCGTCTACGAGAACGTGCCGGACCTCGTGGAGATCCTGCGACCGCTCAACCCCCGGGCCGTGCTCGCCGGCACCGAGTCGGGCGTCGAGTTGGCGGACCGGCTCGCTGCCGCCCTCACGCCGGAATTTGCCAACGTGCCGGCGCTCTCGCGGGCGCGGCGTCACAAGGGCCTGATGCAGGAGGCGATCACGAAGGCCGGCTTGCCCGCGATCCGGACGCTCTACACCGCCAGCGCCACGGAAGCCGCCGCCTGGCTCGTCGACCAGGGCCTGACCGGCTCTGCCCTCGTGCTCAAGCCCGTGGAGTCCGAGGCCTCCGACAACGTTCACCATGTGGCGCCGGGCGGGGACTGGCGCAGTCCTTTTAACCAGATCCTCGCGGCGCGGAACCGGGTCCTGGACGCGACCAACGAGGCGGTCATCGTGCAGGAGCGGGTCTTCGGCACGGAGTTCGCGGTCGACACCGTGAGCGCGGCGGGCGAGCACGTGCTGGCGCACCTGATCCGCTACACCAAGACCACGGCCGGCGATCGCCTGACCGTGTTCGACCACACGGAGTTCGTGCCCTTCGAGCCGGCCCAGCACGGCGAGATGTTGGCGTACTTCCGCCAGGCCCTGGACGCCCTGGGGATCCGGTGGGGCGCCGCACACGGCGAAGTCATGCTGACCCCGGACGGCCCCCGGCTGATCGAGGTCGGCGCCCGCACGTGCGGCGGGCCGGTGCTCGGCTTCTCGCGCGTCGCCACGGGCAGCAGCCAGCTGGAGCGGGTCGTCGAAGCCTACGTGGACGGCGCGATCCGCACCCTTGCCTACGACGTCACGAAAACCGTCGTCCCGGTGTTCCTGATCGCGCCGGCTTCCGGGATCATCCAGAACGTCGAAGTGCTGGACCCGCTGCGCGAGCTGTCGACGCACCTGAACACCTATACCTGGCACCGCAACGGCGATGCGGTCCGTCAAACGGTCGATTACCACACGATGATGGGAATCGTCGCACTGGCAGGCGAGCGCGAGGCCGTGTTCGCCGACTACAAACGGATCCGCGAAGCCGAGGCCCAACTTCGCATCGATCCGGTCGACGCAAGCACCATCACTCCGCCGCCACGGTGACCGTGCCCAAAAATGTCAGCAAAAGGTGCCGACAAGTTGGTATACTGCTTCTGTAGTCATCGGACGACAGGAGGTTGGTATGCCCGTATCCGTCCGCATTTCGGAGGCCACCAGCACGGCGCTGGATGCGCTGGTGAAGGCCACCGGCAAGTCCAAGGTCAAGCTGCTTGAAGAAGCGGTCCTCGCGGCCGGGGAGCGGGCCTTCTGGGAAGGCTTCGACGATGGCTACGCCCGGGATGGCAAGGCAAGCCGAACGGAGCTGACGGCCTGGGACGGCGCCCTGGCGGACGGGCTGCCGACCGACGAGGCCGCGGAGCTGGCGGCCTGGCAGGCGGCCGACCAGGCCGCGACGGGATCTTGATGGCGCCCCTGGTTGCCATCGATCGTGGCAGCATGTGGTGGGTAGAGCTACCCGCGGCC
>JAQBPE010000426.1 GCA_028287685.1 Cyanobacteria bacterium RYN_339 | reverse complement strand
TTCCGCGGTGGCGATCCTGCCGGGCACACTCCGACGATACAGTCACAAAGTGACAGTCATGAGTCTACTCCGTAATTCATGAGTCGACTCATGAATTACGGAGTTTGTTGAAAGTCTGAACGAAAGGGCGCGAGTCCCGGTTGACCACCGAAGAACTGAACGAGACGCTGTTGACCTGACTCCCAGCCAAAGCGCCGACCAGGCATCAAGCAGGGTATGTTGTGGGGTGTCCTCGCAACGCGGAGTTACCCGGCGATGTTCAAGTCCCCCCATCCCGACCATGACCACCTGTTCGAGCGCCTGCGCAACGGCACCACCCCTGAGCGCGCCCTGGATGCGATCGCCGTCGGGCTGGAAGAACCACTCGCCGAGCTCGACCGGCTCTTTGCCCTCGTAGGTCAAGGCGAGGGCGTGAGCAAATTCCTGCGTGGGGGCTATGGCTGCGGCAAGACGTTCCTTGCCCGCTACGCCTTGCAACGCGCCCATCAGCGCAACCTGGCCACCTCGTTCGTCGTCGTCTCCGTGAACGACGCGCCCTTGTACAAGTTCGACGTGATCTATCAGAAGATCCTGGAAGGCATGACCACGCGCAACGCGCCCCGCCACGGCCTCCGCGACATCCTAGACCGCTGGATCGCGAAGAGCGAGGATGCGGTGATCGACACGGGCGTGGACGAGAAGTCCCCCGGCTTCGTTACCAAGGTCCTCGAGCGCTTTGAAGTGGCTCTGGGCGAGGCCGGCCGCGTGGCCGGGCCGCTGTTCATGCAGGCGATCCGGGCTTACGCCCGCGCCGTGCAAATGCGCGACCACGTTTCCGCAAATGGTCTATTGGCCTGGATTAGCGGGAGCAAGGACGTTGGCCAGGCGGTGCTCCGGCCGGCCGGGCTCAAGGGCGTGGTCGAGACCGACATGGCCCTGAATTTCTTGCGGGGCATCCTGGAAATCATTCGACTGGCCGGCCATCCAGGTTTGTTTGTGGTGGTCGACGAGGTGGAGACGGTGATGCGCATGCCGCGCAAGGACCTGCGTGGCAAGTCCCTCAACGCGATCCGGCAGCTGCTGGACAAGCTTGGCGATGGTGGGCTACCGGGCCTCATGCTTGTCTTCACTGGCACGCCCGAGTTCTACGACGCACCGCGGGGTGTACGGTCAGAAGTGGCACTGGACCAGCGCATCGCGTTCAAGCCCGCCGTCGGTGGCTTCGTCAACTACCGCCAACCCCAACTCGAGCTACGTCCGTTCGATGCGGAGCGTCTGCGCGCTGTCGGCCGAAAGCTGCGGGACATCTACCCCGCGGCGGATGCTGGCGCCCTCAAAGTGCGAGTGTCGGAGGCTTTTCTGGACCGCCTGGTCTCGGACGTGCTTTCCGGCTGCCAGGGCCACGTCGGGGTCGCCCCGCGCGCCTTTCTGCGCGAGCTGGTAGGCGTGCTCGACCTGGCCGACCAACACCCAACCTACGACCCGCTCGTGGCTTATGCCTTCGAGCCGGCCTCGATCCAGGTGTTGATCGAGCAGGCAGCGACCGGCGAACCCCTTGCCGACGACGACGATCGCGCCGTTGGCACCTCCATCGCCCTGTGACGGCCTTCCTGGATTTCCATCCCCGCCTCCAGGCCGCCCTGGCGGACCTGATGCCGCGTGGCTTCCAGCTACGCCCTGTCCAGGAAGAGGCCGCAGAGGCCATCTTTGCCGGGGACCACAGCCTGATTCTCGCCCCTACGGCTGGCGGCAAGACCGAAGCCGCCATTTTTCCCGTACTCTCGGAGCTGCTGCGTGAACCTACGCTCGTCGCCGGGGAGCCGGCGGTCGGGGTGCTATATGTCTCGCCGCTGCGGGCCCTGATCAACAACCAAGAGCCACGCTTGGCGCGATATGCCGAGGCGGTAGGCCTGTCGGCCTTCAAGTGGCACGGCGACGTGGGGGCCGCCGAGCGAAACCGTTTCAAGCGCAACCCGGCGGAAATCCTACTGACGACGCCGGAGTCGCTCGAGGTCATGCTGATGTCTGCCAGCATGCCGGTCCGGTCGACCTTCTCCGCCTTGCGCTACGTGATCGTCGACGAGATCCACGCTTTTGCTGCCTGCGACCGCGGTGGCCACTTGCTTGCGTTGCTAGAGCGGCTGCGGGCCGTGGGCGCGCCGGACTTTCAGCGCATCGGGCTTTCCGCAACCATCGGCAACCCGAACGACCTCCTGGCCTGGCTAGCAGGCGCGAGCACCCGCGGCCGCCGAATTGTCGATCCGCCGCGGGCCACGGACGCGCCCGGGCCCACCGTGGCATTCGACTTCTGCGAGGACGAGCGGGAGTTGGTACGCATCGCCGCGGACCATGCCCGCGGTAAGAAGAGCCTTCTGTTCTGCAACAGCCGGCAACTCGCCGAGAGCTTGGCTCACCAACTGCACCGCGGCCTGGACCTTCGCCTGCTCCCGGATCCCCTGGCGATCGAAGAGGACGAATTGGTCCTCCCGACGGAAGGTAGTGTGCGCGTCCACCACGGCTCGATCGCGCGCGAGGAGCGCGAAGAGGCGGAGGCCTTCCTGGCCGCTAGCCGCACAGGCTGTCTGGTTTGCACTTCGACCATGGAGCTGGGCTTGGACGTGGGGGACCTGGACCAAGTGCTGCAAGTAGATGCGCCCGGCACCGTATCTTCCTTCCGCCAGCGCCTTGGACGCAGCGGGCGGCGCGGCGGTGGCAGTCGCATGGTGTTTCTCGCCACCGGCGACGACGCCTTGCTCTTGGGCACGGCCTTGGTCGAGCTGGCCCTCCGCCGATGGGTCGAGCCCGTGGAGCTGTCCGGACGGGCCTGGCACCTCCTCTTGCACCAGATTATGACCACCACGCTGCAGGCGGGCGGCCTGCCGCGCTACCGCATCTGGGCCATACTTCGTTCGGCTAGCCCTTTTCGGGACATCTCGGAGGCGGAGTTCGGCACGCTGGTCGACCACCTCGTGGGAACGGACATGCTTCTCGAAGTGGGCGGTGTGCTGGTGCCGGGAGACGCCGCCGAGCAGGATTTCGGCCGCCGGAACTGGATGAGTCTCTACGCCACATTCTCGACACCCCTGGCCTTCACCGTGGTTGCCGGAGGCAAGGAGATCGGCGAGTTGGATCGTGCGTTCACGGAACACCTCGTCGTTGGTGGAAGCATCGTGCTGGCTGGCCGCGGCTGGGTGGTCGAGGAGATCCGGTGGGAGAAGCGCGTGGTTGTGGTCAGGAACGCGCCGGTTGGAATGATCCCTACCTGGAGCAGCTTTCAACCGCACATCCGGTCGCGCGAGGTGTGCGAGCAGATCCGAGAGCTTTGGGCCGGCACCAGCCAGCCCTCTTACCTGGGGCGGCGGGCGGTAAGGCGGCTAGAGGTTCTGCAAGCGGATTTCGGTGTGTCATTGCGGCAGCGCAAGCGCCCCCTCGAGCGCTCGGACCGCGCTTTGCGGTGGTGGACGTTTGCCGGGCTGCGCATCAATCGGACCATTGCCCGCGTGCTCGAGGCCGAGACCGGGGTAAAGGTGCGAACCGATAATTTCTGGGTCCAGCTCCAGGCGCCGGAGGGGCAGTCGCTGGATGGGGCGGCCATCGTCGAGAGCTTGCAACGCGCCTGTCTGGCGAGCACTTGGAGTAACCCGGACTACGTCACCCACATTGCCCAAGGCCTGCCGCCTACCGGGGACGGCAAGTTCGATCGCTACCTGCCGGCGGCATTTGTGCGCGAGCGCCGCTTGGCCAACCAGCTCGACGTCGCCGGGACAATCGCCTTTCTGCAGGCCGACGTTCTGCCCTTGGCCGCTGGGCTGCCTGCCATATTGGACGCCTGAATCCTACACGGCCAGGTCCCCGATGAGGCGATTTGCGCGCTCCATGACGTCGGGGGATAGCGTGTCGAGGGGCACCAGCCGGGTAACCGCGTCGAGGACGTTCTGGCGGCGGAAGACCGTCAGATCCGCTTGACCGTCGCGCGACACCAGGAAGGGGAGCTGATCGCCATGGCTCTCGGCATAGTTCGCGAGCTGCCGACCGACGCGGGTCGAGCCGGTGTGGGTCACCAACTCCCCCTCGGATGCCGCCTCATGCTGTTCGAGGTAGGCGAGCGCCAGCGCAACCGCGGGTGGGCAATCTGCCAGTCGCGACGCCCAGTGGTCGGGCGGAAGCGTGGGAGTAGGACGATCCACGAGGGCCGGCGCGAGCACCTCTCCGGCGTCATAGACAGGCGTCATGGAGCCCACGGGCGCGTCGACCGGCCCGGCTTCCAGGAGCGCCCGGCCGGCCTCCGCCAGGGCGTAGGTTGCGCCCCGTTTCTCGCCGAGCTGGACGACGGCGCCTTCTTCCCGTAGGGCGCGGATGTGGCCCCACGCGCTCTCATCGAGGCCCGAGCGAGCGAGGAGGTCACGCCGCCCCAAGGGGACCACGGCATCGGCCAGGGCTTGTAACAGGCGGCTTCGCGTCGTGCCCGTCGGCAATGGGGTAGCACCCATCGGATCTTCTCCGCCGGCTGGCTCGGCTCCCGTCCGGGGCGCGGGCGGCGCCGCGGCACCGCCCCAGCGAGGGAGCTCTACTACGCCGGGCTGCGCGCCGGCTTCCTGGAAGAGCGTGACGACCGCAGGGTGGCACGTGAAGAAAAGCACCTGGTGGTCGCGGGCGAAGTCCGCGATTGCCGTGGCCATGGCGCGCGACCGCTCCGGGTCGAAGTTCACAA
>JAQBPE010000370.1 GCA_028287685.1 Cyanobacteria bacterium RYN_339 | reverse complement strand
CGCCCATCGCCTCGATCAGGGGCGGCACGGCGCGCACGTCGCCGAAGGAGCCCAGCACCTCCGCCGCATCCCGGCGCGTGTGGTACTCGTCGTCGCCCAGGAAGGGCGCGAGCGCGCTCGATAGCTCGCCCAGCCCGCGCAAGGCGGCCACGGTGTCCCCGGTGCGCGGGTCGTCGCCGCGCAGCAACGCGAACAGCACCGTCCAACCGCGCTTGTCAAGCAGCCGGACCAACGCTTCCGCGGCGCGCAAACGCACGAACGCCTTGGGGTTCGCCAGCAGCGGCGCGATCTTGCCGACCGCGGCCGGGTCCCCGATGAAGCCCAGGGCGCGGCAGGCACGCGGCCGGAAGGCGGCGCGCTCCGGGTCGCGCAGCAGCGCCAGCAGCGCGGGCACGGCGGCGCGGTCGGCCAGCTCGGCCAGGGAGTCCAGGCAGGCCTCCACCACGGCGTTGGGCGCATCCGGCTGGGTCAGCACGGCGCAGAGGGCCGCGGTGGTGCGGGGGTCGCGCAGGCTGCCCAGGGCCCAGGCGGCAGGCTGACGGGCGGCAGGCGGACCCTCCTGGAGCGCGGTCAACAGGGCGGTCAGGGACGCGGGCCCCAACATCAGCAGCCCGTGGGCGGCCAGCCGGCCGATCGCCGGGGCGCCGCCCATGTAAGGCGCCAGCAGCGCCACGGCGACGTCATCGGCCTCGTGCAGGGCGGCCTCCTCGAGCGCCATGAACTTCTCTTCATCGGCGGCCTCCGCGGCCAGCCGCAGGGGCTCCGCGAGGGGATGGCCGGGCCGGGCCGGCGCTTCCGGCGCTTGGGTAGCGGCAGCAGCATGGGACGTGGCCGCTTCTTGGGTGGCAGCCGTCGCCTGGGCAGCGGCCGCCTCCTGAATCGTGGCGGGCTCGAAGTCCTCGTCCGGCGCCTGCTCCATCGCCTCGATCGCTTGCAACAAGGCCGGCGGCGTCTCCATCGGCTCGATGTCCAGCTCGTCGAGCGCGGTCAGGAACGGGTCCGGCTGCTCTTCCAAATTCATACGCAGACCGCCTGGCGGCCGAGCGCCATCGGCGCATGGGCCAGCACCCGCTCCACGACCTCGTCCATGGCGGGCGCTCGCCCCAGCTCCGAGGCCAAAGAGGCCATCACGCTGCTCTGGAGTCCGCATGGGTTCAACCGCGCGAAGTGGCTCAGGTCCGGGTCCACGTTGAGCGCGAAGCCGTGGTACGTCACCCACTTCCGCACCGCCACGCCCAGCGAGGCCAGCTTCTTGCCCCGCGCCCAGACTCCGGTCAGGCCCTCGTTGCGCTCGGCTTCCAGGCCGTAGTCCGCCAATACGGCGATCAACCAGGCTTCGAGGTTGCGGAGGTAGCGGTGCAGATCGCGCTCGCCGTCCCGCAGCGCCACCAGCGGGTAGCCGACCAGCTGGCCGGGGCCGTGGTACGTCACGTCGCCACCGCGCTCCACCTGCAAGACGGGGATGTCGCCGGCATCCAGCACGTTGCCCGCGGCGCCCGCCTTGCGGCCGAGGGTGAAGATGGGGTCATGCTCCACCAGCAGCAGCGTGTCAGGCGTGTCGCCCGCGGCGATCGCCTCCACCAACTGCTTTTGCAGCGCCCAGACCTCGGCGTACGGCTTGCGGCCGAGCCAGCGGACCTCCATGCGGACGTTCCTCCCGGAACATCGATTTTACCACGGTCGGCACGCGCCAGGCCGTGGGTATGCTTGAGACCATGCGCCACCCGTTCCTTGCCGTGTTCCTGCCGGTGGCCCTTGCCGGCTGTGCGGCCACGCCGCCGCCGGGCTTGCCGCCGCTCGACGGCGGGTTTGCCGCCGGCCTGGCCGCGGAGATCAGGGCGAACGAAACCGGCCTGGCGGGCGATGATGCGCAGGCGCTCGCGCCCTTCGGGGCCGCCGTCGGCGATGCGACCATGGTGGGGTTGGGCGAGACCAGCCACGGCGTGGCGGAGATGATCGCGACCAAGTCCCGGCTTTTCAAGTACTTGGTGGCCACGAAGGGCTTCACCGTGTTCACGTTGGAGGCGCCCTGGACCCACGGCTGGCCAATCGAGCGCTACCTGCAAGCCGGCGAGGGCGATCCGCGGGAACTGGTGAAGGCCAACGGCTTCTACACCTGGAACAACCAGCCCATGCTGGATCTGGTGTTGTGGATGCGCCAGTACAACCAGGACGCCGGCCATGCGCGCAAGCTGCACTTCGTCTCGATCGACTGCCAGAGCCCGGACGAGGTGGCAGGGGACGTCCAGGCCTACGTGGACGCGCACCTGCCGGACCAGGCGGGCTCCGTCCGCACCCGCTACGCCTTCCTGCGCTCGCGCACCTACTTCGACTACGGCCAGCTCGACATCCCCGCGCAGGCGGCTTGCCGCCGCGACCTCGCGAAGGTTGCCGGGTTGTTGCAGCAGACGCTGGAGGCGGCCGGCGCGAAGGCGGACGCCGAGCTGTTGCGCGCGCGGCAGGCGGCGGAGGTGGTGCTGCAGGGCGAGAAGGTCTGGGCTTCGGCATCCCTCACCAACTACGGCGGCACGCGCGATCCCGCCATGGCGGCGAACGTGGAGTGGGTCTCGAAGGTGGCCTTTCCGGGCGAGCGCCTGGCCCTCTGTGCGGCCAACGCCCACGTCGCCACGGACCCCCTGTCGTGGCTGGGCTCGATGGGCAGCTACCTGCGGGCGGCGCACGGCCAGGGCTACTACACGTTGGGCTTCAGCTTCCACCACGGCGCGATCTACGGCCCGGCGCCGGACGTCCCGTTTGCCGAGCACCAACGAAACGTCCTGCCGGTGCCGTCCGCCTTGCCGGGCAGCCTGGACGCCTTGTTCCACGAAGCCGGGCAGCCGTTCGCCTTCTTGGACCTGCGCCGCCTCGATCCGGCCACGGCGCTCGGCAGCTTCCTGGCCGGCCCGATTTACGCGCGGGTGGGCGGAGCCGGCTACGTCACGTGGTTGGAGGAGGGTAACTACCAGCGCTTCTCACCGCGCAACGCCTTCGACGCCTTGATTTTCATCGACGAGGTCACCCCCGCGATCACGCTCTAGACCGGCGCCTGCACGGGCTGTCCGCGCCTGGCTAGTCCTGACACTTGCTGGCTGCGTTGCCGGCTCACTTCTGTACAACCCCGGGTAAAGGCGTGAGCCGGCGCCTTGCCATCAAGCGCCAGTCCGTCGCCATGCACTGGCCATCCCGTCCAGGCACCGGTCTAACAGGCTGCTGAACAAGCGACAGGGGGCCGGTAGCTGGATTTTGGAACACGGAAAACCCGGAAATCCTGGAAGCAATTGCCTGGCCGGGGCGCAAAAATTTTCCAAATTTTCCAGGATTTCCGTGTTCATTTTTTGCCCATACCTGGCGGGTGGAAGCGCCGTTCCCGCTGGTTAGGACCAGGGACGAGGGCGACATGGCCGGCCACCGCAGGAGGAAACGCAGCGGGGGCATAGGCAAAGCCCCGACGCATCACCTGCCGAGGACGCCACACACCAGATTCAGCAGCCTGCTAAGCGACGGTCTTCGTCGTGATGGGCACCGGCACGGTCGACTCCAACACGATATCTTCGTCCTCGGACGCGATCTGCGCCGGCGCCAGGTTGGGCGGCGAGGTTGGCTTGGCGATCAGGTAGCCTTGCAGGTAGGTGGCGCCCCGAGCGCGCAGCCAACGCAGCTCGCCCAGCGTCTCCACGCCTTCCGCGATCGTCTCGATGCCCAGATCCTGGGCCAGTTCCAAGATCTTGCTCGTGATCCGCGCCTTGTAAGGGTCCTCGTGGACATCGCGGATCAAATCCATATCAAGCTTGATGTAGTCCGGCCGCAGCCGGTGGATCAGGTTCAGCGAGGAATACCCGCTCCCCAGGTCGTCCAGGGCCAACTTGAAGCCCTCGGCCGTGAAGTACGCGCGCAAGGCCTCCAGCGAAGCGCCGGACACGCCATGGTCGGACTCGACCAGCTCGAACACCACCTGCTCGCGCTTCAAGCCCAGCGTGCGTACCAGCTCCAGCGTGGAGTCCAGCGCGGCCGGGTCGCCGATGGAGGCCGGGTTGAGGTTGATGAAGATGCGGTGATGGAGGTTGTGCCGCACGGCCTCGCGCAGGGCGGTGGAGCGGGCATGGCCGTCCAGCATGTCCAACATGCCGGCCGCGCGGGCCGCGCCGAACATCCGGAAGGGCGGGACCAGCTTGCCATCCGAATCAACGGCACGCAACAGGGCTTCCTGCGCGAAGACCCGCGACGTGTCCTGGGCGTAGGTGATGGGCTGGAAGTGGCTGGTCAGGCGGTTGTTCTCGACCAGCTCCAGCAACCAAAGCGCCCGTTGCGCCGCGACGTAGTCGCCCAATGGACGGGCGTGGGCCAGGTCGCGCCAGCTGGGGGAGGCATTGCCCTCCATGTAGACGGCACGCACGTTGGCGAGGCCGCTGGCGCCGAGGTGCTTGTCAAGGATTTCGGCCAGCTCGCCGAAGTCGCCGGCGCCCAGCCACAAGGCCAAGGCATGCTGCTCATCCAGGACGTCGACCTTGCCGTTCGCCGCGAGCAGGGCGCTCGCCGTGGGTTCCAGCGGCGTCTCCGGCGGGAGCCACATGAAAATCCGGCCAGGCCCAACCGGTGGTTGGGCCGGAAGGTCGGATCTCCCGTTGGTTGAGCTTGTACTCGACATGCCGACCCTCGAACGTCAGGACGTTAAATCCTACCAGAATTTACAAGAGTTTACAAACCCAAGCGTAACCGAAAAATGGGGCAGCTGGCAAGCTAAGATTTATTTCTTTACAGCTGGAGACGCTTGGTTGAGCGCGTGCACAGCCTCCCCGACCGCGTGCTTAACAGCCTCTTGAAGGGCCTCCGGCAACGTGGGGTGTGCATGGATCGTCAAGCTGATGTCATCAACGAAGGCGCCCATTTCCAGCGCGAGGGTGGCCTCCGCGATCAGATCGGACGCCTGGGGCCCCACGATCCCGAACCCCAAGATCTCATGCGTGCGCTTGTCAACCAGCGCCTTCACGAAGCCGTCGGCCTCGCCGGTGGTCATGGCGCGTCCGGAGGCGGCGAACAGGAACTTGCCGACCGCCACCTCGCGGCCCGAAGCTTGCGCTTCCGCGGGCGTCATGCCTGCGGTCGCGATCTCCGGGTCGGTGAAGATCACGGCCGGGATGGCCTTGGCGTCGAAGGCGGCCTGCTTGCCCGCGATCACCTCCGCCACGACCTCGGCCTCCATGGAGGCCTTGTGGGCGAGCATCGGCTGGCCGGCCAAGTCGCCGATGGCATAGAGGCCGGGCACGTTGGTGCGCTGCTGCGCGTCTGCCGGGACGAAGCCCTTCACGACGTTGACGCCCGCGGCTTCCAGCCCCAGGTCCTCGGAGTTGGGGCGGCGGCCCACCGTGACCAACACGCGGTCCACTTCCAGCGTCTCGGGCTTGCCGTCCAGCTCGATCTTCACGCGCACCTTGTCGCCCACGACCTCCGCGCTCAGCGCCTTGGCCTTGGTGTGGACCTTCACGCCCTTGGCCTTGAGCTTGCGAGCCACCACGGCCACGAGATCCGGGTCCACGCCCGGCAACAACGTGTCGGTGCCTTCCACGACCGTCACGTCCGAGCCCAGCTTGGCGTAAGCGCTGCCCAGCTCCAGCCCGATGTAGCCGCCGCCGATGACGAGCAGGCGCTCCGGCACGGCTTGCAGCGCCAACGCTTCCGTCGAGCTCATGATCGGCCCGCCGTACTTGAAGCCGGGGATCTCGATCGGGCGCGAGCCCGTGGCCAGCACCACGTGCTTGGCCTCGATCATCACCTTGCCGGCGTCCGTTTGCACTTCCACGCGGTGCTTGCCGCCCTGGGGCTTGCCCGTGAGGCGTGCCGAGCCGGCCATGTAGTCCGCGCCGTTGCCCTTGAGCAGCTGGGCGATGCCGCCCGTCAGCTTCTTGACCACGCCGTCCTTCCAGGCCTGCAGCTTGGGGAAGTCCACGTGCACGCTCTCGACCACGATGCCCATGGTCTCGGCGCTCTTGGTCTTCTCGAAGGTCTTGGCCGCGTTGATCATGGCCTTCGAAGGGATGCAGCCCACGTTCAGGCAAACGCCGCCGACGTTGCCGCGGTCCACTACCAGGGTCTTCTGGCCCAGCTGGGCCAGGCGGATGGCCGCCACGTAGCCACCGGGGCCGGCACCGATCACGAGGGCGTCGTACTGCTTGGTTTCCATAGCGAGATCTCCTAGGGGTTCGGGTCGGCGGGGGTTGGGAAGGGGTAGTAGCTGGTTACGGGCGCCGGCACCGGGGTGGGCGTCGCGGGGATGCTGGGCGCCCAGGCGTTGGTGGGGAAGCGGTCCAACAGCTGGCGGGTGGCCTGCTCCACCGGCACGGCATAGGACTGCGCGGCGGCGGGCTCGTGGTAGTAGCGCTGCATGGCCTCGTCGCGCCACAGCACGTTGCCGGAGTGGACGCCCCACAGCAGCGCCTTGACCTCCACCACCGTCACGGGGAACTGCTGGTAGCTGGCGCTGCCGTTGCTGGATGCGCCGATGCCGTCTTCTCGGAAGTGGTGGAAGGCGGTGATCTTCTCCTCGAAGAGGCCGTCCACCTCCAGGTCCCGCGCGATCTGGTTGTAGAGCTGGGCCGGGCCGTCTTCACCCACGCCCACGCGCGTCATCAGCTGCGAGTAAGCCGCCGCGCCGCCACCCGCGCGCAGGCGCGCCATGGTGGTCGCCATCGGCTGGACGTCGTACTTCTTCTCGCGCGTGAGCTGCGTGACCAGGTGTTGCATGACGAGGGTGGTCGTCAGGGGCTGCTCCGTCAGGTTGATCACCGGCAAGACCGCCAGCTTGATCACGTGCTGGTTCGGGTAGTCCGGGTCCACGTAGCGCGTGCCGATTTCGCGCCAGCAGCCGGCCAGCGCGGCCAAGGCCAGGATCATGACGGCTCGCTTCATTGCCCTTCTCCTGCCGGTCGCGGCATGTGCGAGACCACGTCTTCGACCAGCTGGCCCAGCGTCTTGTTGAACGCGGGCTCGCCGGGATTGCCGGCGAAGCCGCGCTGGGAGTAGCCCTGCCAAACGCGGAAGCCCTGGTTGGCCTCGTAGACCGTAAGCGTCAGGCTCATCTTCCCACTGACGGGCCCGCTGAGCGCAAGCGCCAGGCGAGGGTAAAGCAGGCCCTGCACGCCCAACCGGTTGCCGATCGTCCGCGCCACCGGCCCCTCGATCACGCCGGAGGTCTTGGCCATCGAGCGGAAGCGCCGGTAGAGCTCCACGCCCTCCGGGGCGTTCAGGATCCGGCTGGTGCTGTCGATGCCCACCACCCGGAAGACCGTACGCTCCATCAGCAATTGCGTCAGGTGGTCGCCCGCCAGGCGGCCGGCCAGGCTGCTGCCGGGCTGCACGTCGGCGGGCAAGACCGCGAGGCTGGTGATCCCATACGGGAACGGATCCGGGTCCTGGTAGCAGCCCGCTACCAGCGCCGCGGCCGCAACCAACCCCGCCAACCGCACGCTACATCTCCAGCAGCAGGGTCTCGGGGTCCTGCAGGTAGCCGATCACCGCGTTGAGGAACTGCACGGCCTCCGCGCCGTCGTTCACGCGGTGGTCGAAGGAGAGCCCCAGGTACATCATGTCGCGCAGCACGATCTCGCCCTTGTACTCGACCGGGCGCTTCTTGATCGTGTTGACGCCCAGGATCGCCACCTCCGGGTAGTTGATGATCGGCGTCGCGAACAGGCCGCCGATCGACCCGACGTTCGAAATCGTGAACGTCGAGCCCGTCAGCTCGTCTTTGGTGGCCTTGCCATCGCGCGTCCGCGCCGCGATTTCGCCCATGTCCTTGGCGATGCGCAGGATCGACTTCTGGTCCGCGTGCTTGATGACGGGGACCATCAACCCGTTGTCCGTCGCCGCCGCGAAACCCAGGTGCAGGTCCTTGCGCACGACCACCTCGTTGGTGGCCTCGTCCAGGCTGGCGTTGAACATGGGGAATTGGCGCAGGGCACCGATCACGGCCTTCATGATGAAGGGCATGTAGCTCAGCTTGGCGCCTTGCGCCTCCGCCTTGGCCTTCATCCGTCCGCGCAGCTGCACCAACGCGGTCATGTCGACCTCATCGAAGGTGGTGACGTGGGGCGCGGTGAAGGCGGACTGAACCATCTTCTCCGCGATCTTCTTGCGCAGGCCGCGCAGGGGGATGCGCTCCACCTCACCGCTGACTTGCAGCGGCGCGGCGGCGGGCTTGGCGGCGACGGTTTCCGGGCGGCCGCCTTCGGCGTGTAGGTGCACGTCTTCCTTGGTCACGCGGCCATGGGGGCCGGTGCCGCCCACGTTGTGGATGTTCACGCCGAGGTCACGCGCCAGCTTGCGGGTGGCGGGGGCGGCCAGGGCCTTCTGGCCGTTGGCTGGCGGGGCGGCCGCGGCCGGGGCGGCGGCGGCAGCCGAGACGGGCTCAGCCTTGGCGCCGGGGTTGCTGTCCGTGGCCGCGACGGCCGGGGCGATTTGCTCCGCGCCGGGGCCGCCTTCGGCCGCGATCAGCACCAAGGCCTGGCCGACGGGGCAGACCTGGCCTTCTTGCCAGAAGCGCTTGAGGATCTTGCCGGTCTTGGGGCTGGGGATCTCGACCGTGGCCTTGTCGGTCATGATCTCGACGATCGGCTGGTCTTCCACCACGTTGTCGCCTTCGGCGGCGAGCCACTTGACCACCTCGCCCTCCACGACGCCCTCGCCGATGTCGGGCAGGCGGAACTCGAACTCGCCGGGCTTGGTCTGGACAACGGTGACGTGGCTCATGGGGGCTCCTTAGACACGGACGGTCTGCGCGATGGCCTGCATGATGCGCGGGACGTCCGGCAGGTACTCGTGCTCCAGGGTGTAGGGGAAGGGGGTGTCGAAGCCCGTCACGCGCAGGACGGGGGCTTCGAGGAACAGGAAGGCTTTCTCCGTGACCAGGGCGCTCAGCTCCGCGCCGAAGCCGCTGGTGCGCGGCGCTTCGTGCACGATGATGCAGCGGCCCGTCTTCTCGACGGAGGCCAGGATCGCGTCGATGTCCAACGGGATCAGCGTGCGCAGGTCCAGCACCTCGGGGTCGAAGCCCGCGGCCTCCGCGGCGGTCATCGCCTCCATGACGGTGTGGGCCACGGCGCCGTAGGTCAGGATCGTGACCTGCGAGCCGGTGCGCAGGGTCTTGGCCTTGCCCAGCGGGATCAGGTAGTCGCCCTCCGGCACCTCGCCCTTGGCGGCACGGTACACGCGCTTGGGCTCCATGAAGATGACCGGGTCGTTACCGCGGATGGCACTCGCGAGCAGGCCCTTGGCGTCTTCCGGCGTGGAGGGCACGACCACCTGGAGGCCCGCCGTGTGGGTGAAGTAGGACTCGTTGCACTGCGAGTGGTAGTGGCCGCCCTTGATGCCGCCGCC